>DASCOT010000169.1:0-37552 GCA_036012155.1 Acidobacteriota bacterium
CTTCTATGCCAACCAGGGCCCGCGCCTGGGATTGGTAGCGGACGGCATCCTCCTGGCCACAGGTGAGACGCTCGACCAGGTCATCGAGCGGGTACTCGGAGCCGGGCGAACGGGCGCTCCGCTCTTCACGTCCACCCCCGGATGGGTGACGCTCGGCATCCGCGGGAGCTATGCGCTCGCGGACACGCAAACGCTGATGTTCGCGCTGAGCAACCTCACCGATACCAACTACCGCATGCACGGCTCTGGGTTCGACGCGATGGGCATCAACCTGAGCCTGGCCTACTCGGTGAGCTTTTGAGCCGAACGTATCGCGGCCTCTCCCCCCGAGACAACACGCTGGAACCGCCGACGGCGGTGAAACCCTCGGTGCCGCAGCGCGTAGCTATATCTAGCGAAGCGGACGCCCCAGCTCTGTCACGGAGGAGTCGCTATGCAGGCCAGCCTGCTGTCGTTGTTGATGATCGCCGCGGTAGCCATACCGAACGCCGCACCTGCACGCTCCGGCCAAGAGCGCGAGTACAAGCGTACTTTCAGCGCCGCCAACCTCGACGAGCTGTACATCGACTTCCCCATCGGTAAGCTCGAGATCGAGGGCACGAGCACCGATCAAATCGAAGTTGAGGTAAGCGTCGAGTGCGAGGGCTGGCGGGCCCGATCGTGCCGCGAGCGTGCCGACCGGGTCGAGCTCGAGCCCAGCCACGACGGCGACCGACTGGAGCTCGCGTTCACCGGCTTCAGTAAATGGCGCAACGGCGGCATGCACATCAACATGAAGATTCGGCTGCCGGCGCCGCTCGACCTCGCGGTGGACATGAGCATCGGCGAGGTCTCGCTGCGTATGCGGGAGGCGGACGTCGGTCGATTGAGCATGGACACGGGGATCGGTGAGTCGTCGCTGGTGACACCGGCGGGGAGATCCGCAAGCGCCGGGCTGTTTACGCGCGAGCTGCGGTGGGAAGAGGGCCACGGCGAGGCGCGGATCCACATCGACCTGGGCATCGGCGAAGTTGCCGTTCGCCTGAGCTAGAGCCCTGCGCCAGGTATTCGTTACAGGACGTTGGATACACGCACACCGCCAGCCGCCGAGCACTGCGGTAGGATGCGTCTCGAACACCGCCCCGATCCGCCGGAAGTTTCAGCTCCGCCTCGGGAACCCTGGCTATGGATGCGATCGTCTCCAGACTGGAAACCGATAGTGCTGCAGCGCAGAAGAACGCCGCCCACCATCGCCAGCTAGCCGAGGAACTGCGCGAGCGCACCGCCGCGGCGCAGCAGGGTGGCGGTAGCAAGTACCGCGATCGACACGCCGCCCAGGACAAGCTGTTCGTTCGCGATCGCATCGAGCGACTGATCGACGACTTCAGTCCGTTGCTAGAGCTGTCGCCGCTAGCGGCGGACGGAATGTACGAGGGGCGAGCCCCGAGCGCCGGGATCATCACCGCCGTGGGGCGCGTGTGCGGCCAGGAGGTGATGATCATCGCCAACGACGCCACCGTGAAGGGCGGTACCTACTTCCCGCTCACCGTCAAAAAGCACCTGCGCGCCCAACAGGTGGCGCTCGAGAACCGGCTCCCCTGCATCCATCTGGTCGATTCCGGAGGCGCTTTCCTGCCAATGCAGGATGAAGTGTTCCCCGATCGCCAGCACTTCGGCCGCATCTTCTACAACCAGGCGCGAATGAGCGCCGAGCGTATCCCCCAGATCGCCGTCGTGATGGGCAGTTGCACCGCTGGCGGCGCCTACGTACCGGCGATGAGCGACGAGGTGGTAATCGTCCGCAATCAGGGCACGATCTTCCTGGCGGGGCCGCCGCTAGTGAAGGCATCGACCGGCGAGGAGACAAGCGCCGAGGATCTCGGGGGCGGCGATGTTCATGCCCGTCAGAGCGGCGTCGCCGACCACCTCGCCACCGACGATGAGCACGCCCTGCGGATCGCACGCAATATCGTCGAGAACCTCAACCTAGTGAAGCACATCGAGGGGACACAGACGGAGCCCGAGGAACCGCTCTACCCGCCGGAGGACCTCTACGCGCTCGTCCCCACGGATCTGCGCAAGCCCTACGACGTCCGTGAGCTCATCGCGCGAATCACCGACGGCAGCCGATTCCATGAGTTCAAAGCGACCTACGGAGCGACATTGGTCACGGGGTTTGCGCGACTACAGGGGTTGCCGGTGGGAATCCTCGCGAACAATGGCGTGCTGTTCTCCGAGAGCGCATTGAAGGCGACGCACTTCATCGAGATGTGTGACCTGCGCCGCGTGCCCTTGGTGTTCCTGCAGAACGTCACCGGCTTCATGGTCGGACGCCGCTACGAGGCCGGAGGAATCGCCAAGGACGGCGCCAAGATGGTGCATGCGGTGGCCAATGCCACGGTACCGAAGCTGACCGTGATCGTCGGCGGCTCGTTCGGAGCCGGAAACTACGGCATGTGCGGGCGTGCCTATGATCCGCGGTTTCTGTTCAGTTGGCCCAACGCCAGGATCTCGGTGATGGGAGGCGAGCAGGCCGCCATGGTGCTCGCGCAGGTCAAGCGTGATCAGCTGATGCGTGAGGGTACGGACTGGTCGAGCGAACAAGAAGAGGCGTTCAAGCAGCCCATACTGGACGTCTATGAGCAGGAGGGGAGTCCCTACTACGCTACCGCGCGGCTGTGGGACGACGGCATCATCGACCCGGCGCAAACCCGGGACGTGCTGGGGCTGGCCCTGTCGGCCACCTACAACGCTCCGATGCAGGAACCGCGCATGGGCGTATTCCGCATGTAGCGGTTGCAGGGAACACCGAGTCGAGAGAAATGACCGACCAACCAACCACTACCTTGCGGCTCGAGCATACCGGCGCCGTGCTATCGGTGGTACTCAACCGCCCCCAGGTGCACGACGCCTTCGACGACGTGATGATCGCCGAGCTGGCACAGGTTTTCCTGGCCGTTGCCGACGATCCCACCGTGCGCGTCGTGGTGCTGAGATCGACTGGCAAGCACTTCTCGGCAGGCGCCGACCTCAACTGGATGCGTCGCATGGCCGACTGCTCCGAGACCGAGAGCGCCGACGACGCACGCCGGATGGAGACCATGCTTCGAGCGATCGCCACCTGCCCGAAGCCGGTGGTGGCGCGGGTGCAAGGAGCGGCGCTTGGTGGCGGAGCGGGACTCGTCGCAACAGCCGACATTGCTATCGCCTCGACCGCCGCCCAGTTCGGCTTCACCGAGGCTCGCCTCGGCATCGTCCCTGGAGTGATCTCGGCGTACGTCCTGCGAAAGCTCCCCGCGGGGCAGGCACAGGCTCTTTTCCTCACCGGTGCACGCTTCGACGCGCTACGGGCACGGGAGCTGGGGCTGATTCATGAGGTGGTCGAGCCGGGGACGCTCGACGACGCCGTCGATCGAGTGGTCGACGACCTGCTCGCGGGTAGCCCTGAGGCACAGGCCAAGATCAAGCAGCTGGTACCGGCCATCGCCCATCTCGGCGTCGAGGCCGCCGCCGATGTGACGGTCAAGGCGATCACAGAGGCGCGCGCCAGCGACGATGGCAAGGCCGGCATGACGGCGTTCCTGGACAAGGTCCGGCCGCCTTGGAGCTCGGACTAGCCGGGAACACCCGGGCGCAGAGACAGTGCTCCGGCAGGCTGTCCTGGCGTGGCCTACGCCGGCACGGGTACCCGGCGTCGCGGCATGCGTAGCGCCGCCAGCGCCCGGGACGGAAGCTGCAACCTCGTCGCGTCAGCAAGACGGGAGCTTGCCTCGACGAGCGCCGGAAGGTCGACGCCGGTCTCGATTCCTAGCCGATGCAGCATCGACACCAGATCCTCGGTGGCGAGGTTCCCGGAGGCGCCTGCGGCGTACGGGCACCCACCCAGGCCTCCGGCCGCAGCATCGAAGACTGATATCCCCGCATCGAGCCCGGCCAGCACGTTCGCCAGGCCCCGACCGTACGTATCGTGCAGATGCAATGCGATCGCCGACAGATCGAACTGAGCCCCCAGCAATTCGACCATGCGTCCGACCTGTTCGGGATCGGCGATACCAATGGTGTCGCCGATCGAGACCTCGGCGCACCCCAGCTGGAAGAGACTAGCGGTGAGCCGTACCACGGCGTCCGCGTCTACGTCGCCCTGGTAGGGGCAGCCAAACGCCGTCGAAACATAACCTCGCAAGCGGCCCTGGCGCTCGCGTACACGCTCCGCGACAGGGCGGAAACGCTCGATAGATTCCGCGACCGAAGCGTTGATGTTGCGCCGGTTGAAGCTCTCCGACGCGGCGGTGAACACCGCCACCTCTTCAACTCCCGCCGCTAGCGCGCGTTCGAGACCGAATGAGTTGGGCACGAGCACCGGGAACCGAACGCCCTCCGGACGCTTGATGCGCTCCATTACCTCCCGCGCATCGGCCAGCTGCGGTACCCACTTCGGAGACACGAAGCTCGTGGCCTCGATGGCGGGCAGGCCGGTGGCCGACAGGGCATCGATGAAATCGACCTTGGTGTCGGTGGGAACAAAGCGGGCGAGGTTCTGGAAACCGTCGCGCGGACCCACTTCGTACACCGTTACGCTGTGCGGCTTGCTCATCGTTGGCCAACAGCTGTCCGGGTGGCGGCGATCCAGCGGCGCGCCGGCCGCTTTCATCCGGCTCGGTATTATTATTAAATAAATGTTTAGTTAGCTCAACGACCGGGCCACAGATGGTACCGTCAACCTATGACTGACAAGCCGATTCCGCCCCGCAAGAGCGCACGCAATACCGGCGCTACGCGGGAGGCGCTGATGAACGCTGCCACCGATCTGTTCGCGCTGCGCGGCTTCGAGGGGACGCGGGTCGATCGGATCGCCGAGACAGCCGGTGTCAACAAGGCGATGATCAGCTACCACTTCGGCGGTAAGAACGCGCTGTACAACGAGATCTTGCGCGAGACGTTTGCTGATGCGCATCGACGATTCGCGGAGATTCGCGACTCCGATGCGGCGGCCGACGAGCGGTTGCGGGCGTTCATCCAGACCTTCGCCGACCTGTCGATACGGCGTCCGGCGCTACCGGCAATGGTCCTTCGCGAGGTGATGTCGGGCGGTCTGCATATCGAAAAGGATCTGCTGCCGAAGCTACTGGCGATCTTCGGATTGGTTCAGGACATCATCGATCAGGGAATCGCCGAGGGTACGTTCTCGGCAGTCAACCCCTACCTGACGCATATCAGCCTGCTCGGTAGCCTGGTCTTCTTCTTCGCATTCACACCGATCAGGGCCAGCCTCGAAGAGGGCAGGCTCCCGGTTGGGGTGGCCGAGGTTCGGGAGTATGTACGGCACCTGCAGTATGTGCTGGGCCGTGGACTCGCCCCTACCCTACCGAGCCCCGAGCCTGCCTGAGCGCCGGCGCTAGCCGACCAACGGGAATGCCGATGCCAACAGCCAACCGAAGAACAGCCCGGCGCCGATCCCGTAGCCCCAGGGTCGGTTGATGCGACTGCCGACGAAGACGAGGCAGCCCACGTAGAGCACCAGAACCGGCAACATCAGGGTTACCACCTGCATCGTCGGCACCCAGGCAGCAATCAGCAACAGCCCGGCAATCAGTGCCGCGATCTGCACCAGGCAGGCGAGCCATCGGCTGCGGCTGCGCGGATCGCCTTGCACCAACTCGGTGGCGGTAAACCAAGGAACGCACGCCAACGCGAACAATGGGAATCGCGCCAGCCGCGGCGCCACCATGCGCCAGTTGAGCCAGACGTAGTCGGAGGTCATCCCGACCACACACCAGAGGAACACGAAGAGGCCAACGCCCCACAGCGCGTCGCGACCGGTCGGCCGGCCGACGCGGAACCCTACGGCTAGTGCCAGCGTCCCGGCGATCAGCAGCCAAAGTGCGAGACCGCCACCGACCATCATTCCGCCGAGATGGGCAACGTCGATCAGACGCGCCAGCCCGGCAACGAGCAGGGCGGCGACCAGGGGGGCACCGGCGAGCCCGACCCAGTGCATCGGTCGTCGTATCAGGTGTTCTTCTCGGTCCACATCGCGGCGCAGCACCGGCGCCAGGGACGCAACGATGGCCATCCAGCCGAGCACGTGAGCCAGCCACCAGACGATGCGGCGATCGGTATACCGGACGCGCTCCACTGGTGCGAACTCGAGCGCTCGGTCGAGCCATTCCACCGCACCCTGGTGACTGGCCCGGCGGAAGAGAATCGAGAGGTGCCCAGCCCCTGCGATCGGCGTCAGGGCACGAGCTCGCCCGCTGCTGAAGTCGTCGCTCGGACCACCGGCGCGCTGTAGCAAGAACTCGGCGTTGCGCAGGTATCGCGCCTCCCATGCACCCGCCTGGAGCAGCAGGTTGCGTGGCGTAGAGCTGGTGACCTCGGCCGCTACTGGCGACACCGCCACCGTGGCTCGATAGCGCTCGGGATTGCGGCGGGCGGCGGCCATGACCGCGCCGGCACCCATCGAGTGGCCCACCAGCGCGATGCGCTCCGCGTCGACCTCTGGCTGATCGACCAGCACATCGTACGCGTGGTCGATGCCGTCCTGGAGCGAGTCCTGATCAAACGGCAACGCATTCCGACCGTGACCGACGAAGTCGGTTAGCACGACGGCGTAACCGGCGAGCGTGAGCGCGTGCGCATACCCGAGCATCAGGCGCTCCGAGGCCGCCAGACCGTGCGCAATGATGACGCCCGGAACGCGGCTTCCCGTTAGCTCCTCTTCGTGATCGATTGCCTCGCCGGCGTGGCTGAGCTGATGCAGCTCCAGCCGATACAACGGATCGGTGACCATGTATCGCATCGGATGCCCGGCGCGGGTGGACTCGCGCGTAAGCAGGCCCGAGCTCGCGTTGAGCAACGGTACCGTCGAGGCACCCACTAGCAGCACACCGATCGCCATTCGGGCCGCCGGGCCGAACATCAACCTCGCCCCTTTGGCGGCCGGTCCTTCAACCGATAGACGAACTTCAAACCCGACCAATCTTCATCGACCGCACAGACCTTCACGTCGACCAACCCGCCCTCCAAGCCCGTGTGGCGAACATCCGGCTCCGCCAGATCCTTCGGTAACTTCGACTACTTCTTTGGCCAGGAGATCCAGAGCATGCCGTCGCTTGCCAAGGCTCGTGTCAGAGCCGGAAACCGCAGCCGCAGCTCGGCGCAGCTGGCGGTGAAGAAGTGCACGAGATCCATTTCCCGCCCCAAGCGCTGTAGGAGCCGCACACCTTCCGGTAACGACCCGAGCAGCTCCGGGTAGTGGCTCGGAGCGCCAACAAACACGACCTTCATCCCGGGCTTGATTCCGAGCTTCCGGACCAGCGGGGTTGCCGAGTACCCGGAGCTCAAGCGGCGCTCCTCAAGCGAAAAGACATTCTGACGGGTTCTTTGATCTCGATACCGGCTGCTACCCCTGAATCCAGGAGACGGTCACCAACCGGCCACATCCTGTGCAAGAATAGTCGCCGCGACGCGACCGGGCTTTTATCCTCAAGAGCCATCCACTGAAACCGGTACGCCAACAGCCTTTTCTTCGCGTCTATTCCGTAGGTTCGCCGTCAGCGACCCGGCGCTCGACGGTCCCATCGCGCTCGAGCCGCGCATGGATCTCCTGCGACAGCACCTCGAAGTCCACCCCCAATCGCCGCGCCGTCTCGGTCGCCATCGACGTTCCGGCGACCCCGGCGACGAACTGATACGTCGATTCGCCGCCGTCTATCTCAACCTGCAGAAAGTCCAGATGGCGCAGCGTTCGGCTCGCATCGAGCTCACGCGCCAAATCGAGAAAATGAGTGGTGATGAATGCGCGCGGCGAGAGCTCACTCAACAGCTGCATCACCATGAGTACGATCTCGGCGGCCTCCGAAGGGTTGGTCCCGGAGCAGAGCTCATCGATCAAGACCATCGATCGCGGCCGAATGTGCTGAAACAGCGTGCGGATACGCACCAGCTCTTGCCCCAATCGGCCTTCCAGCTGATCGGCAGAATCCGTTTGCACCACAGATGCGAACAGGCCGCTGCGCATCGGCACATAGGCTTCGGCGGCGGCGACGTACAGCCCTGACTGCGCCATCAGCTGGAGCAGCCCGAGCCCCTGCAACAGCCTGGTCTTGCCGCCCGAGTTCGGCCCGGTCACCACGGTGATCGACTCGTCACCCTCCTCGCTCACATCGCAAGGTACGGGTGCCACATCCTGCCTGAGCAACAGCGGATTGAAGACCTGCCGGAGTCTCAATGCACCATCGTCGACCACCGTCGGCAGGCACACGTCGAGCCCCTCCTTCCGGCAGGTGTCGGCGAAGGCCCGGCTGGTGAGGTAGACCTCGAGATGACCAACGAGGGTCAGGACGCGAGCCAGCGACGGCGCGATGCGCTGGTAGACGTCGATGATCACGCGATTGACCATCTCGCGGGAGCTGAGGTTGTAGCCGCTCCAGTACGTGCCGAACAGCTCGCGCCAGCGGCGCCACGACGACTTGTAGAAGCGATTGTCGCGCGCCTCCTCGAATTCCTCGATCTGCAGCTTCTTGATACGGCCGTCGGCGCCGAGCTGCAAGGATACGCTCACCGAGGCGATGTTCTCCTCGTAGGCAAGCAGATCGGTCAGGATCCTATGGTGACGCGTCGCCTGGATGCCAATACCTGCTTCGTGAATCCTGCGCAGGCCCGACCCACAGTCTGCGAAATCGGTCACCATCAGATTGATGACGTCGCGCGCCTGCCCGAGCACGCGAAGCCGGTGGGGAGTGTTGTCCACGGTCCGAACCGTGTGTGCTGACTTGATCAGATCGAGCAACTCGATGAGCTCGACATAAAGCCGTTCGGTACGATCCCGGACATCAGCATCGCTTTCGAGCTCGCGCAAGATCGCTTGCCGATAGTGCACCGTCTGCAGATCAACTGGCGGACGAGACAGAACCCGGTGCAGGAACTCAGGATGGGCGTGGTAGTCCACGCCACCGAGCTCGATATGCGACGAGTCCTCGACGAACTCGGTCAGGAACACGTCCTCGTCGAACAGCTTCGGATCCCAGGGCGACGATTCCAGCGGCGACTCACCCAGGTGCTCGTGGATGCTGGCCGTCTCGTTGGACCCTAGGAATGCGAGCTCGAGGAGATCCTCCAGAAGCGCGTTGTCCGGGTACGCGTTCTTTCGGCCATGGAGCAGATCGGGTAACGGAATCATGCGCTGATGCTAGCAGGGTGGCGACACCGACCACGCCTCGGCGCGCAGCAGCGCTGTTTCACCACGCTTGTCGGTGCGTTCAAAGACGTCGCGGACTCTACGACGATGCCGCCGTAGCGAGGCGCGGCAACCGTTCTTTGACAAATCGAGGTAGCCTAGGGTAAACACGATGCACGTTCCCCTGAAGCGAGGAGGTAACCACTCATGTCGGTTTCGCGTCGCGCCCTCTTCGGCGGTAGCGCAGTAGCCACAAGCGGGCCGCCCGGAGCGTTGATCACCGCCCGCGGCCGCGAAGCGCTGGTCGATGAGCTCTGGCCCAACACCGTGGATGCAGCGATCGTGTTGCCTCCGGCCAATGATGAGATCCGTCTGAGCAGCAATGAGAACCCGCTGGGCCCCGGCAGACGGGCGCTCGACGCCGTTCGGGAGGCGTTCCACGACGCCAGCCGGTATCCCGACACCACCAACCCGGGCATAGACGAGCTGCAGAACGCTCTGGCGGCGGCCAACGACGCCCGCCCCGAGCACGTGCTGCTCGGCGCCGGATCCGGCGAGCTTCTCAAGGACGCCGTCCAGGCCTTCACCTCGAAGTCCAAGCACCTGGTTACCGCAACACCCAGCTACCTGACCTCGGCACGTGTTGCGGAGTACCTCGGGGCCGAGGTAAAGGCCATCCCCGTCGATCGCGATGGCATGCTGAACCTGGGAGCCATGGCCGAAGCATCCAGAGGCGCCGGGCTGATCTTCGTGTGCAATCCGAACAACCCGACCGGCACCGTGCATGGTGCGGAGGCGATCGCCGAGTTCGTCGAACATGTGCAGGGCGTTTCGCCGGAGACCGTCATCCATTTCGACGAGGCCTACCACGAGTACGTCACTGACCCTGGTTACCGGTCGGCGCTGTCGCTGGCCCTGTGGACGCCGAACGTCTTCGTCAGCCGCACCTTCTCGAAGGTATACGGCATGGCGGGCCTACGCGTTGGCTACGCCGTGGGCCACAAGGAAACCATCGCACGGCTGAGGCGCTATGGGTTGCCGACCGGCGCCAACAACGTCGGCCTCGCCGCTGCCTACGCCACCTTCCACGACCCGGTGCGTGTACGCCGCGAGATACGGCGCAACACCGAAGCACGGCGCTTCACCATCAACTACTTCAGGAAGGCCGGTTACGAGGTCCTCAAATCCAATACCAACTTCATCTTCGTGAACATCGGTCGCCCAGCAGCAGAGATGCGCGCAGCTTGCCGAGAGCACGGCGTCCGTATAGGTCGCGACTTCCCACCGATGGAGCGCACCCACGCGCGGATCTCGATCGGAACCATGCAAGAGATGCGGCGGGCCACCGAGGTATTCACGAAGGTGCTGGCATGAGCGGCTCTACGAAGGAGAAGAGAGGGATGTCCGTTTCAAGACGCTCGTTCGTCAAGAAGGTCGGTATCGGATCCGCCGCCGCTGCGGTGATGGCGTACGACGGGCCACGATCCATCGCACGAGCCTGGTCGCTGTCGTTGCCACAGGAGGGGCGGCCGCTGCTCCTGCACTACAACGAGAACCCGCTAGGCCCGGGTGCGAAGGCTCTGGATGCCATGGAGATCGGTATCACCGCCGGCAACCACCCCACCGCCCGCTACGGTCTCAGCAGGACCGCCTTGGTCGATGCGATCACCGCAACACAAGGCGTGCCGCAGGCCAATCTCATCATCGGCAACGGCTCCACCCAGATACTGCGCACCGCAACGCACGTCTTCACGTCGCCGTCGAAGCACCTGGTGACCGGCGCCCCCTCCTACGGTGAGTGCTCGGGCTACGCCGAGCTGATCGGCACGCCGGTCGAGTTCGTCCCGGTGGGTGCCTCGATGCAGCTCGACCTCGATGCGATGGCCGACGCCGCCAAGGGCGCCGGCCTGGTATTCCTCGACAACCCCAACAACCCGACGGCGACGCTACACGACGCCGACGCCATAGGCGCCTTCGTCGATCGGGTCATGACCGAGACCGAGGCCGTAATCCTCATCGACGAGGCGTATCACGACTACGTGACGGATCCGGCCTATCGGTCGGAGGCCAAGCGCGCCGTCGGGAACAAGCGGATCCTGGTGGCCCGGACATTCTCCAAGGCCCACGGAATGGCCGGTATGCGCATCGGGTACGGTGTGGGCCACACCGACACGTTGGCCGCGATGAATCAATGGCAGTACAACGGGGCCCTCAATGTGGCAGCCATAGCCGGCGCGGCGGCCTCCCTACTGGACACCGAGCACACCGCTGCCGAGCAAGCTCGCAATACGGAAGTGCGTCGCTTCACCGTCGACTGGTTCAAGTCGCGCGGCATCCGCGCTACCGATACACAAACCAACTTCGTGTTCGTGAACCTGGGTGTGCCGGCGGCGGAATTCCGTGGCGACTGCGCCGAGCACGGTGTCAAGGTGGGCAGGGATTTCAGGCCTTTCCACGATGTCTGGTCGCGTATCTCTCTGGGCACGATGGAAGAGATGCACCGCGCCACCGAGGTATTCGGGCAGGTGCTGGGGCTCAAGAAGGTGGCCGCCGCGTAGGCGAGGCCACGCCGTCGATCGCATGCCGAAGGTGTCTACCGCCCGATCTCCCGTGCCGCACGGTGCTCGAGCGGTAGTTTGGCTGGCCACGCTGGCGATCGCATCGCTGCCCGCCGGACTGGTAGCGGAATCGCAGGAGACGCAATCCACGGTCCGCTCTACTCGCGACGGCGTCTACTCGAGCCAGGAAGCGGCACGCGGCGATGCCCTGTACGGGCGCGTCTGCAGCTACTGCCATGAGACGGACGAGTTCGGCCCCGAGTACATGGCCGGTTGGGACGGTCAGCCGGTGGGATCGCTATTCGAGATCATCAGAGTCAGCATGCCGGAGGACAACCCGGGCGATCTGAGCCGGCAGCAATATTCCAACCTCGTCGCCTACCTGCTTCGTATGAACGGCGCACCCGCCGGCGAGCACGAGCTGGGCAACGATCCGATGCAGCTCGATCAGATCGTGATCGAAGGGCCGTTCGAGGAGCACGGCGATCCGCACTGACGTGAAGAGGCCGGACCGCGCTCGACGCCATCCTCGACGTCGTCGTGTCGCGCCTGCCGATCGCCTCGGCAACCACCTGCCTGGGATGGCAGATCGGCGTGACTACCCCGATAGACGCGACGACGGGGCGCTGACCGGTTAGGATGGCGCAGCTCTCGATGCACCTCTCCCTGGAGGATCTACGATGACACGTCTAAGCCGTATCGGATTCGGATTGCTGGCGATCCTGGTGGTTACGGCCGCCTTCACGCACGTCCGGGCTCAGAATAGCTCGCCGAACCCCTACCGCACCCTCGATGGTGTCTGGGGCGAGCTCCCGGACAACAGAACATGGGGGGCTACCAGCGCCGTCTATACGGCCCTCGATGGCGTCAACATCTGGGTCGGCGAGCGCTGCGGAGCAAATACCTGCGTCGGCACGGACATGCCGACGATCTTCCTGTTCTCGCCGGACGGCGAGATGCTCAAGAGCTTCGGCGGCGGTCTCTTCGCCTGGCCGCACGGCATGCACGTCGACCCCGAGGGCAACGTCTGGGTCACCGACGCAGTCGGCTTCGGCGAGCCGCCCGAGGGTCTGGGGCATGTCGTCTACAAGTTCAGCGCTGACGGCGAGTTGCTGATGACGCTGGGCAAGAAGGGGGTCCCCGGTGATGGTGAGGACACGTTCCGGCAACCATCCGACGTTCTGGTAGCCCCCAACGGAGATATATTCGTCGCCGACGGGCACGGGGCCGAGGGGAACAACCGGATCGTCAAGCTGTCCAGCGATGGATCGTTCATCAAGGCCTGGGGGAAGACGGGGCAGGCCGCGGGTGAGTTCCGAGACCCGCACGCCCTGGCGATGGACTCGCAGGGGCGCCTCTTTGTCGGCGATCGCAGGAATCGCCGCATCCAGGTCTTCGATCAGGACGGAAACTACCTCGCGACCTGGACCCAGTTCGGTGGACCCAGCGGTCTGTACATCGACGCCAACGACATGATGTACTCCGCCGATTCCGAGTCCAATGCCAACACCAACCCCGGCTGGAAGCGCGGCATCCGCATCGGCAGCGTCACGGACGGCTTCGTGACCGCGTTCATCCCCGACCCGGAGCCCGATCAAGACGGCCTCGAGACCAGCGCCGCCGAGGGCATCGCGGCTGACTCCGCGGGCAATGTCTACGGCGCCGAGGTCGGGCCGCGGGCGCTGAGGAAACACGTCAAGCGGTGAGCCGAGTCCAGACTGAGGGGCTCCGCGCAGCTACTGGCGAAGCTGCGCGGAGATCGCCTCGAACCGCGGATCGTTGCGGAGCGACTCGAAGTCCGGCTCGCCCACCAACGTCTCGATAACCGGGAACCCGTAGAGCCGCGCCCGACGGAGCCATTCGAGGGCGGCGGGAACATCGCCGCGTCGTGCCTCGATGCGTGCCAATTCGAAGGCAGTCTCCGCCGTCTCCGGATGATCCTCCCCGAGCGTCCGGAGCTCGATCTCGAGGGTCTGCAAGTACAGGCGCTCGGCCTCGTCGTTGCGTCCCTCGTCGCGGAACAGCGAGGCCAGGTTGTAGATCGCCCACTGGGTGCGGATATCGTCTCCGCCCAGCGTACGGCGGCGTAGATTCAGCGCCGCACGCAGCAACGGCTCCGCAGCACGATACTGTCCTGAATCACGATAAGCCTCCCCCAACAGGCTCATCGACTCCAGCGTGTCAGCGTGATCCTCACCGAGGGATCGTCGGGCCTTTTCCACACTCGGCACCAGGATCGCCACCACGTCCTCGTTCCGGCCTCGGTAGAAGTACGACAGCGCCAGCACGTACTCGGAAGAAAGCGTATACCGGTGCTCCTCACCCAGAACTCGGCGCCGATCGGCGAGTACCTGGGACGCCAGCGCCTCGGCCTCCTCGTAGCGCCCCTGACTGTTCGATATCGAGGCGAGGTTGTGGGCCAGCGTGAGGGCTATCGGATGGTCGGCACCGTCGTTCCGACGGCCCACCTCGAGGGCATCGCGGGTGAGCTTCTCCGCTTCCTCGAGACGACCTGGGTTTTGGAGGAGGGCCCCGAGGCTGACCAGCGAATGCAATGTGTCCGGGTGGCCTTCGCCCAGAACCCGGGCGCTGGCCTCGGTCGTCTGCCGCAGGAGATCCGTCGCCTCCCCATACCGAGCTTGCCCGTTGTAGGCGAGCACCAACATCCGCATCGACTCGATAGTGTCCGGGTGGTCTTGTCCGAGCACCCGCCGCCGACTCGCCAATACCTCGTCGCCTAGCTGCTCGGCGATCTCGAAATCTCCGAGGTCGGAGTGCACCTCAATCACATGGGCCTTCGACATCAGCGCCTGCGGATCGTCGTCCCCGAGCAGCTCGGAGCGGGTCGACAGGGAGCGCTCGAGAAGGGGCATCGCCGCCTGGTAGAGCCCGAGGCTCGAGTAAACCGTGCCCATGGTGTCGAGAAGCTGCGCTTGGATCAGCGGCTGATCGTCCAGGTCCCCGCGAATGTTGGCCACTCCCTGATCGAGAATCTCACGGGCGGTAACCGCATTCCCTCGAGCTTCGCTCGGATCGGAGACCTGGAAGAGCCCGGTCATGAACTGCGACACCCGGCGCGCCGTCTCGGCCTCGCGGTTGGCGCGGTCGCGCTCGCGAGCGATGCGCGTGGCCTGCAGGCTCATTGTCGCTGCGAACGCGATCAGCACCACGACCGCGGTCGCAGCACCCGTCACCCCCAGACGGTGGCGCCGCACGAACTTACCGAAGCGATAGGCGGTGCTGGGAGGCGTTGCTTCCACCGGTTCGTCGTTCAGGTAGCGTCGCAGATCTGCTGCCAGCTCCGCGGGCGAGTCGTACCTGCGTGACCGATCCTTCTCCAGCGCCTTCATGGTGATCCAGTCGAGATCGCCGCGCAGCTGGCCCACCAGCGCCAGCGGATCGGTTTGTCGTTGCGCTGCGGCGGCCATCGACGCAACTCCGAGACTGCTCACCCGCGTGCTGGGCTTGGACGGGTCCTCTTCGCGGATCTTGCGGTGGATCTCGAGCAGTCCCGCCTGGCGCAGCTCTCGCGCAGAAAAAGGCAGGGCGCCGACGAGCAACTCGTAGAGCACCACGCCGAGCGCGTAGACGTCGGTCCTGGTGTCGACATCCTGCTGGCTCATGTCGGCCTGCTCGGGGCTCATGTACTCCGGTGTACCGATAAGCTGCCCGAGCTCCGTAAACAGGGTGCTTTCGGTGAGGCGTTGGGCCGTCGCCTTGGCGACGCCGAAGTCGATGATCTTAGGAATCGCCTCGTCGTCTTGAACGGCTACCAGCACGTTCGATGGCTTGATGTCCCGATGGATGATCGCCTTCTGGTGGGCATGCTGAACCCCAGCGCACACTCGCTGAAACAACTCGAGACGCTCTCCCACGCTGAGACGCTTGATGTCGCAGTACTCGGTGATCGGAATCCCCTGCACGAACTCCATGACGAAGTACGGTCGACCGCTTTCCGTTGCGCCGGCATCGAAGACTTTGGCGATGCAGGGATGATCCATCATCGCCAGCGCCTGACGCTCGGATTCGAAGCGCGCCACGACCTGTTTGGTGTCCATGCCGTGCTTGATCATCTTCAACGCCACACGGCGACGCACCGGCTCGAGCTGTTCGGCCAGATAGACATCTCCCATGCCGCCCTCGCCGATCTTCTGCAGAATGCGGTAAGGGCCGATGGTCTCGGTACCATCGGATCGTGAGCTCGGCGCTACCGTTGTGCGATCGGCCGGCTTGGTCGAATCGGAGGGCTTGGTCATGGCCAACGTGTGATCAGTCGATCGAGCAGTCTGTTCCCTGGGCCGTGAATACAGGCCGGCGGCGCGATGGTCGACCGCGCTGTGGGTGACGAACAACGAGCCGCGACTCTACGGTTGGCAAGCATAGCCGGCAGGGCGCCTCAAGTGTCCTCCCGGCAACGACCCTGGCATCACCTTTTTCGCGACTTGTGCATCAGCAGGAGGCCGGGTTGACCGTAGAGCGGGTGCTGGCGACATCGTCTCGTCGCAAGGGCGCCCACGTCGAGCCGCCCAACCGCGCGGCATCGATCACCGCCAGCAGCGCAACAGGTGCCGCGACTGTCGCTGTCCGAGCACGCGCTGCGCGCGCGATGGCTAGACTAGTGCCCCTGGACCGACTGACCGGGAGTGAGCCATGCATCGACATTCCTCGACGCTCGCTGTGGCATGCGTAATCCTGGGGCTGATCTTCCCCGGGACCGCGACGGCGTGGAGCCGCCAAGGCCACATGGTCACCGCGGCCATCGCCTATCAGGAGCTCCGCCAGCTCGATCCGGCCGCCTTGCGCGCGGTGATCGAGCTGCTCGAGCAGCACCCGCATTTCGACGACCAGCTGGCCCCGCCGCGCCAGTGGGGCCTGGATGACAGCGACCGCGATCAAGCAATCTTCATGCGTGCCGCACGATGGGCCGACGACATCCGCTCCGGACGGTACGAGAGTCACAGCCGGCCTACCTGGCACTACGTCAACTACCACTTCTCGCCACCGGAGCTGACGCCTCCGAGGCCAAGCGGCGACGGCGACCTGCTCAACGCGCTGCGCGACAACATGGATCGGGTGGCGTCGGACGCCAGCCGGGCGGAGCGCGCCGTGGCGCTGACCTGGCTCTTCCACCTGGTTGGCGATGTTCATCAGCCGCTGCACAGCGTCGCCCTGACCACCGAGCGCTACCCGAATGGTGATCGCGGTGGCAACCTCTTCTACGTCCGCGTCCGAGCGCAGGAGCAGACCATCAACCTACACCAGCTGTGGGACACGCTGGTCATCGGGACCGACCGCTATCGAGACGTCCGCAACCGGGCGATCGAGCTCCGACAACACCGGCCAGCGGATACCTCCGAGACGCCTTTCGGCGGGGCAGGCGATTTCCAGGCGTGGGCCGCCGAGGGTGCGCGCCTGGCGATTGAGCATGTGTACCTTGACGGCCAGCTGCGCGGCGGTACTCGGGAGTCGGGGCAGGTGCTTCCCAACGGATACCTCGACGCCATTCAGCCCATCGCCGAGGGTCGCGCCGCGTTGGCCGGCCACCGTTTGGCCGAATTGCTGCGCACGCTGACCCTCGTCAGCGAACACTGAGCGGGACGCTCAGGCTGGTCTACCGAGATAGGCTCGCAGCAGCGGAGGTACGCTCCGGCGCACCAACGCACCCTGGAGTCGCCAGCGCGCTCCGGGCTCCTCCTCAACGAGGAACCGCACCTCCCCGGCCTCCCGCACGGCTACAGGAACTCCCGCCTGGAACAACACCCGGTTGTCCGCAATCGCCGCCAGGCGGCCACCCGGCGTGACGATACCGACAAGGTTGAGCGGATCCGCGGCGCTGAGCGAGACGAGCGCCTCGTCGGCATGCCGGCGAATCTTCCGCAGGCGCCCCACTGCCTCGGGCAGTGCAAACTGCTCTCCCTGAAACCCCTCCACGAAGCGGCCACCGCGGATCTCCCCACGCGCTTCCATACGGCGATAGGCTCGCACGAGATCCCGCCAGGGAGGTGCCGTGTCCTCTCGCGTCAACAGACGGCGGAAGACCACCCCGTAGCGCCGTAGATAGAGTCGGGCGGCCCCCTCGACGATCTCCGGCGCGATCTGACGCTCGTTCTTGAGAACACGGTGGGCACCGCCTCTGGCCTCGACGCTGCCATGCACATCGGCGGGAATATCACCGGCGGCGGCGCGAACAAGCGACCAGCGGCCAGCGTTCTCCATGCCGAAGATGGCCGTCCGACCGCGCCGCTTGCCGCTCTTCCTTGACCGACGGCAACTCGATGGCACGAGCAAGGCGCGCAACCCGGTAAACGAGTCGGCCGTCACCAGGCCCCAGGCTGCGAGCTCGCCCAAAGCCTCTTCGAGCTGGCTGTCGAGCTGACCCGTGGAGCGCGTGAGATCACCGAAGAAGCTCGCACCATGCCGACGAAGCGCATCGAGCGCCGCCCGTGCTGCAGCGGAGAGCTCCAGATCCTCCGGGCCGATCCCCGGAGCGAGCCCCTCCCACAGATCGAGGTTATCGCGCGTCACCAGAGCAATCGGCGTGCTGCGAATCGGTCCCGACCGTGGGCTTACCCGCGGTCCTCGATCAGGCGGGGTGAGCCGGCCCCAGGCCACGCGACCCGAAAGGCAGAGCGTGTCGAGCCACACCGGATCGTACTGTAGGAGCCGCGCCGGCAGGATCTCCGACTCCCATGCCGCCGCCGGGGCCTCGAACCCCTCGAGTTGCTCCAGGAGCTTGGCGAGGCTATCGGGTCCCTCTGCCTGCTCGCCAGGTGCCACGCGCTGCCAGGCGAACAGGAAGCGCATGAAATCGCGCGCCGCCACCGGCTCGATCTCGGAGCGCAACCGGTTGAGCGTGTATCGATGAATCCGCGAAAGCAGCCTGCGCTCGCACCATTCGGTGGCTTCGATTCCGAGCGCAAAGTGCCCGCGGAACGCGAAGCCCTCTCCTTCGAGACCCAGCAACGCGGCGTCGACGCGACGCTATCGATACCCAGAGACTCGCCGATCTGGCTTGCGGTCACCGGGCCCAGCGCCTGCAACCGCCCTCGGATGATCTCGATCAGCGCCTCCTCGGCCGACCATTGCCGGCGGCTCGCGCGGGCGGGCGCAGCGATCGCCGGCGACACCTCCCAGCGGTCGCCGGGAACACCGAAGACCGCGGCAAACTGCGGCAAGCGCTCCGCCGCAATCCACATCCTGCAGTGCCCCTTGGCCCGCTGATCGGGCGCGCCCACTATCGCGGTCGTGGCGCGCGTGTCGCTCACGAGAGTCGCAAAATGATCGGCCCACTCGCCGCCTTCCGCCTCGCTTAGGAACCCATGCAGTAGGAGTGCGTCGTGCAACTCATCGGGATTCTCGACGCCCGGCCAAGCCTCGTCGCGAACGCGGTCGATCGCCGCTTGCTCGAGCGCCGACAAGTCGTCGGCGGATTGCGGGTCAGCAAGGCGGCGCGTCTGGATGGCAAGCGTACGACGCTCCTCCAGGGGAGCGTCGTCGAGGAAGGCATAGGGCTTCGCCGCGATGATCTCGTGGGCCAGCGGCGAGGGCTCACGCACGTCGCGCGCCACCAGGCTCTTCTTGCCGTCGACGATCTCCGCCAGCAGGGCCTTGAACTCGTCGAAATCCATCGCCTCTTCGAGACAATCGCGAACCGTCTGCTCGACGAGCGGATGGTCCGGCACCTCGCGCGCCCCCTGGATGTTCTCGAAACAGGCCACGGAGTCAGGGAAGATCACCGCCAGCAGGTCTTCGGCGTCCATGCGCTGCAGGGTCGGCGCCTGGCGCTTCCCGCCGACCCAGCGCTTCACGGCCAGCGAGCGGGTCGCGTTCCATCTCCATCGCACTGGAAACATGGGTGCGTCGAGGAAGGCCTGCACGAGCTTGTCGCGCACGCTCTCCGGCCGCAGATACCGAAATACATCCTCCAGTGGGAAGCTGTGCGTCGGCCCGAGTGACAGGATTAGCGCATCGTCGGTGGCGGCGGCCTGCAGCTCGAAGTTGAACGTCCGGCAAAACACCTTCCGCAAGGCCAGGCCCCAGGCTCGATTGACTCGCATGCCGTACCGCGAGTGCACCACCAGGTGCATATCCCCTGCCTCGTCGAAGAAGCGCTCCATAACGATGTTGTCGCGCGTCGGCATCGAGGCCAACGCCCCGCGCGATGCGGCCAGATACTCGGTGGCAGCCCGGGCAGCCACCTCGCCGATTCCGACCTCGGCGCGAAGCCACTCAACCGTCGCGTTCAGGCCCTCGATGAACACGGCGTTCGGACAGGCGCCGTCGAGCTCAGGATCGCCGCTCCCGTGCGCTGCGAGATCGTCCTCGGCGGCGGCGATCGGTCCGAGGCGGACGTCGATCTCGGCACGCAGGCGCGAGACCGCCTCGGAAAGCTCCCGGGTGCGGCCCGGAGCCTCACCCAACCAGAACGGCAGATTGGGAGGCTGTCCCTTGGCGTCCTCGACGCGAACGATACCGGTCTCGATGCGCAGGATCCTCCAGGAGGTATTGGCGAGCTGAAAAATGTCTCCCGGGAGGCTCTCGATGGCGAAGTCCTCGTCGAGCGTGCCGACACGAACTCCCTGCGGCTCCTGCAGGACCTTGAACTCGAAGGCGTCGGGTATCGCCCCGCCGCAGGTGAGCGCTGCCAGTCGGGCTCCGCGACGGCCGCGAATGCGGCCGTTGACTGCATCCAGGTGCAAGTAGCGCCCGCGGTGCCCTCGCCGCGTGCTGAAGCCATCGGCAAGCATGTCGATAGTGCTGTCGAACTCGGCACGGGTCAGCCGCCGAAACGGATAGGCGGCCCGGGCGAGATCGAAGAGCGCGTCTTGGGACCACTCCTCTGCGGCTGCGCAGGCAACGATCTGCTGCGCCAGAATGTCGAGCGGCTTTTCTGGAATCACCAGCTGGTCGAGCTCGCCGCGTCGCGCCGCGTCGATCGACGCGATGCACTCGACGAGCTCGTCCCGCGTCAGCGGAAACAGCCTGCCCTTCGGGATGCCGCCGACGTGATGGCTGGCTCGACCGACGCGCTGTAGCAACGTGTTGATCGCCCGCGGCGAGCCCATCTGGACGACCAAGTCGATGCTGCCGATGTCGATGCCGAGCTCCAGCGACGCCGTTGCCACCAGCCCGGAAAGGCTTCCTTCCTTGAGGCGCGTCTCGGCATCGAGGCGTTGCGACGCCGATAGCGAGCCGTGATGCGAGGTCACCTCCCGCTCGCCGAGCCGCTCGCTCAGATGCTTGGCCATTCGTTCGGCCATGCGGCGCGTGTTGACAAAGATAAGGGTCGTGCGGTGCTCCTGGACCAGGACGGCCAGTCGATCGTAGATCTCGTCCCACACCTCGCCCGCCATGACCGCTTCGAGCGGAGATCCGGGCATCTCGATCGCCAGATCCATGGCGCGAACGCCTACTGTGTTGATAATCTCGCAGTCGGGACGACCCTGGTCATCGACATACCGCTGCCCAACGAGAAACCGAGCAACCTTGTCGATCGGCTTCTGCGTGGCCGACAGGCCGACGCGGAGCAAGGGACCAGCCACCAGCGCTTCGAGCCTTTCCAGCGTCAGCGCCAAATGCGATCCGCGCTTGTCATCGGCAACGGCATGGATCTCGTCGACGATAACGGTCTTTACGGTGGACAGCATGGTGCGTCCGCCGTCCGAGGTCAGCAATAGGTACAGCGACTCGGGGGTAGTCACGAGAATGTGCGGCGGTTTCTTGAGCATCCGCTGGCGCTCGGACGCCGGGGTGTCTCCGCTGCGCACGGCGGTGCGGATCTCGATGGCTGGCAGGCCACGCTCCTGCAGCTCGTGCGCTATTCCCTCGAGCGGCAGCCGGAGGTTCTTGCGGACGTCGTTGGACAGCGCCTTCAGAGGCGAGACGTAGACGACCTGTGTCGCATCGTCGAGGCCGTCGCCTAGACCTTGTCGCACCAACTCGTCGATCGATGCGAGAAACGCCGCCAGCGTCTTGCCCGACCCGGTTGGGGCGGCGATCAGCGAGTGGCGCCCTGACTGAATCGCCGGCCAACCCAAGATCTGCGGCTCGGTCGGCGTATCGAATGTACGTTGAAACCAAGCCCCGACGGCAGGATGGAAGTTCTTCAGCGGCATGAACGAAGTATATGCTTTGGGTCCGCTTCGATCCCCGGCAGCTTGCCGGGCTGCACGGGCAGACCAGGGCAGATTGCCGGGGTCCGCCGCTCGTGTCCTCGACTAACCCGGGACACACGCCCACATCACTCGATTCACCCTTCAGGGAGCCGGCGATGCGCGGTCTGATGATGGACTACCAGCTAACGCTGCCGACTCTTCTCAACCGCGCCGAAAGCCTGTACACGCACCGCCAGATCGTGTCCCGCAGGCCGGACAAGTCGATCCACCGCTACACCGTCGGAGACTTCGCCCAACGGGCGCGCCGGCTTGCCGTGGCGCTCCGCAAGCTCGGAGTCGACAAGGGCGACCGCGTCGGCACCCTGGCGTGGAATCACTACCAGCACCTGGAAGCCTACCTCGGGGTACCGGCAATGGGCGGGGTTCTCCACACGTTGAACCTCCGACTGCACCCGGACGACCTCACCTACATCATCAACCACGCCGACGACCGGCTGATCCTCGCCGACGCCAATCTTCTGCCGCTGCTCGAGAAGGTGCTCGATCGGATCGATGCCGAACGTATCGTGGTGATGTCACAGCTGCCAGACGGCGCCGCACCGCCGTCGCTCCCGGATGGGATGCTCGATTACGAAGAGCTGATCGCCGAGGCTGACCCCGGCGACTATCAGGTTGCCGATCTGGAGGAGAACGACGCGGCTGCCATGTGCTACACGTCCGGGACCACCGGGATGCCCAAAGGGGTCGTCTACTCGCATCGGTCGATGATCCTGCACGCCTTGGCCTTGGGGCTGGCCGACATGTTCGGCATCAGCGAGCACACGGTGATGCTACCCGTCGTCCCGATGTTCCACGTCAACGCCTGGGGCACTCCGTATGTCTGCCTGATGCTCGGCGCCAAGCAAGTCTTCCCGGGGTCCCATCTCGACCCGGAGAGCCTCTGCGAGCTGTTCGAGAACGAGGGCGTCACCACAACGGCTGGCGTCCCGACGATCTGGACGGGGATCCTGGAACACCTCGACGCCGATCCCGACCGCTATGACCTGAGCGCCCTGGAACTGATGATCGTCGGCGGCGCCGCCGCCCCCCCGACCATGATCCGCGCACTCGAGGAGCGCCACGATCTACAGGTAATGCACGCCTGGGGCATGACCGAGACATCTCCGCTGGGAACGGTCAGCAAGGTGGGACCAGCCAACGATGATCTCGGGCCCGACCAACGCCTGGAGCTGCGCGCCAAGCAGGGGCGCATGTCCCCGCTGGTCGAGCTGCGCGCCCGCGGCGACGACGGCTTGGTGCCTTGGGACGGGACGACCATGGGGGAGCTCGAGGTCCGCGGCCCATGGGTCGCCAGCGCCTATCACGACAGCGAGCAAGGCATCGAGAACTTTACAGATGACGGTTGGTTTCGCACCGGCGATATCGTTAGCATCGACGATCAGGGCTACGTGCGCATCGAGGATCGCTCGAAAGACCTCATCAAATCGGGCGGTGAGTGGATCAGCTCGATCGCGCTCGAGAACGCCCTCATGGGTCACCCGAGCATCGCGGAGGCAGCGGTGATCCCGGTGGCCCACCCGAAATGGAGCGAGCGTCCGCTGGCCGTGGTGGTACCGGTAGAGGGACATACCATGACGCTGGATCAGATGCGCAACTACCTGAGCCCGCACTTCGCCAGCTGGTGGCTTCCAGACGCACTAGAGATCACCGACACGATCCCGCGAACGTCCACCGGCAAGTTCAAGAAGCTGGTGTTGCGCGAGACCTACAAAGATTACGTGCTCGACTCGTGAGAGCGGTCGCCCCCGGAACATCCCTGATCGACGTGCGCTTTCGTGGCCGCCCGGAGTACCTCGGGTGTTACGTCATCGAGGCGGGAAACGGTGTGGCGCTGGTGGATCCCGGCCCCACATCGACGTTGGCGGCGTTGGAAGACGGCCTCAGACTCGGCGGCTTGTCGGTCGACAACGTCACCTCGATCCTGCTGACGCACATCCATCTTGACCACGCCGGAGCCACCGGCACCTTGCTGGCTCGAAACCCGGACATTCGCGTCTACGTCCATCGCCACGGTGCCCGCCATATGATTGACCCGCAGCGGCTACTGGCCAGCGCCGAGCGACTCTACGGCGAGGTGATGGACGAGATGTGGGGTGAGTTCCTGGGTGTGCCGGAGGCCAATGTCGAAGCTCTCGATGGTGGCCAAACCATCGAGCTCGGCGGCCGCGAGATGCTCGTGGAACACACGCCCGGCCATGCCAAGCATCATGTCGGCTACTTCGATACCAGCACCGGGGTCGCCTACGTCGGCGATACACTGGGCGTCCGCATCGACAATCGCCCCCACGTGTTACCGGCCACGCCGCCCCCGGACGTCGACCTCGAAGGGTGGGAGGAGTCGACCGCCAAGATCCGAGCCTGGAAACCGACGCTCCTTTGCCTCACCCATTTCGGTCCGGCGCGTCCGGTGACCCAGCACATCGACGAGCACGAGCGCCGGCTAGACGAGTGGGCCGCGATCGTGCGTGCCGATCTGGGATCCGGAATGGATGACGACGAGATGCACGTGGCACGATTCTGCCGGCACGCGCGCCGTGAGATCGAGTCGGCCCTGCTTGGCAGCGATGCCGAGGTGTACCTCAACGAAGGCCTGGTGGGAGACTCGTGGAGAGGCCTGGCGCGCTACTTCCGCAAGCTGGCTGTAGATTCGCGCAAACCTGGAGCGAAGGACAGCTAGCTGACCCCGACGGTGAGCTTGCGGATCGGGATGGCGAACATGAAGAACAACGCGCCCGTGGCGATCACGATCATCGCCACGGTGCTGAACAGCTCGGCCACCGGCAAGGTATCGATGTAGCCAGCGGCGAGGCCGGCGATCAGGTTGCCCAGCGCCGTACCCATGAACCAGACGCCCATCATCTGGCCCTGCAGCCGTTGCGGCGACAGCTTGGTCGTGGAACTCAAGCCGACCGGGCTCAGGCAGAGCTCACCGACGGTGTGGAAGAAGTACGTAACTACCAGCCACATCGGGCTCACCTGTCCCTCGCCTATGAACTGAGACCCCCAGGCCAAGACCAGAAAGCCCACCCCCAGCAACACGAGACCGAGGCCGAACTTGATCGGAATCGACGGATTGCGCGAGCCGAGTCGAACCCAGACGCCGCCCACCACCGGCGCCAGCAGAATGATGAACGTCGGGTTGATGTTCTGCAGCATCGACGCCGGCATTTCCCAGCCAAGTACCATGCGGTTGGTGAAGTCGCGCGCAAACAGGTTGAGCGACGAGCCTGCCTGCTCGAATCCCGACCAGAACATCGCCGCGCCGATGAACAGAAGAAAGATGGCGAAGACCCGCTTGCGCTCGGTGAGGTCGCGGCACACGAACGCGAGCACACCGGCAAAATAGGCAATCGACACCACGGTGATGAGCACCCCGGTGACCTGCGCGAAGCCCACCAAGGTCAGCACTATCAAGCCGCTAGCGCTCAGCAGGAAGATAGCGACGGTCAGCGCCACCACCATGCCCACCCCACTGAGGAATTGGCGCACCGAGGCAGCATGCACCTCCTGCGGCCGCGCCGCCTCAGGCAGCTCACCGCAACCCAGCAGGTGCTTCTTGCCTGCGACGTACTGAATGACCCCGAACGTCATGCCAACACCGGCAGCACCGAACCCGAGGTGCCAGTTGTAACCCTCTCCCAGGAACGCACAAATCGTTGGCCCCAGGACCGCGCCGATATTGATTCCCATGTAGAAAACCGAGAATCCCGCGTCGCGTCGCGCGCCGCCTTCCGGATACAGGTCGCCGACGATCGCCGACACGTTGGGCTTCAGCAGGCCGGTGCCGACTACGATCAGGCAAAGACCGAGATAGAAGGTCGCGGTCGAGGGAATCGCCATCGAGAAGTGGCCGGCGGCAATGATGACGCCGCCGTACAGGACGGCCACTCGTTGGCCGACCAGCCGGTCGGCGATCCAGCCACCGGGAAGCGCCAGCGCATACACCCCGAACACGTACAGCCCGTAGATAGCCGCCGCCGTTGGCGTATCGAGCCCGAAGCCGCCGCGAACCGCATCGGTCAGATACAGGATCAGCAGCGCCCGCATGCCGTAGTAGCTGAAGCGCTCCCACATCTCGGTGAAAAAGAGCGTCGACAGTCCTCGAGGATGCCCGAAGAACGTCGCTCCGGCAGCTTCAGAGCTCAAACCGACCTCCGATCTTGACTCCGCACGCCCGTATCCTCATCCGACTCTGCACTGGCGGTGCCCGCCTCAATCACGACCAACCCGATCGGTCGCAGAGCCTACCATCCCGGCTCCACCTCGTGCCTGGATTGATTGTGGCCGCGAATGCGACGCAGGGACGAACCGATGCGAGTTCGGCGTGTTGCGACGACTGCGAAATCCTTGCGAAGATCGGAGTGATCTCGTTTGGGTTCGTGCCGGTCGGGGCGTCTGAGCCGGAACAGGAGCTCAGGCGCGTTCACTTTGGCGAACGCCTTTGCCTGTCCGATCAGTCCCGGCCCTGGGGCCGTAGACACCGTAGGAGCGCCAGATCGAATAGTCGCCCTGATGGAACCCGCGGCCCACTCGGGCGCGGGCCATGAACGGCGAGTTCTCGAGCATGTAACCGAACTGCGGGTTGTAATA
The DNA here is from genome assembly GCA_036012155.1 of Acidobacteriota bacterium. Taxonomy (GTDB): domain Bacteria; phylum Acidobacteriota; class UBA890; order UBA890; family WLXD01; genus DASCOT01. The sequence goes on from DASCOT010000169.1 coordinate 26,481, forward strand.
GATCAACCAGAGGTCGCGTGGCTGACGCTGCAGCGACCACTTCAGGTGGAGTACCAGGCGCGCCATGGCGCGCTCACGAAAAGGATTGAACAGGTAGATCACGCACGGGTCGTCGGGAATCTCCAGCTTTGAGGCATCGGCGTGGACGAGCCTGATGTGCCGCGTATCGTTCCCCGCCCGCGCCCAAGCACGCATGTTCTGGCTCGCGATGGTGTGCAACGACGTCGACGCTTCAACGCCGATGATGCGGCGGAACGGATGGCGTGCCGCCAGAATCACCACCCGACCCTTGCCTGACCCAAGGTCGATGAACGTGTAGCTACGATGGCAGATTGGCAGCTCTCCGACCATGTGGCGAAATGCGGCCGGTTCGGTTGCCTCGTACGAGACTGCCTGGCGCGCCACCTCGTCGCTGTGGCCCAGGAGGTGGACCGGGATCTCGCCGTCGGTGTCCGTGCCGTGGCGTAGGTCGAATTCCGCTCGTCGCCGCATGACACCTCGCGGCCGGGTGGCCGCAGCAGACTGCAAGTCTAGCTTGGCCCTGTTCTAGTGCCCGATGGCGGACGTACCCAGCCTTCGCCACATCCAGCCAGCAAAGCCCAGGACAGGGACGCTCAGCAGGAGCATGCCGTACTCCAACGCGGAACTGGTCTCATGCCCGGTCGTGATGTCGTCGAGCGCTGCCCAGTCCAAGGCGAGCACAAGGACGGCAAGCCCGACGATAACGCTTTTCTTCACTGCACTTCCTTCCAGACACGGGCGGTCGCGATCTATCGAGCTCCTTTTACGTGGACCTTCCAGGCACCACGACCGTGAGTAAAAGCATACAGCGCCAGTCGGGAGCCCTCGCGCTGGAGGGTGAGCGATTCGGTCACGATATTGCCGAACCCGGCGTTTTCTTGGGCCCACCCGGCGCCGCCGTCGGTGGTGACGAAGACTCCGAGGTCGGTGCCGAGGAACAGACGATCACCGTCATCCGGATCCACCACGACGACGTGCACCGGAATGTCGGGCAACCCGGCATCACCAGCGCCATCGATGCTTCTCCATCGCCGGCCGCCGTTGGCGCTCCGAAACACATGCGGGCCCCCGAAGCCACCGTACGTGAGATACACGACGTCGGCGTCATTGGGATCGAACGCCACCCAGGTGGCCCACGCAGTACTGGGTCGCCGTCGTGGCCACTTGGTGCCGGCATCGGCCTCAAGCGCGTTCTCTGCGAAGTACACCAATCCGTTTTCGGTTGCCGCCACGACGCGCCCTGATTCGGACGGCGCGACGGCGATAGCGCTGACCCTGCCTTTCAGCGGCCGGCTCGCCACCTGCCAGCTGCGCGCCGCGTCGACGGTCCGATACATCACGCCTCCCCCGATCCACAGCACCTTCGGTTGCGTCGGGTCGAGCACGAAGGGCGTGATGAAGATAAAGCTGCCGCTCGGGTCCAGGAAGCCGCCGTCGTCGGGCGGCAGCCCAACCGCTGCCGAGGCGAAGCTCGCGCCTCCGTCGGTCGACTTCTGCAGGTTGCCGTTCTGCGACTCGACGTACATCACGCTGGTGTCGCGCGGATTGATGGCGACATAGCCGCCGTCTCCCCCGAAGACGCTCTGCCAGCCATTCGATCCGCCGCCCCGGCGTCGCAATTGTGTCCCGTTGTCCTGCGTCCCACCTAGGAACGCCTTGCCGCCGGGGAACGGCAACCCGTGATAGAACTGCGTCACCTCGTAGCTGTTGTTGAGCGGTCGCCAGGCAACGTCGCTGCCGGCTGGATCACACGTCGCGTCGACCTCGATCGATACGCTTGCACGCGCGTTGTCGGTTCGCCAAACACCGCCATCGTTGGCAACGAACACTGTCTGATTGCCGATCCCGTCGTACGACGGGTGGAAGAGCATCCGGTGCTGGTCGGCATGCAGAAAGCTGGGCTCCCGGTTCGGACCACCGGCCCACCAGAATGATGCGGGTCCCCACGACTGGCCGCCGTCGCCTGACCGGAACCAATCGACGCCTGCGGCCCAGACAATCTCGGGATTCACCGGGTCGGCAGCAATGGTATTTACGTACCAGCCCATCGCCAAGTAGCTGCTTGGTTCGGTGAAACCGCAGGCCGTCATACGAGCCAGCATCGCATTGTGCAGCAGCAGAGTGTCTTGAACGTCGGCATCGGTGTTCCGCACGCGCGCCATAAAGGTGCCGGGATCTCCGCCGTCTACCGAGCGAAACACGGCGTGCAATGCCTGCTCGTAGGCACCCCGATCGTTGCTGGCCGCGAGTGCGTACACGACGTCCTGGTTTGAAGGAGCCACGGCTATCGAAGTGCGACCCATGCCGCGCTCGCGCAGCACGACCTCGAAGAGGCCTCGGTTGCCTCGACCCGCACCCGCATCGTTCGAGCGATACACGGTGGCCTGGTCGAACGTGCCGCAGGCGGCGAACAGCACATCAACAGGCTGGTCGGTACGGATCTCGAGATCCAGGCAGCCACCCTTGATGCTTGGCTCGAGTATCTGATCCCAGCTAGTGCCACGATCGAAAGTACGGAAGACTCCGGAGCGGGTAGCCGCATACAGGGTGTCCGCGTCGGTCGGTGAGAAGACCAGATCGTTGACGAACCAGAAGTCCTCGCCGCCGGTCGAGGCCAGCATCGACCAGTTGCGACCCGCGTCGGTGGTGCGGAAGATACCGCCGCCGCGCAGTGGCAGCCCGGTCCCGCGCACGTCCTCGCGAAAGTACCCCTCTCCCGTACCGACGTACAAAACGCGCGAATCGTCGGGGTGCATCGCCATGGCGTTGACCGCGACGTTCGCCAGCCCGTCGCCCACGGCTGTCCACTCGGCACCGCCATTGGTCGTCTTCCATACGCCTCCGGAGACACCCCCGGCATACATGATGTCGGGACGCCGGCGATCGATCACCAACGTGCGTGTGCGACCGCCAACATTGCCCGGCCCCAAGCTTCGCCAACTACCCTTCACGACGCCACCGCGCAACCGCGATCGGCGAGTCTCCGCGGCATCCAGAATGCGTCCCTGCTCGCTGGAGTAGAGCGGCATTCGAGCCGTATCCGCCTCCGCCTGCCGGTACGCGCTGCGCGTGTCGATTGTCGGATCGACCGGGCGGCGCTTGGCGGCACGGTGGCGCTGCGCCGACGACGGCGAACCAAACGGCACGCCCGGTGCACCAGCCAAGTCTGCAACCTTGGCCGCCAGTGGTGCCCGTGTCACCGATGGCCGGGCTTGTGGCACGGCACCGGGATCGGCCAGCGCCAGTGCGATGGCGGCAACAGCAGCCTGACGGGTACGGCGACGAGCGGGCATGAGATCGTACCCCTATTCTATTCAGGCAATATCAGAGCAAGCACGTACACCGTGCGGCGCGCACGCGGCCCTCGTAGCGAGCCAATCGGTCGGTGAGGCACCCGAGCCATGTTCCAAGACCATCCCTCGTTGCTCAGACGGCTGTGCCGGCGCCTCGGAGGGCAGCTGCCCGGCCCACCGGCCCAGACGAGGATGTCACCGCGTCCGCGCAGCGGCTGGAAGCCTGGCGTGCTGCCAGACGGGTGCCGGCATGCGGCCGGACTCGTACTCGTTTACCCGATAGGCGAGCAGTCACATCTTCTACTGACTCAACGGCGGCACGATTTGCCCGATCACGGTGGACAGGTCTCCCTACCGGGCGGTGAACTCGAACCCGACGAGACCAAAGCAGAGGCGGCCATTCGCGAGGCCGAAGAGGAGGTCGGTATCGACGGTCAGCGCATCAGCCTCGTCGGCCATCTGACACCGCTGCACATCCCGGTGAGCCGATTCATTCTTCATCCGATCGTCGGCCACGCGACAGAGCGCCCCGCTCTGACGCCGTCGGATGACGAGGTCGCCCGGGTCCTGGAGCCATCGCTCGCCAGCCTGGCGTCGCCGAACAACTGGAGCCACAAGCAATCAGAGCGCCGCGGGAGCCTCATGGAGGTTCCGTTTCTTGCCGTCGACGACCTCGAGGTCTGGGGCGCTACCGCCATGGTTCTGGCCGAGCTGTTGGCGCTTCTGGACGTTGACGTCAATCCGTGGAGCGCCAACCCCGACCGTTTCGGCGAGTGATAACCTGCGTCTCCGTTCCTCGGCACCTGCACCCCCATTACAGAGTCGACATGAGCAAGACGAACAGCATCGATCGACGGAGCTTCGTTACCCGGGCAACAGGTGCGGTGGCAGGCGCCGCGGCGCTCGGCGCCTGCGCTGGCGACGATGCCGCTGCTCCGGCGGTCCACACACAGCCCTCCGTGCGGTGGCGTCTGGCTTCCAGCTTTCCACGCAGCCTCGACACACTGTATGGAATCAATGACTACCTTACCGAGCGCATCAGCCAGATGACGGACGGGCGCTTCACCATTCGGCCCTACCCGGCCGGCGAGATCGTTCCGGGCCTGCAGGTGCTCGATGCCGTCCAGCAAGGCACCGTCCAGTTGGGTAACACATCGAGCTACTACTACACTGGCAAGAACCCGGCACTGGCGTTCGATACCGGCGTCCCGTTCGGTCTCACCACGAGGCAACAGTTCGCCTGGTTGTATGAGGGCGGTGGGCTCGAGCTTGTCCGTGAAATGTTCTCGGACTTCAACATCATCAACTTCCCCGCCGGCTCTACCGGAGCTCAAATGGGAGGCTGGTTTCGACGCCCGATCACACAGCTCTCGGACCTCGGTGGACTCAAGATGCGCATTCCGGGCCTGGGTGGCGAGGTCATGAGTCGCCTGGGAGTCGCCGTGCAGGTGCTCGCAGGCGGCGAGATCTATCAAGCCCTGGAACGCGGCGCGATTGATGCCACCGAATGGGTCGGGCCACACGACGACGAGCGGTTGGGATTGCATCAGGTCGCCAACAACTACTACTCGCCAGGCTGGTGGGAACCAGGACCGACCCTGGCGTTCTACGTGAACCGCGATGCCTGGGACACGCTGCCGACGTCGTATCAAGAGATCCTCCGCGGCGCCACGATGGAGGCGGCGATGACGATGACGGCTCGCTACGACACCCTCAACCCTCAGGCGCTCGAGAGATTGATCGCAGGCGGTGTCCAGCTGCACAACTTCCCGCGCGACATCCTGGAAGCTGCGTACCGCGTCTCGTTCGACCTCTACGAGGAGCAGGCCTCCGCCAGCCCGTCCTACCGGAAGCTGTACGACCATTGGAAACAGTTCCGCACCGCCTCCTATCGGTGGTTCAGGACGGTCGAGACGGAGTACACGAGCTTCGCGTTCGAGTACGGCGACTGATCCGGCACTCGTGCGCCCCCCCAACGCGACGGGAAGGCCCATCCGGGCTGGGAAACCGCGCGCCTGCTACACTCGATGTTGCCCCTGGGAAAGCAGAGACCGTATTGATGCATAGAGGCTGCCTGCTGGTCGCCATGGCGCTGCTGCTGAGCGCCGCGTCGGTCGCCACTCCGTATGCCGAGCAGTTGCCGGCCGGCCAATCACCCGGCAACTTGGTATCCAACCCCTACTGCCTGGTCGGCGGTTGCGGTTACGGGCGCGATGGAATTCCAGCGCCGTACGCTGGTGGCGGCCTGGCCGGCCGCTCCGCTCGCGCCTACTCGAGGTCCGCCGACCCGGTGTTCGGCGCGAAGCGAACCAACCTGTTGTCGTGGGTATCGAGCGCCGACATGATCGGTACGCCGACAAACGCCAACGACATCTGGGGTTACACATCGCCGAGCGGCCGCGAGTACGCCATCGTCGGCCTGAAGACCGGCACCGCCTTCGTCGAGATCACCGACCCGGTCAACCCGCAGTTCGTCCGCCTCGTGCGGGGCGCGGTCTCGGACTGGCGCGACATGGCGGTGTACCGAAGCTATGCCTACTCGATCAACGAGACCAACGATGGCATTCAGGTCATCGATTTGACGCAGATTGATGACGGCATCGTCTCGCTGTCGCGAACCGTGAAGGATGCCGGGCTGTATCGAGCCCACAATATCTTCGTCAACGAGGACAGCGGCTACGCGTACGTCTTGGGCTCCAACATCGCCCGGGGCGGCCTGCTGGCCGCCGATCTGAGCGACCCCGCCAATCCGGTACTGGAGCCGATCAACTGGGAGGTTGCGTACGTCCACGACGTTATCGTCACCACGTACAAGAGGGGTAGGAACAAGGGTCGGGAAATCGCCTTTGCTTTCACCGGAAGGTTCGGGCTTCACATTATCGACGTGACCGACCCCATCACGCTCGCCAATCTCAGGTACGACAACGCCACCTATGGCCATAGTGGCTCTCTCAGTGCCAACGGCCGCTTTCTTTACGTGAACGACGAGCTCGACGAGCGCGCCAATTCGGATGTCGATCGTATGACCACGTACATCGTCCGGGTCGGTGACCTCGAGAATCCCGTGCTCATCGATACGATCGCCTGGGATGCACGAACCATCGATCACAACTCGATGATTCAGGACGGCCGCATGTACATGTCGGCCTACCAGGGCGGCCTGCGAGTGATCGATGTCGAAGACCCCCGCCGACCCAAGGCCTACGGCTACTTCGACACGCATCCGGAAGGCGAGACGGCGACATTCACCGGTGCTTGGGGTATCTATGCCGGCTTCCCGAGCGGCAACGTCATCGTGTCGGATATCGAGCGCGGGCTCTTCGTCATTCGGGCGAGGTAGTCAGCGCCCACCCGGCGGACCACTCGGCCCTCACTCCAGCAGCACGGTCACGATGCCGGGGTAGAGAATGATCAACAGCAGCCCGATCAGCTGGATGATGATGAACGGCACGACCCCACGATAGATCTGCATCGTCTGAATCTCGGGCGGGGCGACGCCACGCAGATAAAAGAGCGCGAACCCGAAGGGCGGCGTCAGAAATGACGTTTGCATGTTGACGGCGATCATTACCGCGAACCACACGAGATCGAATCCGAGGAGCGCGGCGGCCGGCACCAGCAACGGCACGATAATGAAGGTGATCTCGAAGAAATCGATGAAGAACCCGAGGATGAACACCGTAAGGTTAGCGGCAACGAGAAACCCGATGGGCCCTCCGGGAAGATTGGTAAGCAGCTCCTCGATCCAGATGTCGCCGTAGGCACCGCGAAACACCAGCGTGAAGGCAGTTGACCCGACCAGCAAGAACAACACCATGGAGGTCAGGCGGGTGGTGTGATCGAGGGCTTGCCGCACCGCCGGCATCGTCAACCGCCCGTTGAGCCAGGCGAGCGTCATGGCGCCCACAGCGCCCAACGCACCGGCTTCCGTCGGAGTCGCGATGCCTGCGAACACGCTCCCGAGAACCACCAGAATGAGCGCCAGCGGCGGCACCAGCACCAGACCCACATCGCGCAACAAGGGCCATCCGAGCTGTTCGCGTTCCTCAGGAGGTAGGGCCGGAGCCGCGGCCGGACGAAAAAGCGCAACGCCAACCACGTACGTTGCATAGAGTCCGGCCAGCAGGAATCCCGGCAGCAGGGAACCGACAAACAACGACCCGACCGAAATTCCCATCTGGTCAGCAAGCACGATCAGCACGACGCTCGGCGGGATGATCTGGCCCAGCGTTCCGGACGCCGCGATCACCCCGGCTGACAGCTCCGGCGAATACCGATAACGCAACATGACAGGCAACGAGATCAGACCCATCGCCACCACGGACGCCCCCACCACGCCGACGGCGGCCGCCAGCAACGCGCCGACGAACACAACGGCCAGGGCCAGCCCGCCGCGCAGTGGGCCGAACAACTTGCCGATGGTCTTGAGCAGATCCTCGGCGAGCCCGGATTTCTCCAGCACCGTTCCCATGAAGATGAAGAACGGGACCGCGAGGAGCACGAAATTCGACATGATGCCGAAGATCCGCTCCGGCATTGCCAGCAGCAGCGGCCAGTCGAACGCTCCTGCTGCAACTCCGACGAACGCGAAGATCACGGCGGTGCCGCCGATCGCGAACGCCACCGGAAAGCCCGTGAAGATCAACAGCAACAGAACGACGAACATCAGAATGGGGAGCAGGTCACCGGTCACTGTTCTGGCCCGCCCTCGGAATCCATCCCGCTGCTCAGCAGCGTAGCCTTACGAATCACCTCCGCCAGCCCCTGCAGGAGCAACAATCCGAACGCCACCAAGATCATGATCTTGATCGGGTAGCGTGGGAGCCCGCCGGGATCCGGCGAGGCCTCGCCAATCGACCAGGAGTTGAGCACCGTCGGAATGGCCGCCCAGATGGAGAAGATCGCGAACGGGACGAGCAGGACAACCGTTCCGACGAGGTCGACCCACAGCTGTGCGCGCTTCGGCAGGCGGGTGTACAGCACGTCGACACGAACATGGTCGTCGTGCTTGAGCGCATAGGCGGCGCCGAGCAAGAAGACCAGGCTGAACAGGTACCACTGCATTTCCAGGTACGCGTTCGAGCTCAGGTTGATGCCGACCCAGCGGCCTGCGTAACGCGCCAGCGCGTTGTAGGCGCCAATCAGCACCATCGCGAGAACGAGCCAGGAAACGGCGCGGCCAATCCTCTCGTTGAGCGCGTCGACTAGACGGACGAAGCTCAAGATCGATACCTCTGGCTACGGGTCAAGCGACCGGTCGAGTCTATACCCGTGGACCGGTGCCCATTGCTGGGCGGGACCGCTCGGCTGCGTCGAGCCGCCACCGTGCCCCACCAGTGGCCTGCTCCGGCCGTTCGCCTAGCGCACCAGCAGAATGCGGTCGTTGGCCGGATACAGCCACTCGACGCCGCGCTCGGTGACAATGGCGTCGTCCTCCAGCGGAATTCTGACCTTCGCTCCACCCCACTCCGGAGCCGCCGTGTAGGCGAACAATTCGATCGAGAAGAGGTTGGTCGGTCGAATCTCGAAGCCCAGACGGAGTGGGTTGAACCAAGCGATCGACGGCCCGATGCCGTGGCCCAGGTTGCCTACCGAGTGACAGCCAATAATCACCTCTGTCTGGTCACTGCCGGAGATGACGTTGAACTCCTTCATCATCTCGAACCCGCCCGCCGAGATCTCGTCGTGGAGCTGTTCAAGCATGTCGGCTGCGGTCGGGCCGGGCTTGATGGTGCGCCGGATGATGTCGCGTACCTCGCGGGCGCGATCGAAGGCGTTTTGGATGCCCGGCGGAGCCGACAACTCTGCATCGCGCAACACGTACGCGATGCGCTTCATGTCGGTATACATGTTCAGAAACCCGACACCCCAGTCGATCATCAGAAGGTCGCCCCGCTGGATGATGCGCTCGTTCGATGTCGCGACAATCCCCTCCGGCCCGGTGATGTAGATGGAGGGAAAATCGAACGACGTCTCCAGACCACGGTCCAGGAGCTCATCCATGATCCACCAGGCCACATCCTCCAGCGCCGTGACACCGGGCGTGATGACCTCGTTCGACAGCGCTCGCTCGGCGATCTCCCGAGAAAGCTCACCGGCTTCCGCAAAGGCAGCAATCTCGCTGGCAACCCGCCGGGAGCGGAAATCGGAGATCAGCTTCTCGGCCGAAACCAGCCTTTCCGCATACGGCTCACCGAGCGTCTCGACCAGATGGAGGTAGCTACTGTGGGACAGCCCGTCGGCGGCGCCGATCTTCTGCGACATGTTGACGCCGATGCGCTGAGGATCGCGCTCCAGCACGAAGTCGCGCAGACTCGTACTTGCAACGATGTCATAGGCACCGTTTTCCTCCAGCAGATACCCGTCGATCCCGAGTGCGGCTCGCTCGATTCGACCGTCGCCCCGATCCGCGAACACGTAGTAGCCAATACCACCGACGTACCCGCGCCCCAGATCGTCGGTGAGCGGATCGGGCAGACCCTCCTTGACCACCGTGATCCACATGTCGATGCGGTTCTCCCGCATCGCCTCCGGCAGCACGTAGTCGAACTTGTCGCGCCGGATCTGCGCCATCCGCTCCCAGCGTCTCCTGGCTTCCTGGCCGTGGGCAGAAGATGGAATCAGCACACCGAGACACAAGACAATGCAGAGAAGAACTCCGACCCGTCGATTCACAGCGGTCTCCCCGTTTGTGAAACTCCGCCGCTGGGGTTGCGTCTAACATAAGGTAGGCAACGGCGCTGACCGCGACGCAATCGGCAGTCGGCGGAGCGGAGGAAGATCAAGATGTGGACGTTTCTGTTGTGGATGATCCTGCTGGTCATTTGCTGGCCAGTGGCGTTGCTGGCCCTTATCGTCTACCCGTTCGTGTGGCTGCTGACGCTGCCGTTCAGACTTGTCGGCATCGGGGTCTCGGCAATCTTCGAGACCCTGCACGCTTTGCTGTTGCTGCCGGCGCGTGTGTTGCGGGGGCCGACCGGGGCCTGAGGCCGATCGTCGCGCCAGGATCCAGGATCATAGCCGAACGGCCCGGCCGCAGACAGAACCAATGGACTCCCCGGTGCCCCGGGACTAGCCACCGGGGAAGGGGCTAGCCAGCCGCGCGGCTACGGAAGGGCACCACCGAGGAACCGCTCGAGTACTCCAACTTGCTCCGCAACAGCGGCTCGATCTCCTCCGCGGGAACTGCCTCTCCGAGCAGATGGCCCTGCACCGATTCGCAATCCAGCGCGCGTACAAAGCGCAATTGGGCCTCACTTTCGATTCCTTCGGTGACGACGCGCAGACGGAGCTTGTGCGCCATGGCGATGATCGCCGACACCAGGCTACAGTTCTCGGTGTTCTCGGGCACCCCTTCCAGAAAGGACCTGTCGACCTTGAGCACATCGGCGGGGAATCGACGCAGCGTACTGAGTGACGAGCATCCGGTGCCGAAGTCATCGATCGACAGCCCGATTCCCATGGCCAGCAGGGCGTGGGTGTTGGCCGCTGCGCCGCGGGTGGCACCGATCAACGCCCCTTCGGTGATCTCGAAGCGCAAGAACGACGGATCGACCTCGTACTTGTCGACGATGCCCTGTACCTGGTCGACAAAGTCCTCGTGTCCGAACTGTCGGACCGACACGTTGATCGACATGGTGACCCGTCCGACCCCTGCGGCGAGCCAATCGCGCCACTGCATGCAGGCACGCTCGAGCACCAACTCGCCCAGCGGCAGGGCGAGCCCGGTCTCCTCGGCCACCGGGATGAACTGTGACG
>DASCOT010000170.1:0-21594 GCA_036012155.1 Acidobacteriota bacterium
CATCGGCGACCGTAGAGGTATGGGCGCTCATGTCGCGTGGCCAGGGTCGGACGTCGACGAGACCTCGCGCTCGGCCACCCAGAGCGCCACCGCGCTAGGCCGGTAGCGCACCATCCGTGCCGACGCGCGAACAAACCGCGGCCCGCAGCCGCGGAGGCGCCAGTCCTCGAGAGTTCTCCTGGAAACCCCCAGCATCTCAGCGAGCTGCCGCGTGTCCAGGAGGTGCTGCCCGAAGTGCTCGGTAGTCACCGTGTCCATACGGCGATGCTACGTACCTGTGGCGCGCAGTAGCTTACTTGGTGCGCACGGACGCGCTCGGATGCAGCCGCTCTTCTTGGCGGGCTCGGGTTACGTAGCGCCGGAACGTCTCGAAGGTGATGGAGCGTTCATGCTCCTCCACTCTCCGAGTGTTGATTCGTCGGACCTCGCGCTGTACGACCTTCTCGCCATCGCGGTAAACGTCGGCGTCGTCATCCTCCGCACCTGGAATCATCTCCCACAGCTCCCGCGTCGTCGCGTCCGGGTGACCGGCCACCAGGTGGCCCATCAGTTCCTGCAGCGCGCTCAGGTGTTTCGGGGCCGCACCGCCGCGCTGGCGACCTCGCTGCCGCTCGAACCCCTCCTGCACGACGACGTGCAAGCTGCCCGGTTCGACGCGATACCCCACGCCCGAAAGCGCTTTCCCCTCGAGGATCGACGCACGGAGATCCGCGAGCCGTACCCGGAACGTGTGGATACAACCATCAGGCTGTTGGCACTCGCCCATCGCCGTCGCACCTTCAGGGAAGTCACCTGCCTTGACTTGCTCGCCTGTGTATTGGGTGTTGAGCGTCAGCTTTGAGGGGGCGCTGGGCGAGCGGACAGCTGCGCTCATCGCCGCCCCCGCGTAACCGGCAGCATAGCGCCTCCTTCGCCGGCCATTGCCGCCGCCATCCTCCCGGCTACCTTGTCAGCTGCTTGTCGCAGCGCGGACATGTCGACGTGCAGATACGCATTCAGCGTCGAGTCGCGGGTCAGCGCACGGCCAGTCAGTGCCCCCGCCAGACCCGGCGCAATCGAGAACGCCACGGACTCAAAGGTGTGGCGCAGACAGTGCGCGTCTGCGTCAGCGATCCCCGCAGCTTCGTAAATTCGTCGACGCGGTTTGTCCAAACCGACAAACGGCTGCGAGGGGATGCGGGGCGACGCGACCACCGGGGCTTCGGGATTGACTTCCTCGGGTCTCATCGTGCGCAGCAGTTCGATTGTCGCTACTCCAAGCGGAAGGGTTCTCGGCGCGCCACCTTTGCTGCCGGAGCCGCCACCGTTCGCGGCCAGCTCGTAGGTACCCGCATCAAGGTCCACGTCAGACCATCGCAACCCCTCGCGAGGACCCCGGCGGGCCTTCGTGTGATGCCCCAGCAGCTCGCTCTTGCGCATGCCGGTCAGCGCGAGCAACCGCAAAGACAGCGATGCTGCCGGATCTACGTCGCACGTCACTGTCATGCCACCTTCGGTAGTCCTCGCGACTGTCCCGGACCCCTCGACGTCGTGGAGCACCTTCCCCAGACTCGCGAGTTCGTCGAGTGTCAGTGCACGCCGCCGCTTCGGCGGCTTGCTGTACCGCTTGACAGCTGAGGCCACGTTCACTTGGACCAGCCCCTCGCTGATCGCATGCTCAAGTATGGCGTGCACGACGGTCCGTACGTGATCGGCTGTCGCGGCCTTGTCGGAGAGCCGTCTGTGAAGGCGGCGGACGTCTTGAACAGTGACGTCGACGACCTTGCTACGCTTCATGGCTGGTGGTACGTGCCGGTTCCAGAGTTGCAGGGCCGATTCCCACCCGGATAACCGACCTCTCTTCGCGCCCGCCTCCGCTCTTGCCTTGAGGTCATCCAGGTACCGGGAAGCAACGTCGGCGAGCGTGTCCCCTTCACGTTCGAGACGCCTGCGATCAGCGGGATCCTCGCCGACCGCGATCGAATAGAGCTCTCGCTTCGCCAGCTTGCGCGCCTGGTCAACGGTCAGCGGCCCATGCCTTCCGAGAGTTACGCGACGCTTCCGGCCTCCGTGCCGATACTCCACGATGTAAGACTTGGCGCCGCCAGCCGACACCCGCACGCCGAAACCCGTCACATCGTCGTCGTAGAAGATCGTCTGGTTGCCAGTCCCGGTATGCGCGGCCCGGTCAACGACCGTCTTTGTAAGCCTCGCCTTCGGCACCATGACCCCCTTTCTTCCCCACGGTCTGTGTGCGTACCCGTGTATCGGCGGACGCGGACATGACGGGCCGGAGATCGCTCGTGTAGCCAATGTGTAGCCACGCGACCCCGTTTCACGCCGTAGACGAGCGTACCACGTGCGGCAGAGGAATCGCGAAATCAACCGGTACTGCTTGGGATTTCAGCGACAATCAGTGGCGGGGCCGACGGGATTTGAACCCGCGATCTCCGGCTTGACAGGCCGGCGTGTTAACCAGGCTACACCACGGCCCCGCCCAAACGACGGTCTGCTGCGCCGCCGCCGGCGGCGAAAAAAATGGTGGGCGGTACCGGACTCGAACCAGTGACCCCCTGCTTGTAAGGCAGGTGCTCTCCCAGCTGAGCTAACCGCCCACACCGGTCGGATTCTAGCATAAGCAGCGAACAGCAAAGCCCAGCCGGCTGGGTCTCTGGCACCGCATAAACACGAGTCAGCGGCGTAGCAGCCGCTTCATCTCACGGACCGCTCGGGTAAGACCGACAAAGGTGGCACGCGCCACAATATTGTGGCCGATGTTGAGCTCGGCAATCTGTGGAACCTGCACGACGGCACCGACATTGCGGTACGTAAGGCCATGCCCGGCGGCGACCCGCAGGCCACTGTCGCTGGCGTGCCTGGCGATCGCCGCGGCCTTCTCCAGCATGCTGAGCGTCACCGCTGCGTCGCGTGCTTTACTGGCATCGGCATAGGCTGCCGTATTGATCTCGATCTGCTGTGCGCCGAGCTCCACGGCCGCGTCGACCTGCCGAAGATCCGGATCGATGAAGCTTGCCACATCGATCCCGCCCGCTTGCAGCGCCTGCACCGTGTCGCGAAATCGTGGCGGGTCACCGGCAATGTCTAGGCCGCCCTCAGTGGTGATCTCATCGTCGCGCTCCGGCACCAGCGACACGTTGTGCGGCCGATACCGCAGCGCGAGCTCCAGCATCTCATCGGTCGACGCCATCTCGACGTTCAGATGAGTCTTGACCGTTGCGGCGAGCAACTCGACATCCCGCTCGCTGATATGACGCCGGTCGCTACGAAGATGCACCGTGATGCCATCGGCGCCACCCAACTCAGCCAAGACCGCCGCTTGGACAGGATCAGGCTCCGGGGCACGGCGCGCCTGCCGGACGGTGGCAATATGGTCGATGTTGACGCCGAGAAACATCGAGTCTGGCATGGGACGGCTACCTCATCGAAGCGGGTGGGGCGCTGCGCCGGCCCCGCGGGCTCAGGCCGACGCTTCGAGCGCGCTTACGATATCACTGGCCAAGCTGGCGATCTGGCCGGCATCCTCGCCCTCCACCATCACGCGGGCCATGAGCTGCGTGCCCGAGTAGCGCACCAAGACTCTCCCCCGATCACCGAGGCTCGACTCGGCGTCGCGGATCGCCGAGAGAACAGCGGAGAGCTCTTCGAACGGTCGGCGCTCAGCCACATCGACGTTCTTCAGCACCTGAGGCAACCGCTGCATGGATGCAGCTAGCTCACCGAGAGATTGATCCGTGTCGCGCATAACGCGCAGCACTTGCAGCGCGGTGATCAGCCCATCGGCGGTACTGTTGAAGTCGAGAAACACGGTGTGCCCGGACTGCTCACCGCCGATGCAGTAGCCACCTTCGCGCATCTGTGCGACGACGTGCCGATCGCCAACGTCGGTCCGTTCCACTGTCACATCGATCTCGCGCATCGCCAGATCGAGGCCCAGGTTACTCATGACTGTCGCCACCACGGTATCGTGCCGCAGCTCGCCCTTGTGCTTCCACGCTCGGGCACAAATGGCCAATACATGGTCGCCATCGACCAGATTGCCGTCGCTGTCGACCAGCACGCACCGATCGGCGTCGCCGTCGAGGCATATGCCTACATCGGCTTCGCCCTCGCGTACCCGCGCTGCCGCCGCCTCGGCGTGCATCGAGCCGACTCCATCGTTGATGTTCGTGCCGCTCGGTGCGGTGCCCAGGGCAATCACCTCTGCGCCGAGCTCCGCCATCACATCCGGGCCCACCCGATAGGCTGCCCCATGCGCGGCATCTACGACCACGCGCAGGCCGTCCAGCGTGAAGCCACGCGGCAACGTTCCCTTGAGGAACTCCAGGTAGCGACCCGCCACGTCGTCAATGCGAAACGCCTTGCCGACCGAGTCGGCCGTGGGCCGGACGTCATCTATGCGGCCGGTGAACGTAAGCTCTTCGATCTCCCGCTCGAGCCTGTCGGGTAGCTTGAACCCATCGCGGTTGAAGAACTTGATGCCGTTGTCCATGTATGGGTTATGAGAAGCCGAGATCACGATGCCGGCATCGGCACGCAGCGTCCGTGTGGCAAAGGCGATCCCCGGCGTCGGCAGTGGCCCCACGAGGATGGCGTCGACACCCATCGAGCAGATGCCGGCCACCAGCGCACTCTCGAGCATGTAGCCCGACAGCCGGGTGTCCTTGCCGATGAGGATGCGGGGGCGATGGGTACCGCCGCGAAACACATGCGCCGCCGAGCGACCCAATCGAACGGCTGTCTCCACGTTCATCGGCTCGATGTTCGCGACGCCGCGGACGCCATCGGTCCCGAACAGACGCGCATCCACGGCCCGCTTGCCGAACTCCGTCATGAAGATGCCGCCGGCTGATCGTAGACGTGGACGTCGATACGGCTCTGCGGTGTGATTGCCATGATCTCGATGCGATCTGACAACGAGGTATCCGCGAACTCGATCTGTGGCTCCACTCGGTAGTCCTCCGCCCGGGGCGCCAGATCACTGGCGTCCAGGCGCGCGACAATATCGGCTGGACCGAGAGCATCCAGTAACGACGGTGGGCCACGCAGCACTATCCCGATCTCCCCTGGGTTCACCACAACCCTGTATTCGTCCGCGACGATCTCGACTGTGATGCCGTCGAGTCGGCGAGGCACAGCCGACTCACTGATGACGATCGTCATGGTCACTCGATCACGCTCGTCGACGGTGACCAACGGATCATCGGTCAGCACCGCTACCTCGCGGGTAACCGGCTCGCGCCGACCGGCAACGTTGACGATCTCTGTGGAAAGGCTCGTGAGCTCCGCGACACGCGAGGCCGGTCCGGTGACCGAGACGGTCGCGGGCTCGACGATCTTGTCGCCAATGTCGAAACCGGTCGCGGGACTCCCTTCCACTACGGCGTTGATGGGGAGGTCGACACGTACCTTCTCGTCGAGCTGAATGCGAAGTCGGGGCGGGTCGATTCGCTCAACCGACACGCCGAACGGACGGTCGATGTCGCTGGCATCCAGCGTAATCACGTTGTCACCAACGACCGCGCCAAACATGTCGATTTGCGGGGAGAGCTGACCTGGGGTGAGATCGCGGGTGCGTGCCGGCATGCCACGGACGGTCACCTCGACGGTGAGGGCGGCGGGGTCGAGGAGCGCCAGATCGGACGGGATGTTCTGCAGCTGCACCGGCACGCTGCTGACGATGTGCGGCACATCCGCGTCGGGCACGACGCTCCACAAGCCCAACGCCAGCGCCAGTGAGACCAGCTTGAGCGGGAGATTGTCGAATGGTCGTAGGTTCGCCCATGCGGCGCTGATGGGGTTCATTCGTGTACCGCCTGCGGAGCTCCGTCCTGTCCCACCGGATGCTCCGACGATACCGCCGAGTCCTCAGTCTCCTGCTCGTCGGCCGCCTCCACCATCAGCAGTTCGCGCAGCCGACGGCTCAGCGACGCGGCGTCGAGCCGTCGAGTGATCTTGCCGCTGACCGCGAGCGACAGGCTGCCCGTCTCCTCTGAGACGACCAGAGCCACCGCGTCGGTCTCCTCCGAGATGCCGATCGCCGCACGGTGACGCGAACCCAGATCGCGCGATAATCGCGGGTTGGAGGTCAACGGCAGAAAACACGATGCAGCCGCGATTCGGTCGCTGCGTACGATCACTGCGCCATCGTGCAGCGAAGTGGCCGGATGGAAGATCGAAAACAAGAGATCGTAGGAAATCTTGGCATCGAGCGTAATGCCCTGATCGATGTAGTTCTGTAGGCCGACGGCACGCTCGAAGACGATAATTGCGCCACGCCGATCGGCGGCCATCGCCGTCGCGGCACTGACGATGTCATCAAACGGCTCTGTCGGAATCACCGTCGTCAGCCCGCGCAGCGCCGCAGTGCGGCCGAGGTGCGCCAACCCGCGCCGGAGCTCTGATTGGAAGAGCACGATCAGGGCGAGGACGATGTAGGTGAACACATTCGACAGCAGCCACACGACCGTGCTCAGCTGCAGCAGGTTGGCCAGGGTGTAGGCGACGAAGACCAGTACCAGCCCCACCACTACGCGGACGGCCCTGGTGCCCTGGATCAGGATCAGAATCCGGTAGAGCACGTACGCCACCAACAGCACGTCGACAACGTGACGTAATTCGAACTGGCTCAGGAAATCCATCCCGCGCCCTCTGACCGGATAGCTGCCGCAACTGCTACGACTCGGCGCATCACGCCGACATCGTGGACTCTGAGGATATGGGCTCCGTAGAGCACCGCGGCCGCAGCGGCCGCAGCGGTGCCTTCCAGACGCTCCTCCGTAGGCAAATCTAACACGACGCCAACGAAGGATTTTCGCGAAGGGCCAACCAGCAGCGGGCGACCCAGAGAGCGTAGCGCGGCCGTGTGACGCAGAATCGTCAGGCTGTGCTCGGCACGCTTGGCGAACCCGATGCCGGGATCGAGGACGATCGCGTCGTCAGATACTCCTGCGCTGCGGGCGCGTGCCATCGCTTCACGCAGCTCACGTGCCACCTCGGCCACGACGTCCTGATAGTTGGCATGCGCCACCATGTTGTCCGGCTTACCGCGCGCATGCATGAGCACCAGCGGCACGTCGGCCTCGGCAACCACTGCCGCGAGCTCCGGGTCATGGCGAAGACCGCTCACGTCGTTAACCAGGCCGGCGCCAGCCTCGATGGCAACGCGGGCCACCGCGGCATGGCGCGTATCGACCGAGATCGGGACCTCCACTTTCCCGGCCAACGCTTCGATCACCGGCAGCACCCGCTCAATCTCCTCCGCCGAATCGACCGGGGCGCTTCCGGGACGGGTCGATTCGCCGCCCACGTCGAGGATGTCGGCACCCTCCTCGACCATGCGCAGCCCTTCTTCGACGGCATCGGCGCCCTGTCGTCGGCTGCCGGGGTAGAACGAGTCTGGCGTGCAGTTGACGATCCCCATCAGCAGCGGCCGCGGGCCACATTCCAGAATCTTCCCCCTGCAGCGGAGCGTGAAATCACGCCGGTGATAGGCGCGGAGCGCCGCGACAATCTCCTCGGCGATCCGCAGCAAGTCGGACGGGGCGGCGAGCAGCTGGCTGCGCAAAGCTTCGACCTGTTGCATCCCCAGGGCGATGTGCGCCACCCCACCGGCGTGCTCCGCTGGCTGGCAGCGTCCGCCGACCAGACCGACGGCACGTTGGAGCGACTCCAGCGCCACTTCCCCCACGCCCTCCAGCCGAAGGATATAGCTGCCCAGCGCTACCCCGAGCCGGTCCGACTCCGGACTACCGGCCGGCACCTCAGGAAGTGGATCGAAGCCCTTCAGAACGACGACGTTGTGTGGTGACGGCTGCCCGCCAGTACGTCGTGGCCGGGCCGATGCGGCCCCGGCCGAGGGAATCACCCGGTGAACCCTTCCGCTGGCTGCACGGGGATTCCGATCGCCGGTTCTTCGTCGGCGGCGTCGTCCGACTCGGGCTCGCTGCGCACGGGAACCGGGGGGCCGTCGCTGGGACCGTTATCCGGCAGCGGTCGGCCTTCGATGAGCGCCGTGACGTCCTCTGCGTCCAGCACCTCGCGGGTCAGCAACGCCTTGGCGATGGAGTGCAAATGCTCCAGATTATCGGTGAGCAGCTTGGTGGTCTCGACGTGGCCTTCGTCGACGATGCGCTTGATCTCTTCATCGATGATGCGCGCCGTGCCTTCGGAGTACTCGTTCTGTTGGGCGAAATCGCGACCGAGAAAGACCTCCCCGTTACCGCTACGGAACGTCAAGGGGCCGACTCGGTCGCTCATGCCCCACTCGGTGACCATCCGGCGGGCCAGCTCGGTCACGCGGTCGAGGTCGTTGCCTGCGCCAGTGGTCTTCTCCTCGAGGACGATCTCCTCGGCAATGCGTCCCCCGAGGAGCACGTTCACCTGCGTCTCGAGGTAGCTGAGGCTGTAGTTGTGGCGATCATCCAGGGGCATCTGCTGGGTGACGCCCAGTGCCCGACCACGCGGAATGATGGTCACCTTGTGCAGCGGATCAGCATTGGGCTGTAGGAAGGCGACCAATGCGTGGCCCGCCTCGTGGTAGGCCGTGATGCGCTTTTCCGCGTCGGAGATGATCATGCTGCGGCGCTCGGCGCCCATGAGCACCTTGTCCTTGGCGTACTCGAAATCGTCCATCATGACCTTGTCGCGGTCGTGACGCGCCGCTACGAGTGCCGCCTCGTTCACCAGGTTCTCGAGATCGGCACCGCTGAATCCAGGCGTGCTGCGAGCGACCACCGACAGGTCGACGTTGGCGTCCAGAGGAATGTGCCGACTATGGACCTTGAGGATGCCCTCGCGGCCACGGATATCTGGCCGATCGATGATGACGCGTCGGTCGAAACGCCCGGGTCGCAGCAGCGCCGGATCGAGCACGTCGGGCCGGTTGGTCGCCGCCATCAGGATGACGCCCTCGTTGCTGACAAAGCCGTCCATCTCGACCAGCAGCTGGTTCAGCGTCTGCTCGCGCTCATCATGGCCGCCGCCCAGACCCGCACCGCGATGACGGCCCACGGCGTCGATCTCGTCGATGAAGATAATGCAGGGTGCGTTCTTCTTTCCCTGCTCGAACAGGTCTCGCACGCGCGAGGCGCCGACGCCGACGAACATCTCCACGAAGTCGGAGCCGGAAATGGAAAAGAACGGAACGCTCGCCTCGCCGGCCACGGCACGACCCATCAACGTCTTACCGGTGCCCGGCGGGCCGATCAACAACACGCCCTTGGGGATGCGTCCGCCGAGACGCTGGAACTTCTGCGGCTCGCGCAGGAACTCGATGATCTCAGAGAGCTCTTCCTTGGCCTCGTCGGCCCCGGCGACATCCTTGAACGTGACCTTCTTTTGCTGGTTCGACGAGAGGCGCGCACGGCTCTTGCCAAACGCCAGGGCGCGATTACCGCCACTCTGCATCTGGCGCATGAAGAAGATCCAGACGCCGATGAGAATGAGCATCGGAGCCCACGAGATCAACGCGGCAATGTAGGGGCTCTGGTTGGAGGCTTCCACATCCATGCCGACGCCGTGCTCGCGTAGCAGATCGACCAGCCCGTCCCAGCCTTCGGGTCTGACACTGGTGAATGGGCGTCCGCTCTCGGCGAGCTCACCATCGATCGTCGCGCCGGTGATCTTCACTCGCGCCACGTCGCCGCTTTCGACGCGGTCGAGGAAGTCCGAGAAGGGGATCTCGGTGTCGGGCAAGGCCGACTCGTTGAACACGTTGTAGACCACGATGGCGATGGCAATCACCACCAGCCACAGTGCTACCTGCTTGATCCCGGCGCCCGCATTCATGATGCTCTCAGAGTACACCAACACGAACGAGCCCAGCTAGCTTGTTCGAGCACGGCTCAGACCCCGTCGGCGGACGTCAAACGGCGATTCTGCAACGGCATCAAGCGCAGTCGAGCCCCCTCGACCCGGGCCCGAACACCCGGTAGGTCACGCGCTGACTCCACTCCGGGGAGCAGCCGATCGACGATTGCCTCCACATGCGCCAAGTGCACGCCGCGTAGCCCACCGCGAACCTCCGCGAGCGCCCTCCGAAGCACCCGCGTGGCCAGCGCGCGCGGCAAGGTGCGCAGAACGCTCACATCGAGCGCCGTCGCCCCCGGATGGGGATCGTCGAGTTGTGCCCGTGCCAGCGCTTCATCCACCAGGCCCTCGAGCCAGTCGTTGTCTTGATCGAGTAGCTCGGCGGCCCGTCCGATGCGATCCACGGCGCCTGGCAACGCCTGTTCGAGAGCGGGTAGCACGATGTTGCGTACGCGATTTCTGGTGAAGCGGCTATCCGCGTTCGAAGGATCCTCGCGCCACGCGACGTCGCGGCCCTGCGCGTAGCGGCGCAGCCTCTCGCGGCGCACGCCGAGCAGAGGTCGCACCAGCAGCAGCCCGCCGACGCGGTTGCGCCACCGCATTCCCGCCAACCCGCGGCGTCCGGAGCCGCGTGCCAGGTTCATGATGAGGGTCTCGACCCGATCATCGAGCGTGTGGCCCAAGGCCACGCCGTCGGCGCCGGTTCGCCCGACAACCTCGGCCAGGAACCGATGCCGGGCATCGCGCAGTCGCTCCTCCAGGCCCCCGGCGACGGAGTCGGGATCTTCCAGGCGCCCCGTCTCACAGGCAACGCCGTAGCGTCGGGCGAGATCCCGAACGTGATGCTCGTCGGCCTCCGAGTCGATGCCTCGGAGGTCGTGGTTCAGGTGAGCCAGTGCGACGGTCATCTCGAAACGAGGTCCCAGCTGGACCATCATTTCAGCGAGCGCAACCGAGTCACCACCGCCACTACACGCCACCACCAGGTGGCGAACTCCGCGAAGCAAACCTCGGTGCTCGATGGCCTCGACAACCGCATCGAGCAACGCCGTTTCAGGCTCCGACATCAATCGACTCGCTCCGCTTCACGGCGACCCGGCGGCGCACCGCGTTGCGTGGCTGGGAGACACCGCGCCTGGCGTCGCAAAGACGAATGCCGGCCGCCAGCGCCCCGGCTAAGAAAGAGTGGCGGTGGAGGGACTTGAACCCCCGACTCGGCGGATATGAGCCGCCTGCTCTGCCGACTGAGCTACACCGCCAGGCGTGGCGCGCAGTACGCGGGACCGACCGGCCCGGACCCTGTCGCGGTGGGCCCTTCCGGCGTTCGATGGTAGGTGTCGCACCTCGCCATGTCAAAGCAAATTCGAGGCAGGAAGGCGCCGCAGCGGCGACCGCACGGACCTCCGCTGCAAGGTCCCGGCCGGGCCTGTCCAGCGGGCATTATTTTGGGTTTGCCCACGCTTTCGCCGGCCTGCCAAACTCATCGAAGTCACACTCCGATACCGGCCCAAGCTGGACCTCGCCGCGGCATCCGAGTCGCGGTCGCGGTACCTGGCTCGACACCTGAGAGTTCCGAGATGCGCAAGAACGCGCCGGCAATCTGCATGATCGGCCTACTCGCCCTAGTCGGGCTCGGGTGCGTCGAACACCAAGGACAGCTTGGTGTATTCCTGACCGCCGCCAACGCCGGAACCACGTTGGCGATCAGCCCCCAACAGGTAACCGTCGAGATCGTCGGCGTCGACGTGCTCGACAGTGAGTCAGGCAACTTCGTCACCTTGTCAGCCGGGAGCCAGCTCTACGAGATTCTCGGGCTCGACGGCAATCAGCAGCTGCTGGCGCTAGCCGACCGCCTCGACGAGGGCACCTACCAGCAGATCCGCCTGCGCTTCTCCGAGGTCAACAGCACGGTGGTCAACGCCGG
Organism: Acidobacteriota bacterium; assembly: GCA_036012155.1. Taxonomy (GTDB): domain Bacteria; phylum Acidobacteriota; class UBA890; order UBA890; family WLXD01; genus DASCOT01. The sequence goes on from DASCOT010000170.1 coordinate 11,732, forward strand.
CGGCCGACGTGAGAAGCTCAAGATCGATCCGGAGGCGGTCACCGTCGGGATCCCGTTCACCGTGCAAACCGACGGCAGCACCCAGGTCATCATCGCTCTGGATATCGACCAGAGCCTGTCGCAAAAAAGCAACGGCAGGTGGGTATTGCGGCCGGTGTTGCGCCCGGGCGCCAACTAGGTCAAACGACCCGCAGTCGCTGAGTCGAATCGGCGTCAGCTAGCCGCGCTCGCTCCGAGTCCGGCCCCGGCGTCCTCGCCATCCTCGTCGTACCAGATCTGCCCTTCCGAGGCAGCAACCACCACCGCCGCCGAAGCATCGCCGGTAACGTTGGTCGCGGTTCGCAGCATGTCGATGATGCGATCTACGCCCAGAATCAGCGCGATGCCCTCCAATGGCAGTCCGAGCTGCTCCAGTACCATCGCCAGGGTGATCAAGCCCACGCCCGGCACCCCGGCGGCACCGATCGAGGCCACCGTAGCCATCAGCACGATGGTCAGCTGTCCCCCGATACCGAGCTCGAAACCGTACACCTGAGCGATAAACATCGCGGCAACGCCCTGATAGAGCGCCGTACCGTCCATATTGACGGTAGCGCCGAGGGGCAGCACGAAGGCGGCAACCTGCTCCGACACTCCGAGCTTGGTGACCGTACGGTCCATCGTCACGGGCAGTGCCGCACTGCTGGACGACGTCGAGAACGCCACCAACTGAGCCGGTCGGATGCCGGCGAAGAAGCGCCTGACCGGAACCTTGGCGAGCCATCTGACGGCGGTCGAGTAGACGAGGGTGACATGCACTATCAAGCCAACCACGACGCAGGCGGTGTATAGCGCCAGCACGCGTAGAACCTCGATCCCGAACTGTCCGACCGCAGCCGCCATGAGCGCCAGCACCCCGATGGGGGCGAGCCGCATGACGAGGTGCACAATCTGGATCATCGCCTCGCTGATGCCGTCGAAAAACACCAGGACAGACTCTCGGTGCGACTTCTTTGGAATGAGCGTCAACGCCAGGCCGAAGAGAATGGCGAAGAAGATGATCTGCAGCATGTTGCCCTCAGCCAGCGCCGCGATCGGGTTGGTCGGTATGATCCCGAGCAGCGTGTCTGTCACACTCGGACTCTCGCGCAGCCTCTCCGCCGATCCCTGGGCCTGTCCCCCGAAGCTCGCGAGCAGTCGTTCCTGGGCCCCGGCTTCGATCCCACCGCCGGGCTGGACGATGTTGGCCAGCACGAGCCCGATGCAGATCGCGATGGCGGTCGTGCACAGGTAATACGCCATGGTCTTGCCGCCGATTCGTCCGAGCTTCTTCGGATCACCGACGGTAGCCGTGCCCACCAGCAGCGATGAGAACACCAACGGCACGACGACGAGGCGTATCAATCGCAAGAACAGATCGCCAATCGGTCGGAGTATCGTCGCGCCCTCGCCGAGCAGCGCACCTGCAAGAACCCCGAGCAGCATGCCGACAGCGATCTGGGTCGGGAGAGAAAGCCGTCTCATGAGCGTGTCCTGCTGAGGGAGCGCCCTGTGGCCTCCGGGCTGCGCAAGACTAACAGGTGACACCACGACGGTGGTCGACGCAGAAAAGCTCCGGATGACGTTCAGTCACCCGGAGCAAAAGCGTGTGTGTCGAGAGATTCAGGAAGCCTTGGCGCGGCCCCGAGATTGCTTGCGCGCCGCGATGCAATCATCGAGGGCTGTCTCGACGTCCGGTTGCACGATCTCTTCCGAGCGACCCTGCACCATCGCAATCTCGGAGATGATCAGATGCTTGGCCTTGTCGTACATGCGCTTCTCGCGATACGAGAGCGCCTTGCCCTGTGACAGGTGCTGGAGGTTCTTGAGAACGTCGGCCATTGCGAAAAGATGGCCCGATCGCATTTTCTCTGCGTTCTCCTTATACCGACCCTTCCAATTGCTGTGGGTCTCGAAGTCGGGGTCGCGCAGATGCTTGAATAGCCTCCTGATCTGCGTCTTGCCGAAGATCTTGCGCAGCCCTACCGACTTGGAGTTGCCCACCGGCACCATCACCGTAGTCTCGTTCGCGAACAGCAGCAGGTGATAGAAGTCTTGGTCGAGCCCGGAGACCTGGGTACGCTTGACGTCCTCGATGATCCCCACGCCATGGTTCGGATAGACGACATAGTCGCCGACTTCAAAGCGCAAAGGGCTCTCCTGATTTCGTTAGGTAGGCAGCTGCAGACTGATCGGAATCTGCTTATTTTATCCGAAAATAAGGCAAAACTCAAGGCGCTGATCGGCCCGCAGAGCCCTTTGCGGCGGGCGATTTCTCGATTCGGCGACCCGGGGCGGCGCCGCGCGGGAGCCGGTTGACAAGCGCCGCCATGCGACCATAATCATTGGCGGTTCGGGCGATCCTCATGGCCGCGCGGAGCGCGCTTGCGGTGTCCGGCGATAACAATCAGGCAATACCGCTTCGCAACTTGGCTCGCCCGTCAGGGCGCCGGTAACACCGATGTGCAGCGCAGCCCCGACTGCACACTGGGCGGGAGGCTTACTGGTCGGCTTCCGAAGCCAAGCGCGGGACGGTGTGAACGTGGCGAAAGGGGCAGACCTCGTTCCGAGCCTTGATTGGCCGGTGCCAACGGTCGCACTGCGGGGAGGCTGTTCGCGGGGATCGCCCGTTCCATTGTTGGCGACCGACTGTTGGCGACCAACGGGCCACTATTGGCGCAGCGCTTGGCTGGCGCTGGTGCTGGCAGCAACCCGTGAATCAGCGCTCGCTCGCAGGCTCACGGAGGCCGCGATGATCTCGACGGCGGCGGTACGAATCGATGCCGCCAGGTCGTCGATCTCCCTGGCCAGGGCGTCGCGATCACCACCGCGGATGGCACGTCGCACCCCAGGTAGCACCTCAGCGGCATACAGATCACCCGCGGACGGGGCGTAGAAGAGGTTCTTGATCCAGGGGCGAGCCACCAGCCCACCGGACCGTGTAAATGCCCTCTCGACCCGCAGCAAGTGATCGTTGACGCGTTGCATTCCTACCGGAGCCTGACCCTCCGACGCACGCTGTAGCACGTGCCGCGTGTTTGCCTCCAACTCCCCTGCAGCAGCGGCCAGGCGTCCGAGCGCTCGCCAAGCGAGCTCGGTACCGGCGGCACCGGCATTTTCCCCGGGTCTCCCAAGGGCAGCGTCGACGTTTCCCAACGCCGTAGCCAGCTCAGCGGCCTGGTCACGGTAATCGAATGGCAGCACGTCGGCGTTTGCCAGACGCCAGCTGAGGATGGCCGCCAGAGCGGCCACAGCACGATGCTGGCGGTAGCCTGGATCGGCAAATCGGTCGACGAACGCGTTGGTGTCGTAGGCTGAGTGGTATACGCCCGAGCTTCCCGAGAACCCGAGCCCGAGGGTTGGAACTCCCAGCACCGACGCGAACGTCGCATCGTCGGAACCGCCCGCCGGTAGCAACACGCGCGGCTCGCCGCTAGGCAACACTGCGGCGCGACGCCGCCATGCCTCGTAGACGCTGGTCTGCGGCAACGTCGGGTCGGCGACGGCTCGTGTCGCGTCGCGTATGAGCGTGCGCAAGGAGGGTGATGCGGTGGCGGAGAAATAGGGCCCCCCGACAACCCCGTCGAGGTTGATGTAGGCCACCGCCGAGCTACGAAGCTGCTCAGAATGGGCCTCGGTCCACTCGGTAGAACCGATCAGCCCCCATTCCTCGGCGTCCCAAGCAGCGAACAGAACACTTCGCTGTGGCGGCCATCCCGCCGAGCCCAACTCGGCCAGCACCCGGGCGGCTTCCAGCATCGCTACCGTGCCCGAGAGATTGTCCACCGCCCCGGTCGTCCAGGAATCGTAGTGGGCACCGAGGATCACCCACTCTTCTGGCCGCTCGCGTCCGTGAAGTGTCCCGACGACATTACGAACCGTCCGTATCGCAGTGTCATCGAGCTCGACGCGCACCCGCGCCCTGACGTCGACTCCCCCGACGTGGTAGCGAAACGGCAGGGCCCCCTGCCAACCGGTCGGGGCTTCGGTACCGCGCAAAGGTCTCAGAAGCTCCGCCGCCGATCCGTACCCGAGCGCCACCACGGGAATCGACGGCAGGGGCGAGGTGGATGCGTCGGAACTAACTGTGCCGGCGCCGGAGGAAGCCGGCCGCCCCGGCGTGTTCGGATCGCCAGGCGGCCCAATGCGTACCGAGCCACGCTGGATGCCGGTCCACGGACGAAACGGTCCCCGCGGATATACGTCGCCGCGGAAGTAGCCGTCGTCGAAGGGATCTGAGTACAGCACCACGGCCGCCGCACCGGCCGCCTCGGCATTGTGAACCTTGGCGCCGCGAAACACGTCGCCGTACCGCATCACCACAATCTTGCCAGCGGGATCGACGTGCAGCGCGCGGAGGGCGGCGAAGTCGGATGCTCGTCCGTAGTTGGCATAGACGACGCCCGCCTCGACGTCGCCGGCAGCGGAGTATGCCGCCACCGCCGGGTACTGATCCGAGGTACTGGCCGTGTCAGCGGCCACAGGTTCCTCTTCCAGCTGCAAGGTCAGCGGCGATGGCGCCAGGCGATCTACTCGCGCCGAGCTCGCATGCGGCAGCAGCACGTCATACTCGTGCAGCGCGACGTCGAGCCCCCAACTGGCCATGAGATCGGCGATCTCGGCGGCGGCGCGAGCCGCAGCAGGTGTACCCGCTACCCTGGCCTCGCTGCCGAGCTGCTGAGCCAGCGCCCGCATACGGTCGGCATCGGGGGCGGCCGCGAGGCGCTACTCGCGTTCGATTGCCGCGCCCCAAGGAGCCCGGAAGCCGCGCGGGCCTTCCAAAGCGGGGACCTCACCGCGTCCTGGTAATGCACACAACAACATCGCCACCGCCAACCAACCGCGGAAGGCTATGCGTGGCAAACTGAAGCGAGGATTTCGTCGGCCGGTCAACAGCATCGGGGGAGACTAGAGTTACTGACCGCCAAACTCAAAGGCGCGCGGCCACGGCTGACCGCGGCAGTCGCGCGACTTGGAAAACGTACAATTGTCGACACTGTCCGTTTTGACGTCGATATACGGTCGCCGGGAGGGCCGCCGCCGCCAGACCGCGTCGCGCCTAGCCCGTCACCAGGGGCCTTGGCGCCCCTACAGGGGAAACCGACCGCCGGCACGACGATTGCACACTATGTTTGGGTCGAGGTTGATGGGTTCACTCGACACCGAGCACCGCAGCGCGAGGGGTGTCCCCGATTGGAGGATGGTCGCAATGGGCAATGCTTGGCTTCAAAGGCTCGACCGCGTTCGCCAGCACCTCGCCAGCAACTGGCAGGCGGCGGCACTCTGCTCGCTGATGATGCTGGTCCCGGCGGTCGCCTTGGCAACCCCCGACGACGAGCCTAGCGGCCGAACGCAGGGGCCTGACTTCCGGTTCAGCTCACCCAGCAACACGTTCGGGATCCGCGGCGGCTACGCCTTCAACCGCGCCGAAGGCGAGATCTTCGATTTCTTGACCGAAGATCTGACGCTCGAGCCGTCCGACTTCGACGCTGGCATCATCGCGTTCGATTTCGGAATGCGGCTGACGGATCAGATCGACCTGGTGTTCGGGCTGGAGTACAGCCGCACGAGCAGGGTCTCCGAGTACCGGGACTTCGTCGACGAGGACGACATTCCGATCGTGCAGGAAACCACTCTCACTCAGGTACCGTTGACTTTGAGTCTGAAGTGGTACCTGGGGTCGCGCGGCCAACGGGTTGGCCAGTACGCTTGGGTCCCCCGCACCGTCGTCCCCTATATCGGAGCCGGCGGTGGCTTCACCTGGTACGAGTTGGAGCAGGTTGGTGAGTTCGTCGACTTTCGTGACTTCGCCATCTTCGAGGACACCTTCACCTCAGACGGCTTTACCGCCGCTGCCCACGCCTTCGCCGGCGTGGACATCAAGCTCACGCCTTCGATCGGTTTGGTTATCGATGCTCGATACCAGTGGGCGAAGGCCGATCTCAAAGACAGCTTTGTCGGCTTCGCGCCGATCGATTTGACCGGGTTGCACGCCACCGCAGGTGTGGCGTTCAAGTTCTAAGGGAGGGGTCATGCGGAACAAGGGACGATCGCAACGAATGCTACGCGGTTGGTTGTGTGCTACCGGCGCCGTGTTGATGGCCCTCGCGCCCGCCGCCGTGGTGGCGCAGGAAGGGCCGAGCGCGCCGGCCGACGCGTGGGGCGCGTGGAGCGGCTGCTGGAAGCTGATCAACGGCTTGGGCGACAACGGCACCGAGACCGCCGACGGCGAACGCATGGTGTGCCTCGAGCGCGGGCCCGAGCCTCGAACAGCGGTCGTCACGACGTTGATCGATGGCGAGTTGGCCGACACACGTACCGTCCACGGCGATGGCGCCAGCCGACCGGTTGACGACGGGAGCTGTACCGGCACCGAGCGTACGCAGTTCTCCGCCGACGGCCACCGACTGTTCAACCTCGCCTCGTTGCAATGTGAAGACGGCCTCGGACGCCAGGCGTCGGGGATGTCACTGTTGGCGACGCCAACCCGTTGGGTTGACGTGCAGGTAATCGACGCCGAGGGCGAGCGTGAGGTCCTCGTGCGGCGCTATCGGCGCGTCGCAGACCAGACCGGGCGGAGCGCGACGCGCTTCGGTCTCGATTCCTACGCCATGGCCAGGGCGGGCAGTCAAAGCAGCGCTCCATCGCCGTTCGATGCGGACGACGTGATCGAGGCAGTCGGCATCGTCGACACCGCCGCGGTCGAGGCTGCGTTGATCGAATCCAACGCCGGCTTCGAGATGGACTCGGCGCTGTTGATGCGGCTGGCAGAAGCGGACGTTCCGGCGCCCGTGATCGATGTAATGGTGGCGCTGTCGTTCCCCGACTACTTCCTCGTCGATGGTGAAGAAAACACCGAAGAGGGTAGGCGGCGACGCTCCGGCTACTATCCGGTGTACGGCTACGGCTACTGGAGTCCGGCGTTCGCGCCGTTCGGCTTCGGCTCCTACTACGGGTACGGCTACGGGTATGGGTATGGGTATGGCTATGGTTACTACCCGGGCGGCTCGCAGTTCCACCCGAGGCCCAACGTGGGTCGTCACGGCGGACGCCTCATCGCCGGCCGCGGGTACGCCCGTGTCGGATTGAGCAGCAACGCTCCTGGCGGGTTTCGCAAGCTATTCGGCGGGAGCGGCAGGCGATCGGGTGGCTCGATGGGCGGTGGTCGCTCCGGCGGCTCGAAAGGCTCCGTCAGTCCAGGCGGTCGCAGCCGTGGCAGCTCGAGCACTGGCCGCACGGCCAAGCCACGGGGTCAAAGCAAGTAGGGCCGCCGCCGGCCAGCACACTGCCGCCGCGTTCGGCTAGCTTCCGAGGCGTAGCCGTGGCCCGTCGTCGGTCTGTTGCACGCGGACGCTAGCATCGCCGCGCAGCAATGCCAGTAGTTGGTCGCCGACATGCTCGCGCCGCCAGCCCTGGAGCACCGGAATGCCGTGATCCTCGGCGTCGCCGGCAATCTCCTGGCGCACCAGCCGCTCCAGGTCAGCGCGCTTGGCGAGCAATCGCGGGGCCAAGTCCAGCTCAGCGGCACGCGTGCGCACCACAGCATCCAGCAGCGAGGCCAGAATCTCTACCGTTCGCATGCCACCACGGGGACGCGGCGTGCTGACGTCCGGCCAGGTGGCTGGGTCCGACTCCAGAGCCTCGCGAACAAACGCCAGAATCGTCGACGCGGATCGCTGCGCCTCGCGCGGATGCAGCCCCCGCAGCCGCTCGACCTGGCCCTGCTTCTTCGGGGCTCGCCTGGCGATCTCGATCAGCACGCGGTCGGCGACCACGCGCTGCCGCGGAATGTCTCGACTCACAGCCTTGCGCTCCCGCCAAGCCGCGGCGCGACCAAGGATCACCGCGCCGCGCCGGGTCAACGATCGGGCACCGGACACTCGACGCCACATTTCGTCGGGATCGGGACTGGCGTTGACGCCGCGCATCACCCTGGAGAGCTCCTCCTCTACCCAGTGTTGCCGACCGCGTTCCGCCAGCTGTGCACGCATCGTCTCAGCGCACCCGAGCAAGTAGCGCACATCGTCGAGCGCGTATTGAACCTGGTCGTCCGACAACGGCCGCCGCGTCCAGTCGGTGTACGCCTCGGACCGCTTCAGCGTGACCCGTGCTAGCCGCTCGACGAGCTTGGAATGACCGATGCTGTCGCCGTATCCCAGGAACGCTGCGGCCACCTGGGTGTCGAAGTGGCTGGATGGTAGCCGGCCGGCAAGCCGCTGGACGATCTCCAGGTCCTGCCCGGCCGCATGCAACACGAGCTCCGGGCCTGCAGTGAGCACACTCCACAGCGGTCCGAGATCATCGACGGCCAGGGGATCGACGACCGCCAGCAGGCCAGGAGCCGCTAGCTGTATGAGGCAAAGCCTCGGATAGTAGGTACGCTCGCGGATGAACTCCGTATCGATTGCCAGCGGGCTGACACCCTGGATCCGCTCGACGAGCTGCTCCAGCGAGCGATCATCGCGAATATAAAGGGAGTCGGTCATGGCACCATTGCGCCCCGGCAGCGGCAGACAGGTGATTGTAGCGGAAGGGGTCGCCGACAAGCCCGGCAATCACCGCAGGCCTATCCGTGTAGACTCCGGAGCGGCGGCTCACTGAATGCCTCCGCACGCCGCAATGGTCTGTCTCGGCTCGTCGACCGCGCTGAGGCCGCGCACCCCACACGAGATGACGACTTCGTCGAGTATGGCGCTCGAGAACACCGGCACCGGCAAGCTCGAACGCTTTCTGGGAGCCTACGATCGAGGCATCGCCGGGCCCACGGTCGTGATCGCCGCGGTAGTTCACGGCAACGAGCCTGCCGGCGTCGTGGCGTTCCAAAATGTCCTTGCACGCCTGCAGGCCGACAACGTGTCGCTACGCGGCCGATTCGTCGGATTGGCCGGCAATCTGGCTGCCTACGAGCGTGGCCAGCGCTTCGTCGAGGAGGACTTCAACCGCATCTGGTCGGAGGCGCGCGTCGCGCGACTGAGGGCGGCTGGCTGGAGAGCCCGGACCGTCGACGAGTCGCAACAGCGCGAGCTGTTGGCCGCGCTCGAGGCGGAGTTGGGGCGTGCCGTTGGGCCGGTCTTCTTCCTCGATCTGCACACCAGCTCCGCTCCAGGTCAGCCGTTCGTCTGCATTGGCGACACCATTCGCAATCGCCGCTTCGCCGAGGGGTTCCCGGTGCCGGTAATCCTCGGCCTCGAGGAGCAGGTTGACGGCGCCCTGCTGGAGTACGTGAACAACCTCGGCCACGTCACCGTGGGGGTCGAGGCGGGCCAACACGATCAGCAGCAATCGATCGCCTATCACGAGGCGTTCCTGACCCTGGCCCTCATCAACGCAGGCTGCCTGGCGCGCACCGCAGCCACCGACTTCGGCCGTCACTTCAAAGTGCTGCGCGAGGCCGCTGGTAGCCTTCCGCCGGTGCTAGAAGTACGCCATCGCCACGCCATCGCAGTAGGCGATGGCTTCCGAATGCACCGCGGCTACGCCAACTTCACCACCGTGAGTGCTGACGAGGTGGTGGCGTGCGACGACACCGGTGAGATCCGCCTCGGGGCCGAGGCTCGTATGCTCCTGCCTCTGTATCAAGGGCTCGGCAATGACGGCTTCTTCCTGGTGCGGGAGGTGCGACCGATCTGGCTCCGGTTGTCGGCATGGCTGCGGTACCTGCGGCTCGACCGCATCGCCCCCTTGCTGCCCGGCGTGCGGCGCGACCCGGATCATGTCGAGACGCTGATCGTCAATCGACGGGTGGCCCGATGGCTCACCGTCGAGATATTCCACCTGTTCGGGTTTCGCAAGGAGCGCGCCGGCGGCGAGGTGCTGCACTTTTCCCGCAGGCGCGAGTAAACGCA
>DASCOT010000171.1:0-43323 GCA_036012155.1 Acidobacteriota bacterium
GCTCGTTAGGCTACCGACCACCGGCCCCGGAAGCGCTGTTGTTGAATCCGGCTGCGCTGCGCTTCGCCGGCCTCAACAACCCCTTGTCAGCACCGAGTTACTGAGATAAGACGTGGTACTAACCGTGGGGTCAGGTCACCATCATCCGGCTTGAACCCGGTACGACGAAGAACGCCGAGGGCCGAAGCTTGCCCTACGACCTGCTCCCGGAGTTGGTAGATGTCATCGAACGGCAGTGGCGAGAGCGCGAGCGGTTAACCGACGAGGGTGTGATCTGTCCCTACGTGTTCCATCGCGACGGGAGTGTGATCAAGGACTTCCGTAGAGCGTGGGTGTCGGCTTGCAAAGCTGCCGGCTGTCTGGGAAAACTCCCCCATGACTTTCGCCGGACAGCAGTTCGCAACCTGGTCCGCGCCGGCGTCCCCGAAAAGACCGCGATGATGATCACCGGCCACAAGACCCGGTCGGTGTTCGACCGATACGACATCGTCGACGAGGCTGATCTGAGGAACGCGCTCGGGAGGCTCGGCGACGTGACAGGGACAAGAAAGGGACAATTTGCCCGATCTGGCCGAGTAACCCAGTTCAGGAGTTCCTCGTAAATGACTGTAACTCACCACAAAATAAGGCTTTCCGATTTCAGTGGGCCGCTAGCTCAACTGGCAGAGCAACGGACTCTTAATCCGTAGGTTCTAGGTTCGATTCCTAGGCGGCTCACCTCTTCGACGGGTTCCTCAGGGGCCCGTCAGTCGCCAGCCGGAATCCGTCGCTCGCCCGTGAGGCAGGCGGCGGCCGGCGGCGAGAAGCGCCACGCGAAAGTGGCGGAATTGGCAGACGCGCTGGCCTTAGGAGCCAGTGGGCTAACGCCCGTGGGGGTTCGAGTCCCCCCTTTCGCATGTTCTCCGGCACCATCGCGGCTCCCCCCACGGACAACATGACCTCCTGATAGTTCTCTTTCCCTGCACTCTGGACACTGCCGGAAGCAATCAGAATGACCGCATCGATGGACCATGAAGCCGAGCACTCCCACGAAGGCGTGCACCACACCCTCCGGCTGGTAGTTCCGGCCGAGACAATGCGTCAGCAACTGGATACCGCAGCCCAGGCGTTCCGGGAACACGCCCGCCTAGCTGGCTTCCGCCGGGGCAAGGCGCCGCTGTCGATGGTGGCCCAGCAGTTCGGAGACCAGATTCGTCAGCGCGTGCTCGACAATGCGATTCCCGAGCTCGTTCGCGCCGAGTTGGAGGCACGCGAGCTGCAACCGCTCGATTCGCCGACGCTGGGCGAGGTCGAGTTTCGCGCCGGTGAGCCACTGACCTTCACGGTGAGCTTCGATACAGCGCCCGAGGTAACCATTGTCGACCTCGACCTGAGTGCAACCCGGCCACACCTGGAGCTCACCGACGAGATGATCGACGAGGCTCTGGGGAACTTGCGTGAGCGTGCTGCCAGCCTCGCCCCGGCGCCTGAGGGCGAGGGGATTTCCGCCGGAACCTACGCTCGGTGCGAGATCGCGCTGTTTGCCAAGGACGGCAAGGGACGGAAGCTCCTTGAAGAAAACCGCTACGTCCACGTCGGGCAGGAGGGCGCGATACCCGGACTCAACACCCAACTCGAGGGCTTGACCGTGGGGCAGGAGCGGACGTTCGTTACCGAGCTGGCAGATACGTATCCGAACGCCCTGCTCGCCGGCAAGGAGGTCCGCTGTCGAGTCCAGGTAGCCGAGATCAAGAGCCGGCAGCTGCCGGCGATCGACGAGGACTTCGCCAAGGATCTCGGCATGGACGACCTGGCCGCGCTGCGCGCCAAGATTGCCGAGGACTTGAAGCAATCGCTCGAGGCTAAGGCGGAGCGCGAGGTCGAGCAACAGTTGCTCGACCAGCTGCGGAAAAAGAACCCGGTAGAAGTGCCCGCCTCTCTCATCGAGCGTCGTCTTGACGAGATGTCGCAGCGCTTCGCCTCCGACCTGGCGCGACAGGGTGTCGATCCGCGCGAAGCGATCAACTGGGCCGAGTTCCGGGCCGAGAACCGGGAGCGCGCCAGCGACGGAATCGCAGATGAAATGTTGCTTGACCGGATTGCCGACGACGAGCAACTGGTCGTAGATGACGAGCAGGTGACGGCCGAGATCCGATCACAACTCGAACAAAGCGAGGGGGGAAACGAGCGGCCTCTTCCGTCCGTAGTCCAGCAGATGCGGAAGGAGGGGGCCTTCGAGGGTTTGCGTATCACCATGCGCCGACGTTTCGCTTTGGATCACCTTCAGGACCGTGCTACGATCACCCAGGATGGCGGCGAAAACGCCAGTGTTTCCGGGGCTCAGGGAGTCGTCGGTACTGGTTGACGCCGCTGCTTTTTTTCGCTGATCGATTGCATGCTCAGCGCACACCGAACCGCCGCCAGCCTAGCTCGGAGCCCGCGATGACGCTCGTTCCCATGGTCGTAGAACAGACTGCTCGGGGCGAGCGCGCATACGACATCTACTCGCGGCTGCTGAAAGATCACATCATCTTCATCGGTTCACCGATCGACGACATGGTCGCGAACCTGGTGATCGCTCAGTTGCTGTTCCTCGAGGCGGAAGACCCCGAGCGTGATATCTCGCTCTACATCAACAGCCCCGGCGGTTCGGTCACCGACGGGCTGGCGATGCTCGATACGATGCAGTTCATTCAGCCCGACGTATCGACGATCTGCATTGGTCAGGCGATGAGTATGGGCGCGATTCTGCTCGCTGCCGGCACGCGCGGGAAGCGCTTTGCGCTCCCGAACGCGCGCATCATGATCCATCAACCCTCGGGCGGAATGCAGGGTACCGCCGCCGATATCCAGATCCAGGCGCGCGAGATCCTACGGCTCCGCGAACAGCTCAACCACATGCTCGCCGGTTGGACGGGTCAGTCTGTAGAGAAGATCGCATCGGACGCCGACCGGGACTTCGTTCTGACGGCGTCTGAATCCGTCGAGTATGGTTTGATAGACAAGGTCATTGACTCGCGCGACGCGAGCTAACCTGCCCACGCACTTGCGTTCGATGGGGCGAGCGCATAACCGGCTTACAGGAAATCGATTATGAGCCGATCCAGCTCGGGAAACTCATCGCTGCGCTGCTCGTTCTGTAGCAAGAGCCAGAGCGAAGTCCGCAAGTTGATCGCCGGGCCCAACGTGTACATCTGCGATGAGTGCATCGAGATCTGCACGGACATCATCGCCGAGGAGCGTGACCTCGAGGAGCGCAGTGAGCTCGTCGAGCTGCCAAAGCCGGCAGAGATCAAGGCCTTCCTCGACCAGTATGTCGTCGGGCAGAGCGCGGCCAAGAAGAAGCTTGCGGTCGCGGTTTACAACCATTATCGGCGCAGCGATCTGCTCGACCGCCGGACCGGCGACGATGTCGAGCTCTCGAAGAGCAACATCCTGCTTATCGGGCCCACCGGAACCGGCAAGACGCTGCTCGCGCAAACGCTCGCCCGCGTGCTACAGGTGCCGTTCACGATCGCCGACGCTACCACCCTCACTGAAGCAGGATACGTTGGCGAAGACGTCGAGAACATCGTGCTCAAGCTCTTCCAAGCCTCGGGCTACGACAAGGAGAAGACCGAGCGCGGCATCATCTACATCGATGAGATCGACAAGATCGCCCGCAAGGACGAGAACCCCTCGATCACGCGCGACGTCTCGGGCGAAGGCGTACAGCAAGCCTTGCTGAAGATCCTCGAGGGCGTGCAGGCGAACGTGCCGCCGCAAGGCGGCCGTAAGCACCCTCATCAGGAGTTCTTCCAGATCGATACAACGAACGTCCTGTTCATCGTCGGTGGAGCATTCGTCGGCCTCGACCGCATCATCTCGCAGCGTCTCGGGCGGCAGGGATTGGGCTTCACCGCTGACGTGCAGCAACACGCGAACACCGAAGAGAACCTGTTCGCACAGGTTCAGCCCGGCGATCTTATCCGCTACGGGCTCATCCCTGAGTTCGTGGGCCGCCTGCCGGTGGTAGGCCACTTGAACGCGCTCGAGCGCGACGATCTCGTAACCATCCTGACACAGCCGAAGAACGCGCTTCTGAAACAGTATCAGAAGCTCTTCGATTGCGAAGGCGTGAACCTGACGTTCACCGACGACTCGTTGGTGGCGATCGCCGAAGCGGCGATCGATCGCGGCATCGGCGCACGCGGGCTGCGAGCGATCATGGAAGATTTCATGCTCGAGATCATGTACAAGCTGCCGAGCGAGATCGGTGTCGAGGAGTGCGTGATCTCCCGTGAGGTCGTAGAGAACAAGATCGACCCGCTGGCGGTAATCAAGAAAGCCGGCTGAGTTTCCCTTCGGCGAGTCTCGGCGGACGCCCCGAGGCCACCCCGGCGAGCGCTGCTAGCAACTCGAACGAGAGTTCGATCCGAGGGGCCGATGCTACGCGCCAAGATCAAACGTGGTTTGCGGCCGTCTCTGGCCACCGTGTAACCTCTACTCTGTAGGGGGAAGCAGCGCAGCCATTCGCTGCGTACGCGCCAAACAGCAACCATCACCGTAGCTTGGCCCTCGGCCGCGGTTTCGTAGGCGCACGAGCTCGACGTCCTGTCGGGCACCACCAGAACCTCCCACGTCCTATGGCTACTCAACCGACCGGCGAATATCAGACCCTGGCTCTTCTGCCACTGCGGGATGTCGTCATTTTTCCCGGAATGATGATGCCGTTCGTGGTCGGCCGCTCGCGCTCGGTCAACGCGCTCGAGCGCGCCATGGAGACCGGCAAGCGTCTGTTCCTGTCGGCCCAGAAGGACGCCGAGACGGAAGATCCCGGCACCGGGGACATCTACAGCCTCGGCACCGTTTCAACCATCGTCCAGAGCCTCAAGCGCCCGGACGGCACCGTAAAGGTCCTGGTTGAAGGGGTGCGGCGGGCGCTCGTAATCGAGCCTACCGACGAGACCAGCTTCCTCGAGGTTGTGGTCAAGCCCATCGAGGACACCGACGCCGACGAGCTGCTATCGCGCAAGACGCGCCGGCTGGTGCGGCTGTTCGAGAAGTACGTAAAGCTATCGTCCAATCTGCCGAACGAAGCCGTGCTGGCTGCGGTGAAGAAGGACCATCCCGGCCGCCTCGCCGACACCATCGCGGCCCACCTGCCATTGGACGTGCCTGCCAAGCAGGAGATTCTCGAGATCGTAGACGTGGAGGCTCGCCTCGACAGGCTTACCCAGTACATCAGCACCGAGATGGAAAAGGTGAAGATGGACCGGGAAATACAGGGCCGCGTCAAGAAGCAGATGGAGCAGGCGCAGCGCGAGTACTACCTCAACGAGAAGATCAAGGCGATCCAGAAGGAGCTTGGCCGCGGCGACCGCGAGTCTGAGCTCGATCAACTCCGTCGTCGCATCGTCGAGGCCCGGCTGCCGGCCGAGGTCAATGAGAAGGTGGAACAGGAGCTCGATCGTCTAGAGGCCATGCCGCCGATGTCCGCGGAGGCCACGGTCTCTCGAAATTACGTCGATTGGCTGGTCTCCGTACCGTGGTTCCGGAGGAATCTGGAGAACCGCGACCTCGAGCGCGCCGGCCAGGTGCTGGAGGAGGATCACTACGGCCTCGACGACATCAAGGAGCGTATCCTCGAGTTCCTCGCCGTTCGCCAGCTGGTCGACAATCCGCGCGGCTCGATCTTGTGTTTCGTCGGACCTCCAGGCACCGGCAAGTCGTCGCTTGCCAAGTCGATCGCTCGCGCAACGGCGCGCGACTTCGTACGTCAGTCGCTGGGTGGCGTGCGCGACGAGGCCGAGATTCGCGGTCACCGCCGCACCTACATCGGGGCGTTTCCGGGGCAAATCATGCAGCGCATGAAACAAGCGGGCGTGGTGAATCCGGTGTTTCTGCTCGATGAGATCGACAAGATGAGCATGGATTTTCGCGGCGACCCCTCGGCGGCACTGATGGAGGTCCTGGACCCGGAGCAAAACCATACGTTCGTCGACCACTACCTCGACGCTGAATACGACCTGTCAGGGGTGATGTTCATCTGCACGGCCAACGTGCTGCACACGGTACCCGGACCCTTGCAGGACCGCATGGAGGTCATCCACCTGTCCGGCTATACGCAGCACGAAAAGGTACAGATCGGCCGGCGACACCTGCTCAGCAAGCAGATCGCATTTCACGGTTTGCTACCGGGCCAGCTCGAGCTCTCCGACGCGTCGCTCGAGAAGCTCATCGACGAGTACACCCGCGAGGCGGGTGTCCGCCGGCTCGAGCGCGAGCTCGCCAAGGTATGCCGCAAGGGCGCACACGATCTGGTGAAACTGCACCACGCCGAGATTGCGTTGGCGGCCGAGGAAGATGCCCGGAGCCTTTCCGAAGTCCCGACGCCGGAGCTCGACGACGCCACGGCGAGCCCGCTCGTCATACCGGCGGACGGCAATGGTGCCGACGTGGCGGCCGCAGAGGACGACGGTGACACCGATGGGGTCGGGGACGACACCGAGGTAGCAATCCCGGAGACCGTCGAGGCAGCCGACGACACCGCTCCCGACGATGCCCCGGAGCCCGGAGACCTGCCCGAGCTCACCGCCGACGATATTTTCGTCGAGGCACGCGATCCGCTCGCAAAGTCGCTCCCGGTCCGTAGCCGGATGGCAGAGGCAATTCCGGAAGACGCCACGATTCTCGTTGATGAGGACCGCTTGGAGGAGTATCTGGGCGTACCGCGGTATAAGCGCAAGCGGCGCGAAGAGCAGGCAGCTGTGGGACTCGCTTGTGGGCTGGCGTGGACTGAGCGCGGCGGCGAGAAGCTCGACATCGAGGTCTCGCTCATGCCTGGCAAGGGGAAGCTCGCGCTCACTGGCCAACTGGGAGACGTCATGCAGGAGTCCGGCCAGACGGCGCTGTCCTTCATTCGTTCACGTACTGCGCACCTGGGCGTGGCCCGCGATTTCTACACGAGGCTCGATGTCCACGTGCACGTGCCCGAGGGCGCTATTCCCAAGGACGGCCCCTCCGCCGGCATAACGTTGGCAACGGCGATGGTATCGGCGCTCACCGGGATTCCGGTTCGCCACGAGCTCGCCATGACCGGCGAGGTCACCCTGCGGGGCAACGTATTGCCGATCGGTGGGGTGAAGGAGAAGGTGCTCGCCGCCCATCGTGTCGACATCACAACGGTGCTGCTGCCTGCGGAGAACGAGAAGGACCTCAAAGACGTGCCTGAAGAGATTCGTGAGCAGCTCACGATCCACCTCGTCTCGAACATGGACGAAGTGCTGAAGCACGCGTTGGTGTCGCCGCTGACACCGTTGCCGAACGAAGAGCAAGACAGTGGCCTGGCCGCGGATCCGCGGGCGAGCGAGGCGTTGGAGCCACCGCTGACCCACTAGAGCGGCTGCGCACGCCCCGGACCCGGGCTGGCTACGGAGCCCGCCGCGGCAGGCGGCGCCCCGAGGAAGCCACGCTGTGAAGATTCAGGAGGTACGACCGGAGTTCACGACCTCCCGTCCTGGGGACTATCCGCTGGAGTCGCTTCCGGAGATCGCGTTCCTTGGTCGATCCAATGTAGGCAAATCGAGCCTCATCAATTCGCTGCTCAATCGGAAGCGACTGGCGCGCACGAGCAAAGCACCCGGACGCACGCGAGCCATACACTGGTATCGGGTCGAGGGCGGCGGCCTGCGGTGCCGCTTCGTCGACCTTCCGGGCTATGGCTACGCGCGAGTGCCGCGACGGGTGCGCGAACGGGAGTGGGCGGCGCTGATCGAGACGTACCTGCATTCGCAGCGACCGATGGCAATGGCGATACAGCTTCTGGATATCCGGCGTGATGGCCCGACGACACTCGACGAGCAGATGATCGACTGGTTGCGTGCCAACAACCGACCCACCACCTATGTGCTCACCAAGGCCGACAAGCTATCGAGCTCACGCCGCGCTCGCGCCGCTCAGCTATTCGCCCGCAGGCTTCAGTTGCCGGAGGGCGTGCGACCTATTCCCTATTCCGCGGTGACCGGTGCGGGGCGCGCCGAGCTGTGGTCGCTGTTGGACACGCACATCGCAGCGAGCTGACGAACGTGCGAAAGCCTTTTGTAGCACTTTGGCTGGAGCGCCGAGCCAATGGAGATCCTCGTTGGATGGTATTCTTGTGTGTCTGCCATCCTTGGCAACATTCGCCCCCCCAAGACACTCGCTGACGGCACCGCTGTGGACAGCGAGGACTAGGACAACGCTCCCATGAAAGAAGGACTGCACCCGGAATACCACCCGGTCGTCTTCGTGGACAGCGCCGCTGACTTCGAGCTGGTAACGCGTTCAACCAAGACGAGCGGCGAGACGCGTGAGATCGACGGCGTCGATCACTACGTGATCCGCGTCGAGATCTCATCGGCGTCGCACCCCTTCTTCACCGGCGAGCAACGCTTCGTCGACACGGCCGGCCGCGTGGAGAAGTTCCAGCGCAAGTACCAGCAGTTCTACGAGGCACAGGACAAGGCCAAAGCGAAGGTCGTCAAGAGAGCGGCAGCCGCCAAGCCGGCGCCCGCCGTCGAGGCGGCACCTGAGGAGGCCGCCACCGAGGAGGCGCCTGAGGAAGCCACCACCGAGGCAGCACCTGCGGAAGCCGCCACCGAGGAGGCGACCGAGCCTGTGGCGGCGGCCGAGGCCGAGCCGAACGCTGGCGTTGATGCTGCTGCCGAAGACGAGACCGTCGACGATGGCGCGGAAGCCGGCGACGATTCCGAAGCCGAGAGCTAAGGAGCGTCGCGCCAGGACCGATACGTGGTCCGCGCGCCCCGACCGTGCAAGAACAGGTCGTGACCCGGCTTCAGGAGCTGGAAAGCCGCTTCGAATCGCTCAACGAAGAGATCGTTCGTCCGGAGGTTATCCAGGACACGGCCCGTTATACCGAGCTCATCAAGCAACATGCCGAGCTCGATCAGATCGTCGGCGCTTACCGTCAGCTGCGGCACCTCTCGAAGGGTATCCGCGAGAGCGAAGAGTTGCTCGACGAGGCGGACCCGGAGATGCGCGAGCTCGCCGAGGAAGAGATCGCCCGGCTCGGCGGCGAGCGTGATGCGCTCGAGCAAGCCCTATACCGCATGCTCCTGCCGAAGGATCCCAACGACGCCAAGAATGTCGTGCTCGAAGTCCGCGCCGGCACCGGCGGTGAGGAGGCCGCGCTGTTCGCCGCCGAGATTTTCCGCATGTATGCGCGCTATGCCGAGGCAAAGCGTTGGAAGGTAGACGTGCTGAGCGAGAGCGGCACCGGCACCGGCGGGCTGAAAGAAGTGATCGCGGTCATTGAGGGGCAAGGTGCATACAGCCGCTTGAAGTACGAGAGCGGTGTCCATCGGGTACAGCGCGTACCCGAGACAGAGTCGTCCGGCCGGATTCATACCTCGGCGGTAACGGTGGCGGTCATGCCGGAGGCCAAGGACGTTGAAGTGCACATTGAAGACAAGGATCTGCGCATCGACCGCTTCTGCTCATCAGGCCCCGGCGGTCAAAGTGTGAACACGACGTATTCAGCGATCCGTGTGACCCATCTCCCAAGCGGCCTGGTGGTGTCGTGCCAAGACGAAAAGTCGCAGCACAAGAACTTGGCCAAGGCAATGCGCGTTCTGCGGTCACGTCTCCATGATCAAAAGATGCAGGAGCAGCAGGACGAACGTGCCGCCGAGCGACGTGGGATGGTGGGCAGCGGTGACCGGAGCGAGAAGATTCGCACGTACAACTTCCCGCAAAATCGGCTAACGGATCATCGCGTGCAGCTCACCGTGCACAGGCTCGCCGAGATACTCGGTGGCGACCTGGACACAGTGCTCGACGATATGATCACCGCCTTCGAGGCGGAGCGTTTGAAGGCCGAGTTTCAAGCGGCCAGCTGAGCGTGGTCGCCGTAGGACCGGGATCGGTGTGATCATGGCTTCCGCGCACCGAACCATCGATGCGGCCCTGCGCGACGCTGCGACTCGACTCGAGGCAGCCGGCGTCGACGCGCCCAGAATCCAGGCAACTGCCCTGCTGGGGCACGCTCTGCTCGTCGACCGCGCTGCCTTGTTGGCGAGCCTCTCGGAGAGCATTGATCCGGACACGGCCGGCGCGTTTGACGCGCTGATCGCGCTCCGCTGTGCGCGTCACCCTCTTCAGTACCTGCTGGGCCGAGCCAGTTTCTTGGACTTCGAGGTTCGCGTCGGGCCCGGTGTCTTCATCCCGCGACCGGAGACCGAGCAGCTCGCCGAGCAGGCCGTGGATCTCTGGGACCCGGCACGTCCGTGGGCAGTTGATGTCGGAACCGGCAGTGGGGCTATCGCAATCGCGTTGGCGCGTGCGCATGAGCACTGCCGTGTGCTGGCCATCGACCTATCGCCCACGCCGCTTGCCGCTGCCGCCGCCAGTGCGGTCGACAACGGCGTCGAGCACCAGATCTCCTTCGTCCGCTCGGATCTCCTCTCGGCAGTGCGCCCACGCCAGCCCTCAGGAGAGATCGGATTGCTGGTCAGCAATCCGCCCTACGTGCGCACCGGTGACATCGTGCAGCCGGAAGTTCGCGATCACGAGCCCGTCGGCGCCTGGGCGTCGGGGCCGCTCGGAACGGAGATCTACTCACGGCTGATCCCCCAGGCGGCGAAGCGCCTGGCTTCGCGCTGCCCGATGCTGCTGGAGGTCGGTTACGACCAGGCGGAAATCGTAACGGGCTTGTTGCGTCGCGATGGCCGTTGGATGAGCTGCCGGGCAAGTCCGGACTTCCAAGGTATCCCGCGCGTACTCGCCGTACGGCGGCGCTGACTACGGGCAGCGGGTATCCATCGCTCTGAGACCTGGCTACGTATCGGTCCGACCTGAACACTACAATCCCCTCATGGAAAAACTTCGCATCCGCGGTGGGCAACGGTTGAGCGGCCGAGTACCTATCAGCGGCGCCAAGAACGCGGCGCTCCCTGCGCTCGCCGCGACGCTGCTCAGCGACGATGAGACCCGCCTGGAGAACGTCCCGGCGGTTCGCGATGTCGACACCACCTGCCGTCTGCTTCACCAGCTCGGCAGCGAGGTAGCACGCCCGGAGCCCGGCGTCGTCGTCGCGCGCAGCGCTGCAACACCGGCGTCGGAGGCATCCTACGACCTGGTCAAGACGATGCGTGCCAGCTTTCTGGTGCTGGGGCCGTTGCTGGCACGCACGGGTCGTGCTCGCGTCTCGCTCCCGGGAGGCTGCGCTATCGGCGCCCGCCCGGTCGATCGGCACCTGGCGGGGCTCACTCGGCTGGGCGCGGCACTAGAGCTCGACCAAGGGTATGTTGAAGCGCGCTGTACACGGCTGCGGGGAGCGGAGATCGTCTTCGACGTTGTCACGGTTGGCGGCACAGAAAACTGCATGATGGCCGCTACGTTGGCGACCGGCACGACCGTGCTGCGCAATGCCGCCGCGGAGCCCGAGGTCACCGACCTGGCCGACCTCCTGATCGCTATGGGAGCACACATCAACGGTGCCGGCACCGACACCATCGAGATCGAAGGCGTGGCGTCGCTGCACAGCGCACACCACTCGATCATTCCAGATCGCATCGAGACCGGCACCTACTTGGTAGCCGGTGCGCTCGTCGGTGACGGACTCGAGATCGTCGGCTGCCGACCGGAGCATCTCGGAGCGGTTATCGACAGGTTGACCGCCGCCGGCGTCGATGTCCACGTCGATAACGACCACATTGCCGTGTCGCGCGGCGACCTCCATCCGGTGGATCTACAAACTCAGCCATATCCCGGCTTTCCGACTGATATGCAGGCTCAGTTCATGGTGCTGACGAGCCAAGCTGGCGGGCGTTCCGTAATCCGCGAGAACATCTTCGAGAACCGGTTCATGCACGTGCCGGAACTGTCGCGGATGGGGGCCGATATTCGAATCGACGGCCGCAACGCAATCGTCAGCGGACCCACACCACTGACCGGAGCTACGGTGATGGCTACCGACCTACGGGCCTCGGCCTCGCTGATGCTCGCCGGGTTGCTCGCCGATGGTGAGACCGTGATCGATCGGCTATACCATCTCGACCGCGGATACGGGAACCTCGTGAGCAAGCTGGCAGCGGCCGGCGCAGAAGTCGAGCGTTTCCGCGAATAGCCGGAGGAGCGATGCCTGACGATTGTCTGTTTTGCCGAATAGCAGCCGGCGAGGTGCCCGCCAAGATCGTTCTCGAGAATGAGCAGGCTGTTGCGTTCGAGGACGTCAACCCACAGGCGCCGACCCACATCCTGTTGGTACCGCGCAAGCACATCGCGACGCTCAACGAACTCCAGCCCGAAGACGAAGCGGTGGTCGGCAGACTCCTGACCATGGCCCGTGACATCGCCCTGGCGCGCGGCCACGCCGCCGCCGGTTACCGTACGGTCTTCAACTGCAACGCCGACGCTGGGCAGACAGTATTTCACCTGCACTTGCACATGCTTGGCGGTCGCAAGCTATCCTGGCCTCCCGGATGATCCAACCAGCGTTCGGGACATCGGGCGCGACAACGAGGAATCGATGATCCGAGACGAGGAGCGTAACGGCGTTCGCCTGCTGCGTATGCAGCTCGGGAGTGGCAACGCGCTCGGGACCCGCGCTGTACAGGCGATCACTGGCGCGTTGGAGGCCGAGCAACGACCGACCGTGCTCACCGGCGATGGAGGGATCTTCTCCGCTGGCCTCAACCTCGTGGAGTTGGCGTCGTTTTCCCGTACCGAGATCGCGGCGTTCATCGACGAATTCTCGGTACTAATGGCCCGCGCGCTGACCACTCGGTACCCGCTCGTTGCTGCCGTCAACGGTCATGCCGTGGCGGGCGGCTGCGTACTTGCCATGGCGTGCGATCGACGCATCGGAACGCGCGGCGACTTCAAGATCGGGATGAACGAGATGGCTATCGGACTCACGCTACCCGCGGTCGTGACCGAGATTCTGCGCGACAAGCTCGCTTCGGAGCAGGCGCGAACCGTGATCCTCGGAGGAGCTCTCTACGAACCGGGGAAAGCACAGCTGGCCGGCCTACTCGACGCCGTCGCTGACAGCAGCGACGAGGCCATTGATCAAGCCTGCGAGGTAGCCCTCGACCTCGGCAAGTCGCCGACGGAGTTCGCCGCCATGAAGGGAAGCCTCACGGCTCCGATCATGGAGCGGTTCCAGCAAACACGCACGGCGCTCGACCGGCGCTTCATCGACTCGTGGTTCGCGCCACCGGCCACAGAGCTGCGCGAGAAGATGCTAGCGCGTCTGCAGACGCGCTAGCGACGGGGTCGCAACGACGCGCATCGCGGCGCCGCCAGCGATCCCCCTCCAAGGTGCTTGTCGGCGAGGAGGGCGGCGTAACGGCGGCGGCACAGGCCCACACGTGACGTGCTCCGCCAGCGCGCAGACAGCGCACCGCGGCACGCATGGTCGCACCGGTGGTAATCACGTCGTCCACAAGCACCACCCGCGGCGGACATCCGCCTCCCCGATAACGGTGGGCCAGGGCGAAAGCGTTGCGCATGTTGCGTTCACGCGCTGCCGCTCCACGACCGACCTGCGGCGCCGTGGGACGCATGCGGCACAGTAGCGGACACAACTGTGCACCGGGGCGGGCCAGCGCCAGCGCGCCAGCGATCGCCCGGGCCTGATTGTGTCCGCGGATCCACTGCCGCCTCCAGTGCAGCGGCATCGGGACTACCGCTAAGGTACCCGGCGGAACGGATTCGAGTAACGGGACCATGGCATGCCCGAAGCGGCGTCCGATCGAGACGCACCCCTGGAACTTCAAGGCCCGAACGAGCGAGCGACAGGGACCTGTGTACAGCAACAGCCCACGGCCTGGGTGGCCGACACCGAGATCGAGGCGCTGATAGCAGGGCCGCAATGCTGCCGCACAACGCGTGCACAAGAACGGCGACCAGGCGTTCCGCAACACGGGCGAGGCGCAATGGTGACAACGCGGCGGTAGAAGACCGTCTACGAGCGCTCCGAAAGCACGCCCCAACATGGTTCGGTTAGACGGTCACCATGGAGACGAATCTGGTGGTCGGGCTACTCGAACCGGCGGTAGGACCTAGCGGCTGACCGCTTCCTTGAGCTCCTGGCACTCGATACAGAGCGCGGCCCAGGGAATCGCCTTCAGGCGCGTCTCGGTGATCTTCTCACCGCATTCCTCACAGTCGCCGTAGTCGCCGTCGTCCATGCGTTCGAGAGCAGCGTCGATGAGCTGCAGTTGGGCGCGATCGTTCTCCGAGAGACTGTAGTTGAACTCCTGCGTATAGAGCTCGGTCGCCGTATCGGCCAGGTCCAATGGGCCATCCTCGCCGCTATTGCGGCGCTGCGTCTCCTTCGACCGCTTAAACGCTGCCGCGAGCTCACGCCTGCGCTCGTCCAGCTGTGCCCGGAGCTTCTTCTTCAGAACGGCTCTCATGACTGCGTAACTCTTCTTTCCTGGTCCTAGCGGTTGTAGGGATGACCGCGAATGATCGTCATGGCGCGGTAGACTTGCTCCGCCAATAGGAGCCGGGCCATGTCGTGCGGAACGGTCAGCTGAGACAGGCTGACCACATGGTCTGCTCGTTCGCGGACCGCATAGGATAGTCCATCGGGCCCGCCGACAACAAACACCACTGATCGTGTGTCTTCGAAGCAAGCCCGACGGATCATTCGGGCGAACTCACGCGAGCTCATCGATGTTCCGCCCGCATCCAGCACGGCCACCCACGCGGGCTCGAGCTGGCCGATATGAGACAGGATCCGCCTACCTTCGCGCTCCAACCGGTGGCGCTTGGAGTATCGGCCGTCCTGGCGCTCCTCGGGCACCACGACAACCCGACATTCGTGATATCGCGTGATCCGTCCGACGTATTCTGCGACACCCTCGACGGCGTACGGTGCCTTGGTCTTGCCAACCCAGCAAAACGAGAGCGTGCTCACGCCTCGCCGGAAGGCTCTGCGGGGGCCCACTCGAGCAGCGGCGCGTCGCGCCAGAGTCGCTCGAGCTGATAGAAGTCTCGCGCCGCCGGCGTGAAGACGTGCACGATCAGGTCGATGTAATCGAGCAGCACCCAGTTTGCCTCCGAACGACCCTCGATGTGACTCGGCTTGGCACCCGCGTCGGCGAGGCGTTCGCTTACCGCATCGCAAAGCGCCTGCACATGCGGTGCGCTGTGCCCATTCGCGATGATCATGTAGTCAGTGAAGCTCGCCGTCTCTCGCATGTCGAGCACGACACTCCGTTCGGCCTTGCGATCGTCGAGCGCTGCCAACGCCTCGGCAACGATCGGCGGCAGCGTCTTGTCGAAGCGCCCGTTCTGTAGCTCGGACTCGGGCATCAGGTCACTGCTTCGGCGGCCACGGGACTTGCGGTGTAGAGCTCATGGGTACGGATATACTGCTCGACTTCGCTGGTGACGCGATAGCGATTGCTCTCCCCGCCCCTGGCCCGACGGCGAATCTCGGTCGACGACAGATTGAAGTGAACGGCGTCCGAAAGGTAAATGTGCAGGTCGTTCGAATCGGTGTCGGTCGCCGCCTCGCCGCGCGTGTCTACTAGACGAGCATGAACCGACTCGGGGAGCACCTCACGCACACGATCGAAGCTGCTGTTGGGTCGCGACACCACGATGAAGCTGCAGGCCTCGAGCAGCGCCTCGCTCTCCTTCCAGGTCTCGATCTGTAGAAAGGAATCCAGTCCCGCGACGAGGAACAAGCGGGTGTCGCCGCCGAGCTCGTCGCCGAGCGCCCGAACGGTATCGATGCTGTAACTCTTGCCCGGCCGATTGACCTCGAGAGCGGACGGTGAGAAGGCAGGGTTCTGGAGGGTGGCCGCCACTACCATGGCGTAGCGATGCGTCGCCGCGGTCAGGTCGGGCCGCTCTTTGTGGGGCGGCTCGTTGCACGGCACGAACAGCACTTCGTCGAGCTCGAATTGCTCGCGGATCGTCTCGGCAAGGAGCAGATGTCCAAGATGCGGAGGGTCGAAGGTACCGCCGAAGACGCCGACGCGCCGATGTGTCAATTCTGCTCCCTCCCCTTGGTGCCGCTTGTCGCAGCAGTGTAGGCAAGATCCTCCGCTGCAGCGCGACCAGTCTGCTCGCGAATCCAGTCGACAAGAGCGTCGAGACCCGTCTGCGTGACGGCCGATATCTCACAGTAGGCGATCTGCTCGTCCTCAGCGAGCTGCCGGAGCGCCGCAAGGCTCTCTGGCGGCGGCCCGAGATCAATCTTGTTGGCAACCAGGATTCGTGGACGATCCAGCAGGTCCTCTCGGTATAGTCGGAGCTCGTCGCACAACTCCCGATAGTGATCGGATGGTGCCCCCTCCAGGCTGGCCGCATCAACCAGGATGGCCAATGCTTGCGTCCGTTCGATGTGGCGTAGAAACGTCAACCCAAGCCCCTCTCCACGATGCGCGCCGCCGATCAGCCCCGGAACATCGGCAATCACCGCACGATTCCAATCTCCGGTATCCAAGACACCGAGGTTTGGCTCGAGTGTAGTAAACGGATACGCGCCAACCTTCCCCTGGGAGCCGGTCAGCGAGCGCAGCAATGTCGTCTTGCCGGCGTTAGGGCGACCGACCAACCCGATCGCGGCAATGAGCTTGAGCTCCAGCCGCAGCGTGCGGCGCTCTCCCGGTGATCCGGGGTGGGCGAATCGCGGCGCCTGTCGCGTGGCGGTCGCGAAACGGGCGTTGCCGCGCCCACCACGGCCGCCGCAGGCGGCGCGAAATCGCTGCTGCGGTTGCTCGAGGTCGACGAGTAGCTCACCGCCAGCGTCGTCGTACACCTCTGTTCCCGGCGGCAGCGGAACCTCGACGTCGCTGCCACCGCGCCCGTGCTTGTTGCTGCCCCGCCCGTGTGCCCCACGCGATGATTTGAACGACTGGCCTTCTCGCAGGTGTCCCAGATGGTTGTATCCGTCGTCGCAAACCAGCCAGACGTCGCCGCCGTCGCCACCATCGCCGCCGTTCGGCCCACCATACGGCACGTATTTCTCACGCCGGAAAGAAACACAGCCACGGCCGCCGTCACCGGATTGGACGCGAATGCGGACCAGGTCACGAAGCATCGGGCTTCCACGAGTGCCCCGGATCAGAACAGCCGCGCCGCCGACCGAAGCTTACGCCCGGATCAGGCCTCGGGGAGAACAGAGATGAACTTCCCGCGGTGGCCTTTGTTCTGGAACTTGACGTACCCGTCGGCAGTCGCAAACAGCGTATCGTCGCGACCACGACCGACGTTCAGGCCGGGCTTGAAAGGGGTTCCACGTTGCCGAATCAGAATCGACCCACCGGTAACGAATTGACCACCGAACCGCTTCACCCCGAGCCGCTGGGCGTTGCTATCGCGGCCGTTTCGGCTGCTCCCCTGTCCTTTCTTGTGCGCCATGAGATCTATCCCTCTTTACCGCCGGTGAGTCGACCTTGGAGCTCCTTGAGGTCGTCCCAGCGCTCCTCGGCCGCGAGGGCTGCTTGCGACGGCCAGGTGGTCGGATCGTGAGACCGCAGGCGACCGCCGGCAGCCTCGAGAATCCCGCGAAGCGCCGCCTCGTCGGAACCCGCAAGGGCAGCGAACGTCATGATACCGGCGTCCTTCAACACGCTCTCGATCTTCGGGCCGATGCCCTCGATTCGCTTCAGGTTATCGTCGCTGGCCGCCGTCTGCTCGGGCTTGTCGGCCGTGGCCTTCTTGGTCGAGGGCTTCTTCGCAGCCGGCTTCTTGGCGGCTGGCTTCTTGGCTGCGGCCTTCTTACTGACTAGCTTGCCGCTGCCGGATAGAACGATGTCGTCGATCTGCAGCGCTGTGTACGCCTGCCGATGACCGATCTTGCGCCGGTAACCCTTGCGACGCTTCTTCTTGAACGCCAGCAGCTTCTGTCCGCGACCGACCTCGACTACCGTCGCTTCGACGCTAGCGCCGTCGACGATCGGCGTCCCGACGTGAACCTGATCATCCGCGGCCACGAGACTCACTGAGTCGATCGAGACCTTGGCGCCAACATCGTCGCGCAGGCGCTCGACGCGTACGACATCGCCCTTGGCTACTCGGTACTGCTTTCCACCTGTCTTGATGACCGCGTACATCTGAACAATCCGATCGTTGCGCTGGAAGGCTGTGGGCTGGGAGAACTCGCTAGGCTGTCAGGCAAGCGCTCGCGGCGCACGCCGACTTCGCCAGAAGAGCTGATAGAACCCCGGCGCGGCTGCGGGCGCGCATGGTACCGAGGCGCGAACGCCCATTGTAGGGTGAGCCGCCGCTGGCGGGCAAGCCGCCCGGTGCCCATGCGGCAACCGGGCAGACCACTCGCTAGCTCGACGACAACGGGGTTCGAGCGCCCGCTAGTCTTCGCCGCGATTCATGGACAGGTACTCCAACATTCGCTCGCGGGCCTCGAGCGTCTCGAACTGACGTTTCAGCTCGCTGATCTGGTCTTGAAGAGAATCCATGTTAATGCGCGCATAGGAGAGTTCGTACACCAGGTTATGGAGCAGATGCAGCTGCGTCTCATGCCGCCCTTCGAGCTGACCGATCATCTGTGACTGATGCGCGCCGACCCAGTCGGCAGTGCGATCGATGCGCTCGTCGAGATTCCTCTTGAGAGCGTCCTGATTCCTCTTGAGAGCGTCCTGCGCTATATGGCGAGCATCCTGAGCCTCCGAAGCGACGTCGCCAAGCCACTGATCCTGCCTCCGCATCTCCGCTACCAAAGTCACCAGTAGGTGCTCGAGATTACTTGACGTCCGCACCACGGGCCTCAAGCAGCGGCGCAGGAGCCCGATCAAGCGCCCCTTCAGGCCGCGGCTACCCGACGTGTACAGGTCGCGCCGCGGGCTGATTTCGCGGGGTTGGATAGCCTCTGACGCCGTAACGCCTTCAACGTCGGCAACGTCTTCAACGTCGGCAACGGGATCGTCCTTTGGCGGTTGCACTGCCGTTGCACCAGGGGGCGGCTCCACGGACGACAGCTTGCCCCGTATCTGCGGCATTTCTTCGAGCACGCCGTACGACAGATGATGGCGCTCAAGACGCGGACGCAGCGCGGCACGGCGCAGCACCTCGAGGTCGACGACTGTAAAGCGCGTGCCGGTCTTCTCGGCGATCCGTGCCTCGACCCGCGCCTCCAGCTCTTCTACATCAATCTTCGGATCATCAACCCTGAAGCGACCCACGCTTGGCCTCCGCCGGTCAGAACAACTGACCGATGTAGAACTCAAAGTCCGGACCGCCGAAGAACTCCTTACCGTTCGTGCGCTCAGCCCAGAAAAACCACAACGGCAGGCCCATCAAGTTGATGTTGAGCCCGACTCCCACCGAACCCCGGGCATCGGCCAGCCGGCCGTCCTCGAAGAGCTTGAAATCGTCGCCCTTGAACCAGGCTCCGCCGACATCAGCAAAGAGCACGCCGCGAATGTGGCGCAGCGCCATCTGGCCACCACGAGCCTCGAAGATCAGCGGGAAGCGGTACTCCAGGTTCATCAGGAAGGCGCGGTTGCCCGAGAAGCGCAGGTAGTCGTAGCCACGCAGCTGATTCAGCCCTCCCAGGAAGAAAACGGTCGGGTGATCGCCGAAGCTACCCGAGCCCCAGAGCCGCACCGCCAACTGGCTGTCCTTGGTGATCTGGAAGTACTGTCTGATGTCGATCTCGGCGTTGTAGAACCTCAGGTCACCGACGGCCGGCGATGTTTCGAATCCGAGACTGATCCGACGACCTGCGTAGGGTCCGTATTCCTTGAACCGGGCCTTGTCGCCGATGATCTTCACGCCGATCGGCATGTAGCTACCGCTATGGAAGTTGTCGGCAAATGTCGACAGGGTGCCGCCCGTGCCCTCGAGTAGGAACTGTGACGGTATGTAATCGCGATCGTAGTATCCGACCGAGAACTCGGCGCGCCAGTCGC
Organism: Acidobacteriota bacterium; assembly: GCA_036012155.1. Taxonomy (GTDB): domain Bacteria; phylum Acidobacteriota; class UBA890; order UBA890; family WLXD01; genus DASCOT01. The sequence goes on from DASCOT010000171.1 coordinate 19,854, forward strand.
GACTGAAGGGATAGTCGGCAAACAACTCGCCGCCGTCCAACCCGAAGATCGAGTTGCGATCGAGAGATCCGTTCGCCGGGTCGAAGGTGAAGAAAAACGACCGCTGGCTGGTTGCCAGGGCACCCCAGTTCCAGCGCTTCGACTGGTTTCGGTAGACGGCCGTGTAGTTACGCTGACTCTGGATCGACCCGAGAATCGCCGTGATGCTGTGGTTGCCGAGCAGGTCTTGCATCTCGATGTACGTGTTGGCGAGCACCGTGCCGCCAGCCAGGCCGCTGGAGTATCCGCCGGCAATCTGGATATTGGCGATATGCCAGCCGCCGCCTGTCGATTGCGTGCGATTCTGGTCGCTGAGCTCGACATCGGCGATCGCCGCGGCCTCCAGCTCCAGCCGATCGATCTCCTCGTCCGGCAGCGCTTCGTCCACGGCGACGAACTGCTCTACCGCTTCGGGTAGGTCCATGGTGAACAGCTCGTACGTTCCATCGCTGTAGTTGCTGAACAGAAGGCTGTTGGTGTCGGGTAACTCCTGTGGGAAGAAGGTACCGTGGAGGATGTTGGTGTACCGGTAGACGGTCTCCGACGCCAACTCGATCGAGTACAGGTTGTGCTCACCGGTGCGATCGGAGACGTAAAACACCTTCGAGCCATCGCTCGAGAAGCTCGGCTGCGTGTCGTTGTAGCGGCCGAAAGTAAGCTGTACACGCTCCTGCGGCCGGGCCAGGTCGATCCGGAAGAGCTTCTTCGCACCCAGTACATGCGAGGCGAACACGATGCTTCGACCGTCTGGTGACCAGACCGGCGCGTAGTCGTAGAACTCGTCCTGCGTCAGGTTGGCAAGCGTGTCGTCCGACGGATCATAGAGATAGATGTCGCGTACGCCGTTGCGATGCGCTCCGAATACAACGCGTCCATCCGGCGCGATGCTGGGCGAGAGTGCCTGATCGAGATCCGTCTTGAACTTCTTCCGAATCTTGCCGTTCTCGGCGTCAACGAGAAACAGCGTCCGTGTCGGCGGTGTGCGAGCGAAGAAGGCGATGGTACTGCCGTCCGGAGACCACGACAGATCGTTGCCTGCCTGGAATCCGACGGTTACGCCCTGGCCAACGATGTACTCGAACTCACCCTGGCGGCCGCCCGTCAGATTGCGTACCGGTTGACCGGTGGCCAGATCGAAGGTAAACGCCTCGATCTGTAGGGTCTTCTTGTTGAGGGTGATGGCGGCGAAGCGATCGCCGTCGGGCGACACCACAGGACTGAAGGCGAGTTGCCGATCCGCAAACGGAATGTCGCGCATCACATTGCGGCCGAAATCCGGCGCCTCTTGGCGGTCGAGCACGTTCGGTAGATAGCGCTCGCGCAGCCAGGCGCGAAAATCGTTGTTGAACTCCTGCGGCGTGACGTTGAAAGCGCGCTCGAGGTCGCGCTCCACGTCCTGCCCGAGATCGCGTCGTACCTCCGACAGGAAGATCCGCATCCCCTCGTCGCCGTACTCTTCTTCGATGTAGTGCCACACCACCTCGCCCAGCACGTAGTCGATGAAGAACCCGCGATTGTGGGTCATCTGGATGAGCGTCGGAATCTCGTCGGAAAGGACGACGTCGCGCAACATCATCTCGTCGAGCGATGTGAGGTCATCCGACATGTACTCCGCGAAGCCCTCCATCACCCAGCCTGGCGGCTGGGCTCGCATCGCAGCCCCGAGACGATTGCCGAAGAAGTAGTCGAACTCGAACAGATGGGTGACCTCATGGATGAGGAGCTTGTGCAACGCGTCCGGCGGATCGTCGACCGGCAACACGAGCCGGTTGACGGTCGGCTCGGCGAACGCCGCCACCCCCTCCGGCAGGAAGAACGGCAGGATGTGCGTCTGCTGAAAATCCTGGTGGGTCTGGTAGAAGATGATCGGCATCCGCTCTGACATCTGGTGGTTCATCTTGCGAGCGATGCGCTGATAGGCGTCCTCGGCAAACGTCACGACGTCGTCGAGATGCTGCTCTTCCTCCGGGTAGTAGTAGACGTCGAAGTGAGGCGCCGTGTACTTCCAGAAGTCGAAGGACTCGTAGGTGACCTTGTTTCTCCCGAAGTAGCTGCTGTAGGGAGTGTTGATCATCTGTCCCGCAGCTTGCGGAGCAAGCGTGACCAATATGCCTAGGGCGAGCGCCGCGGTGACAGAGGCGCGCGCCAGAGGCCGCGCGGCAGCGGTCGAGAGAGCCTGACTTTGGGTTTTCGGAGTGAGCATGTCGGAGGGCCTCCCTGGGCTCAGTAGATCAAGTAGCGACTCTGCTCCGAGCGTCGAGGCGTGATCCTATCGAGCAGCTGAGGTAGCAGCTGCTCGAAGGTCTCGAAGAGAGCGTCGGAGTTGGAGACGGCATCATCGACAGGGAACGTCGTTTCAGCTTCGAGCGTTCCGTCGAGCAGGCGGGAGCCATCCTCTCCACGGAGTACGAGATAGTCGTAGATGATCTTGTAGGCGACGTTGTCTTGGAACCGCGCGACTTCGCGAATCTCCCCATCAGGAGAACGGATGCGCTCGCGCACCATCTCGGACCGCGGCTCTGTAGTGAGCCCCAGCGACCCGGTGAGAACCAGGTCTGCCTCGGCTTCCTCGGCGCGTTCCACCCAGAAGTCGGTGTCGTCCAGGACGCGGGCGCTCCGAAGCGCCGGATCCAGCGGTTGTTCCAGCTGGTCCTGCGTCTCAAAGAACGTACGTTGCGTGATACGGCGGCGCAGGTAGCGTACGGCGGTGTCGTTGAGGTTGGCTTCCGAGTCCTCGCGCGGCACGAAGTTGCCTACGAGGATGCGAGTGTAGCCCGCCAGATTGGGCCCCTGATCGGGGACGGAGATCGTGATCTCCACAAACCCGAGCGTCGTCGCAGCCCCCGGATACTCCTGGCTCACGATACCCGTTGGATCCTCGGGTGACGGCTCGTCGTCGGTACCCTCTTCGACCTCGGTCATGTCGCCGGCATCGATGCGCTCCCAGATCGGTAGAAACCGGCCGTGGTTACGCAACACGTAGAAGCGCTCGTCGGGCGCCGCCAGGCCCAAGGCTCTGTCGTAGTACTCCTTGGCCGCGTCGAACTCGCCCTCGCGCTCATAGCGTACCGCCAGATTGTTGAGCGCACGCGTATTCACGCTAGCGACGGCAAGCGCCTTTCTCCATCGAAACTCGGCCTCCTCCCAGTAGCCCTGATCGGCGGCTGTCGTCCCTGAACGCGTCTGGCTGCCTGGCCTCTCCACCGGAGAGGAAAAGCACGCCAAGCCGGCGCTCAACGCCAAGGCTGTCAGGGCGACGCCGCAGATCCGCGCGCCGGCGCCGCGCGGCGCTACTGTTGGCAGCCGATTCGTACTCGTCTCGCGATGAGGAGACATATGCCTCCGGCCTGTCGGACGAAGAGGATGCGGGCACGGCTGACTGCCATCGCGGCGAGACAGCCTACCAAGGGGACCCGAAACATATTGGTATGTTCGCAAGGATTGAGTCTACCGATCCCGGGCGCGCGCTCGCAAGCGACGGCCGTGCCCAGCGCCACACTGAGCACCCCGCGCCGGCGCGATCCATGGCCATCACTTGTTGTTGTGACGAACACACCACAGCATCGTGAAGCACCGAGTTTGGAGCGGGCCGAGCGGCGGAGCACTACGTCCGTTCATCGAGGTAGCCGCTCCTATCCCGAGCTCCTCGGCACCATCGCGGATCCCCCCGACGTGCTTTACGTACAAGGGCTGCTCACCAGCCTTCCGTGTGTCGCGGTGGTCGGCTCACGGGCCTGCTCTGCCTGCGGCCGCACCGTCGCGACGCGGCTAGCGCGAGACCTCGCTCGATCCGGCATAGCCGTCGTATCTGGCCTGGCGCGCGGCTTCGACGCCGCTGCCCACCGCGGATGCCTGGACGCCGGTGGCGTAACGATCGCGGTGCTACCCGGTGGACTGTGCCCGGTATATCCGCAGCAACACCGAGGCCTGGCACGCAGAATCGCCGCTTCCGGTACCTTGATCGCCGAGCACGAGCCAGGAACTAGCGTCGCTCGCTGGCACTTTCCCAAGCGCAATCGGATCATCGCGGCGCTGTCATGGGCAACGGTAGTAGTCGAAGCAGCGGCCCGCAGCGGTGCGCGCATCACGGCCAACATGGCACTCGACTACGGGCGCGAGGTGCTGATCGTGCCGGGCCCGATCACCTCTGCCACCTCCGCAGGCTGCCACGCGCTCCTCGCCGACGGCGCCCACCCGTGCACGAGCGCCGCCGACATCCTCGACCATCTGCCGCCCACCATCACCGCGGAGCTGGAGCCGATGACGAAGCCGTCGCCGGGTGCCGAGCTCGATGCCCCGGCGTGCGCATTGCTCGACGTGCTGCGCCGTCAAGGGACGCTCGAAGCCTCGGAGGTCGCAGGGCAACTCGGTTGGACCTTGGTAGAAACATTGGCCACCATCACCCGCCTGGAGTTGGGCGGACTGGTCCGCAACCTGCGGGGCAACAGGATCGAGGCCTGCTAAACTCAGCCGCCGCACGAACCCCCGTGCCCACTTCCGCGTTGGGCTAGTATCAGAAACGCCATGAGCACACGCCTCGTTATCGTCGAATCGCCGACCAAAGCGAAAACGTTGTCGAAGTATCTCGGCCCCGAGTTCATCGTCGAGTCGAGCGTCGGACACATCCGCGATCTTCCCGCCAACGCCGCGGAGATCCCCAAGCAGTACAAGGGAGAGGCCTGGGCGCGTCTGGGTGTTCAAGTCGACGACGCATTCAAGCCACTCTACGTCGTTCAGCCAGCCAAGAAATCAACCATCGCCGATCTCAAACGCGCACTGAAGGAGGCCGACGAGCTGCTCCTCGCGACCGATGAAGATCGCGAGGGTGAGGCCATCAGCTGGCACTTGATCGAAGTCCTCAAGCCGAAGATCCCGGTGCGCCGTATGGTGTTCCACGAGATCACGCGCCGTGCCGTGCAGGCGTCGCTCGAGCAAACTCGCGACCTCGATCGCAACCTTGTCGAAGCCCAGGAGGCTCGGCGCATCATTGACCGCCTCTATGGCTACTTGGTGTCGCCGGTGTTGTGGCGGAAGGTCGCCCCGCGTCTCTCCGCCGGACGCGTACAGAGCGTCGCGATCCGCATACTGGTGGAGCGCGAGCAAGCCAGGATGCGGTTCCGCGCCGCTGAGTATTGGGACCTCACGGCGGAATTCACGACCGGCGCTGGCGATACATTCGAAGGTCGCCTGCAGACCCTCGCGGGCGCGAAGCTGGCGCGCAGTGCCAACTTCGATCCAGATACCGGCCAGCTCAAAGACGACACCATTCGCATGCTGGATGCGGAGACGGCCGCGACCCTCGCCACCGAGCTCCAGAGCGCCACGTTCAGCATTGATGGAATGCGCGAGCAACCGTTCAAACGCTCGCCAGCGCCACCGTTCACCACTTCGACGCTGCAACAGGAAGCCAACCGCAAGCTGCGTTTCCCCGCCCGCCGCACGATGCGCGCCGCGCAGCGACTCTACGAGAACGGTTTCATTACCTATATGCGAACCGACTCGGTGACACTGTCGAGCGACGCACTCGAGCAAACACGCGCCAGCATCGCCTCAACCTACGGTCGCGAGTTCCTGCCCGACGAGCCGCGCAGCTATCGGAACAAGGTAAAGAACGCCCAGGAGGCACACGAAGCTATCCGGCCGGCAGGCAGCCGTCTGGTACCGGTCGAAGAGGTACGGGCCGCGCTGAGTGAGGATGAAGCGCGCCTCTACGACATGATCTGGAAGCGGACCATGGCATCACAGATGCTCGACGCCAAGGGTCGCCGCATGACCGTCCACGTCGCTGCCAGCGGACCTCGGCAAGCCCGCTTCGTATCGCACGGCAGCGTGATCGACTTTCCTGGCTTTCTGCGCGCCTATGTCGAAGGCCGAACGGATCGCCAGGAGGCCCTCGCCGATCTCGATCGCATCCTGCCACCGATGAGTATCGGCGAAGAGGTGCTCGCGGCACTCAGCACCGAGGATCACCACACCACGCCACCTCGCCGCCTCACCGAGGCTGGCCTGGTCAAGGCTCTCGAGGAGTCAGGTATCGGCCGACCGAGCACCTACGCCTCGATCATCGACACGATCGAGCGGCGCGAGTACACCTTCCGTAAGGGCAACGCCCTGGTGCCGACATTCACGGCGTTTGCCGTGGTGCGGTTGATGCAAGAGCATCTCGAGCACCTCATTGACATCGACTTCACGGCGCGCATGGAAGATCGGCTTGACGGGATCTCCCGGGGCGAGCACGAGCCGTTGCCGTACCTGAAGGAGTTCTACTTCGGCAACGGCATGCCAGGGCTGAAGTCACTGATTGAGAACAAGGCCGAGGAGATCGATCCTCGCCAGGTGTGCTCGATTCCCCTGGGCGCGGATGGCGAAGGCCGCGATATCGTTGTCCGCGTGGGGCGCTACGGCCCCTTTCTGCAGCGCGGCGATCTGACCGCCAACGTTCCCGACAAGACCTGCCCGGACGAGCTGGTCGTGGAACGCGCAACGGAACTGATCGATGAGGCGCAGAAAGGTGATGAGCCGATCGGCGACCACCCCGAGTCGGGCCTTCCCGTGTATGTGAAGGTGGGCCGCTACGGTCCCTATGTGCAGCTCGGAGACCCGGATCCCGACAGCAAGACCAAGCCCAAGATGGTGTCGCTACTCAAGGGGATGTCGCCGCCCGAGGTGTCACTCGACGTTGCGCTCGAGCTGCTGAAGCTGCCCAGGGTCGTGGGGCAGGATGCCGAGGGTGAGGACATCGTCGTCCACCTCGGGCGCTACGGACCCTACATCAAGAGAGGCGCCGATACCCGCAGTCTGGCAGACGACGATAGCGTGCTGAATTTGCCGCTGCAGCGCGCCCTCGACCTGTTGGCGCAAGAGAAGAAGCGCGGTCGAGCAGCCGCTAGCCAAATCAAGGTCTTCGAGAACGTCGAGCAACTCGGCGGGGCAAGCATAAAGTTGCTCTCTGGACGCTACGGCCCCTATGTCACCGATGGCGAGATCAACGCGTCTCTACCAAGAGACTTGACCGAGCCCGCCGAGCTGTCGCTCGACCAGGCACTCGAGCTGCTGGCTCGACGTCGCGAGAAAGGGCCGGTACGTCGCAAGAAGAAGGCCAAGAAGAAGACCGCTAAGAAGAAGGTGGCCAAGAAAGCGTGAGCCGCGGCGCTATGGTACGCGCGACCGAGCTCCCCTGGCCGACGCCACGACCCGATGAGCACTGATCCCATCGTCACCGTCGTCGGCGGCGGCATGGCGGGATCTGAGGCCGCCTGGCAACTCGCCCAACGCGGTATCGTCGTGCGCTTGCACGAGATGCGTCCCGGCCGGTCGACGGCAGTACACAAGAGCGAGTGTCTCGCTGAGATGGTGTGCAGCAATTCTCTGCGATCCGACGGGCTCGACAATGCCGTAGGTCTGCTGCACGAAGAGATGCGTCGCCTGGGATCGCTGCTCATGGCGGCAGGCGATCGCAATCGCGTCCCGGCCGGGAAGGCCCTGGCGGTCGATCGCTGGAAGTTCGCGCGGGACATCACCGCCACGCTAGAGTCGGCGAGCTCCGTACAAATCATCCGCCAGGAGGTGCGCGAGATCCCCGAGGGCCCAACGATCATCGCGACAGGCCCACTTACCTCTGAGGCACTCAGCCAGTCGATAGAGCAGTTCGCGGGCAGCGAGGATCTCTATTTCTATGATGCCGTCTCGCCCATCGTACGCGCCGGTTCCGTAGACGCCGAACGCTCGTTCCTGGCCAGCCGCTACGACAAGGCTGGAGCCGACTACCTGAACTGTCCGATGACTGAGGAGGAGTTCGACTGCTTCTATGAAGCGCTGATGAACGCCGAGCTCGCCGAGCTCCGGGCATTCGAGGAGGGGCTCTTCTTCGAAGGGTGCCTGCCGATCGAGGAACAGGGGCGGCGCGGCCGGAAGACGCTTCTGTTCGGCCCGATGAAACCGGTGGGGCTCGTCGATCCTAGGACGGGCCGCCGCCCGTTCGCCGTCGTCCAGCTCCGACAGGACGATCTCGCCGCCGAGCACTATTCGCTGGTCGGGTTCCAGACGCGCATGAAATGGGGCGAGCAGGAACGTGTGCTGCGCCGTATCCCGGCTCTCCGAAACGCCGAGTTCGTACGCTTCGGCGTGGTGCACCGCAACACGTACATCAACGCGCCTCGGATGCTGGGCGAGACCTTGCAAACGCGCGCTCGTGGCGATCTCTTCTTTGCCGGGCAGATCGCAGGGACCGAGGGGTACGTCGAATCGGCGGCCGGAGGCCTGTTGTCGGGTATCTACTGCAGCATGCTGTTGCTCGATGGCGAGATCGAGCCCGTACCCCGGGCCACGGCCCTGGGATCGTTGGCGTTTTATGTCAGCCACGCCAGCGCGGTAAACTATCAGCCGACGAATATTACCTTCGGCATCATGCCGGAGCTCGACGAGCCGACGCGCGGTCGAAGAAATCGTAAGCAGCGCAGAGAAGCGCGCTCGCGCCGAGCGCTCGACGAGCTCGACAGGTGGATCGAGCGTGTCAGCGACCGGCTACGTCTGCCGGCTACGACACGGCAGACGATTCGCTGACGAGGATGACGATGACCAGGACCGTTCGCCCAGCCGTACTCATATTCGCCGTCGGGGCGTTAGCGTTCTCTCTCGGCTATGTCGCCTTTCCGCACTCTGAGGACGACCACTATCTCGGCCTGGGGAGCGACCTGTCCGGCCTGGTGCTGGACCCCGGTACTACCGCGCCAGCGTTCGTCGTCAGCCATCTCGATGGTTCGCCTTTGGCATCATCCGATCTCGAGGGCAAGATCGTCGTGGTCGACTTCTGGGCAACCTGGTGCGCGCCCTGCTTGACCGAGATTCCGCATTACAACAGCCTGCATGAAGAGTACGCCGACAAGGGCGTGGAGATGCTCGGCATCACCCTGCAATCCGGCAGCCAAGAACAGGTCGAAGAGTGGGTCTCCCGTCCGGTCCGCGTCGGCGCGCAGGAGTTCTCGCTCGATTATCCTGTGGTGATGGGCAATGCCGATGTCGAGGCTTCGTGGGGACCCATCTACGGGTTCCCGATGACCTATCTGGTCGATTCGGAATGGAAGATCCGCAAGAAGTGGCTGGGAGCGGTTGCCAACAAGAGCGAGCAGCTTCGGCACCTGATCGACGAACTCATCGCCGAGCGAGCCGACGCTAGCGGCTAGGCATCGCATGCCGGAGCTAGGTCGTGCGGCAAGGTCGGCCGCGGCGACTGGCCGGCCCTCTCCGCTGGACGATAGGTGACCGGCGCCCGCATGCTTGGTCGCGACGGGTTCCTCGAGGCGCTGCGCCTCGAGGACGCGGCCTCCGGGCACACGCTACGAGCCTATCGAACCGATCTCGACCAATTCGCCGCCTTCCTGAAGGGGTGGGAATCGGGAGAGGAAGTCGGCTACCGCGGCAACCAGACTGGCAAATCGGAAGCCGAGGCCCATCCCGTTGCCGCAACGGCAATCACTGCGGCTTCGGTGCGCGCCTGGACAGCCCGAATGCACGAGGCACGGCTATCGCCGGTCACCGTCGGACGGAAGCTGGCGGCATTGCGATCGTTCACCAGCTACTTGTGCCGCGAGGGAATTCTGACCAGCAATCCAGCGCGCCTCGTGCACAACCCCAAGGTAGCTCAACGATCGCCACCCTTCCTGACCGAGGGCGAAGTAACCGCGCTGCTGGAGTTCGACGACGATTCGGCGCTCGGAGCACGTGACCGCGCGATCCTCGAGTTGCTCTACGCTACCGGCCTCCGGGTGAGTGAGCTGGCCGGGCTCGCCACAGAGGATGTGGACTGGGCGGGACACTGCATACGGGTGGTGGGCAAGGGCGACAAGGAGCGCATCGTGCCGTTTGGCAAGCCGGCGGCTGCGGCCTTGCACGCCTGGCTACCCATACGTCAACAGTGGCTCGACAACCCGCCGAAAGAGCCGCGCCGGGCGGCCGGGGGGCGCCCCGACGCCACGCGAGCATTGTTGCTAAGTCGGCGCGCCCGGCGCATCGACACGGCAGCGCTGCGGCGAGTGCTCAAGCGCCGACTCGAACAAGTCGCCGTAACGAAACGCGTCACGCCACACGCGCTGAGGCACTCGTTCGCAACCCACCTGCTGAACGCCGGCGCCGACCTGCGTGCCATACAGGAGCTCCTGGGACACGCTTCGCTCGCCACGACACAGCGGTACACGCATCTGTCTACCCGACAGCTGCAAGACGTCTACCGAGGCTCACACCCGCGCGCTCGGCGGCGCGACCCGACCGCACGGCACGACCGGTAGGGGGACCCGCAGCGGCGGCGGCCCCTTGCTACAATCGGCTCATGAAGAGTCAGTTTCACAGCACGACGGTCTGCTGCGTGCGGCGCAGCGGCCAGGTCGCCATGGGCGGCGATGGCCAGGTAACATTGGAGCACACGGTGATGAAGGCCGGTGCCCGCAAGGTTCGCCGCATGTACAAGGACACGGTGCTAGCCGGCTTCGCCGGCTCGGCCGCCGACGGCCTGGCGTTGTTTACGCGATTCGAGGGGAAGCTCGAGAGCTTCAACGGAAACCTGCGCCGCGCCGCCGTGGAGCTCAGTAGCGACTGGCGAACCGACAAGAGCCTCCGACACCTGCAGGCGCTCCTCGTCGTCGCCGACGCCGAGGCATCGATCCTGCTATCGGGCACCGGCGACGTAATCGAGCCCGATGACGGCATCCTGGTAATCGGCTCGGGCAGCTCGGTAGCCCTGGCCGCCGCACGTGCGTTGATCCTGCACACGGAGCTGAGCGCCGAGGCTACAGTACGAGAAGCCCTGCTGATCGCGGCAGAAATCGACATCTATACCAACGACAATATTCGGGTCGAAGTGCTAGAAGCACCATGACGCCGCAGCGTCGAGTCAGCCGCCCCGTACCGGAGCAGGTATAGCCATGGCCATCTCACTGCCAGAAAGACTCGAGGCCGATGCCTGCAAGGTCGACGAGCTCACACCACGACAGATCGTGGAGCTCCTCGACAGGTATGTCGTCGGCCAGCGAGCCGCCAAGCGGGCGGTGGCGATCGCGATCCGCAACCGTTTCCGTCGGCTGCGGCTACCCGACGATCTGGTCGACGAGGTCACACCCAAGAACATCCTGATGATCGGCCCAACGGGCGTTGGCAAGACCGAGATATCCAGACGACTCTCGCGATTGACCGGCTCGCCGTTTCTCAAGGTCGAGGCCACCAAGTTCACGGAGGTCGGATACGTCGGCAGGGATGTGGAGTCGATGGTTCGCGACCTGCTCGATATCGCCGTTGACATGGTGCGACAGGAGCACGCGGCAGAAGTCGAGGCCAGGGGGCGGCGGCAGGCCGAGGAACGTCTGCTCGACATCCTGCTACCACCGGCGCCAATCGCTCGGCCGGAGGGTGAAGAAGCCGACTCCAGCTCTCAACGACTCGCGACACGACAGAAGATCCGCGCGCAGTTGCTCGCCGGAGCCCTCGATGAGCGCATGGTAGAGGTGGACGTGCCCGACAACCGAGCGCCGTCGTTTCAGGTATTCACGGGCCAGGGCAGCGACACGATGGACGTCAACCTGAAGGACATGTTACCGGGCGTATTCGGTAGCGGCCGTGGGAACACCAAGCGACGGCGCATGTCGGTACCCGAGGCGCTCGAACACCTCACACGAGAGGCCGCCGACGCACTCATCGACGAGGACGAGGTAGCTCGCGAGGCGCTCCAGCGAGCCGAGTCGTCCGGCATCATCTTCCTTGATGAGATCGACAAGATCGCCGGACGCGAGGGATCGCGTGGCCCAGAGGTGTCCCGTGAGGGAGTCCAACGCGACATCCTGCCGATCGTCGAGGGCACGGTTGTAAAGACGCGCAGCGGCATGATCCGCACCGATCACATACTCTTCCTCGCCGCCGGTGCGTTTCATGTTTCCAAGCCGAGCGATCTCATCCCAGAGCTACAGGGCCGTTTTCCGCTTCGGGTAGAGCTCGATGCGCTCGGTCGCGATGACCTCGTGCGCATTCTCACCGAACCGGAGAACTCTCTGGTACGGCAGTACTGTGCATTGCTCGAAACCGAGGAGGTCCACGTCGAGTTCACCGACGACGCCATCGAAGCCATCGCCGAGCTGGCGGAAACAGTGAACGAGCGAACCGAGAACATCGGCGCGCGGCGACTGCACACGATGATGGAGCGCGTGGTCGAGGAGTTGTCTTTCGAGGCACCCGAACGGCGCGGCGACTCGATCACTATCGACGCCGCGTACGTACACAATGCCCTCGCAGATACCGTGCAGGACGAAGACTTGTCGAAGTACATCCTGTGAGGATTCACGGCGCCGTGATCGGCGTACTCGTCGCCCTCGTCACCGGATGCGGCGCGCGCGGAGCGCCTATGCCACCCTTGCGGATAGGGCCGCCGCCGCTCCCCAGCGCACAGGTCTCGCAGCTGGGAACAAGCGCCCTGATTCGTTTTCTACCCATCGCCGACTCCATCGACATCGGCGACGACAAGCAGATGACGATGGCGCGAATCGAGCTCTTGATGCTTACCGAGCGCTACCCGGCTCTCACCGCACCGATCCTCGCCCAAGGCCTCGATCGCGAGCGCGCCGAGCGCTTGGAGCTCGCCCGCCTCGCCGTTGAGTCGGCCGCCGAAAGCGCCGAGGAGCGGCGCCGTCAGGAGGAGCGGCTCGCCGCTGAAGCGGCAGCCGCCGAAGCCGGCCTCGAGCTTCCGCCCGAAGAGACGCCGGAGCCGGAAGAGGAAGCGAGCGAGGAAGAGGACGAGGAAGCGATCACCGAGGAACAACGCCTGCTCAACCAGCTGCCGGGCAACGCGCTGCGCGAGTGGCGGGAGGCCGGCGTCGAAGGCCACATTCTGGTCGAGGCGGCGCAGTGGTTCGAAGACGCAGTCGACGAGCTATGGGACCTGCTCGGTATGCCGACTGCCATTGTCGATACGCGTCGGGCACCTCAGCTGCCGCGTCCGTCATTGGTCATTGAGAAGGCGGCCCAATTGGCGCGCACGCACCCCTACGAGGGACGGCTCGAAGTCGCCGATTTCTTGAACCGAGCCGCCGTGGTTGCCGCGATCCCGTTCGAAGATGTCAACGATTACGTGGTCGACGGGCGCGCCCGTGTCGACTACAACATCGGTACCTCATCGAGCGGACCTGTTCGCACGCGATACTATTTCGCGGCCCGCGCCGTCGACACCGAGGGCAACAACGGTCGCGTCGACGCGGTCTTGGCACTCGCCCCGGGAGCCGTGCCGCTGGCGCCCGTCGATCTGACGGTCGAGGTCACGCCGGCGGGAACCCAGCTGGAGTGGTTGGCGCCGGCCGGAGACGTGTGGGGTGACATCATCGAGGCTGAGTCGGTCCGCTACAACATCTACCGCAGAGTCGTCGACTCAGACATTGTCGCCCTGGCACCGATCAACTTCGCGCCGATTGCCGAGGCTGCATACCTCGACACCATGATGTCATGGGGTGAACGCTACCTCTACGAGGTGCGTGCCGTAACGGCGCCGCCGAGCACCGCCGACACGCCGCTGCTGGTCGAGCCCGATCCGCCGCCGCCAGGAACGCAGCCTCCGCCGGGAGCACCTGCGCAACCTGGAGCTAGTCTTCCCCAAGCGGCGCCGGCGCAGCCTGGGGTGGGGACCCCGATCAATCCGAACATGCCGGGGTTGTTGCCGACCGCGGGTCCACCCAAGGAGAGTAGCGGTGCCTTGACGCGGCCGGTTGCCGTCGTAGACACCTTCGCTCCGGACAAGCTCCTGGATCTCGAGGCCGTACGAGCCGCGAGGCGAATCACGCTACGCTGGAGCGCCTCGTTCGCCACCGACCTGGTCGGATATCGCGTCTACCGTCGACAGTTGATCGACGACCCTTGTGACCCCCGCTACATCCCCGACGACGAGGACGGCTCGGAGTCCGACGATGATGGCGACCCCGACTGCCAGGATGAGGGCCTCGTTGCGGCGGAAGACGACCAACCGGTTGAGGACGATTCTGCCCTGACCACCGATTCCACCGTTGACGATGCCACCGACAACGCGCCGACGCCTCTACCCGATGACGAGATCAGCGATCCGTCTGATGATGACGAAACCAATCCGAACGAAGACTCGGCGCCAAGCGATGCCGAGGGGGACGATCCGGAGAGCGTGCAACCTGACGCTGACGCCCCGCAGGACGAGCCGGAGAGCGCTGAACCGGAAGACGATGCCGAGGACGACGAGGGCGGCGAGAACGAGCCTGACGATGACGACGGGCCCGCCAACGAGACCCGCAACAGGCGTCGGCGCAACAACGAGCTCGTGAGCGGTGGCTGGGAGATTTTGACCGCGGTAGTGATCAGCGACCAGAGATACACGGATCCTACGGCGGCCGACGACACGGGTTGGGAATTCGCCGTCGAAGCCGTTGATGACGCGGGCAACGTCAGCGAACCGGCTGTCGTCAAGGTCCGTCTCGAAAGCGAAGCAGAAGTGCAGTGACAGCGGCGCCCCGGCAACTGCTCGAGTTCAGCCACTACTCCGGAGCGGGCAACGACTTCATCGTGCTCGACGAGCGCCACGGCGCCTCCTCCAGGCGGGCGGCGCGGCACGCCAAGGCCCTCTGCCGCCGCGGGATCTCGGTGGGCGCGGACGGGTTGGTCCTCATCGGTGTGAGCGATCTGGATGTAGGCGTCTCGGGAAGCATGCGGCTATGGAACGCCGACGGTTCATCGGCCGGGTTCTCGGGTAACGCGGCGCGCTGCGCGGTCCGGTACTTGGTCGATGAAGGGCTCGCGACCTCACCCGTGCAGCTTCAAACCGACATCGGCGTGGTCAGCGGCCACATCGATGGCACCAACGTACGCGTCGAGGTACCGGGAACGGCAACCGTCTGGCCTCAGCGTCGGATCCGCGTCGAGGGACGAGATCTCGTCGGAACCTACGCCCAAGTCGGCGTTCCGTTCTTCGTGCTGATGCACGAGGATCCGGATGACCTTCCGGTGCGCTACCTTGGTCACGCCATTCGCAATCATCCGGATCTCAAACCCGCCGGCGCCAACGTCGACTTCGTCCGCGTCGATGACGAGCAGAACCTTTACTTTCGTGTCTATGAGCGAGGCGTAGAAGCCGAGACACTGAGCTCGGGGACCGGCAGCATCGCCGCGGCCCTAGCGGCGGCGGCCGCGCACCGAGCCGCCTCCCCGGTAGCCTGCCATGCGCGGGGGGGCACCCTCACGGTGCGTTTTCGCCCCGTGAATGCTGCGACCCCCGAGGCCATGTCGACGACGGCTTCCCAATCGTCCGCCGAGCGGCCCGACCCGCCCGACTTGCCACGGGTAGCGGAGGGGGCGCCGCTGCAGTTCGACCGCATCCAGGTCGAAGGTGACACGCGCCAGGTCATGCGCGGGACCGTCTTCGCCGACGCGTTGCGCATGGGGTAGATCTCTGGCGTCGGACCGATGCCGACCACGCCCATCCATCCCCCGCCAGCACCGGGCCCCCACTCGCGACATCCTGATTCAAGGTGCCCCGGAGGCCTCAGCGCGACGCCAACGCAGCCGCTTCATCGGTCGGAACTAGGCAGCGCGGTACCGGCAAATCAGCGTCCTCCGCCTGCTGTGTCCAGGCAATCAGCCGACCGGACCGATCGAACGTCGCCGATCGGTCGCTCCAATCCCAACGGCTGAGACCCATATCGTGGCGCCTCGAAGGCTCCCCCCAGGCAACCAGCACGTGCCGCGCGTCCATCTCGAAGTCGAGCTCTGAGATCAGGATCATGCGCCGCAGCTCGTCCTCCAGTTCCTCGCCGGCTAGCGCCCGCCACATCCGGGCGAGCTCAGCTGGCCGCTTGGTACTGATCGCCAACTCCGCGCGCGTATAGCGAGCGGTCGGCTCGTAGAGGTCAGCGCGCACCCTTCGCACCATCACCGGCGCCGGCTCGAGAACCTTCGGCCAGTCGGTCGGAGCCAACGTCACGCGATCGAATATCGCGCGGCCGGCATCGGCCACTGCAATGCTCCTGTCTGCTGGTAGCAGGCGCACGGTGATCTGATCGGCGTCGTCGGGGATTGTCACCACAACGCTCGCCGTTCCGGGCAGGGCTCCTACCGTCCCGCTACCGGCCTCACGTAGTCCGCCGGCCTCGATCTCGAATCCAACGGTAACCGTCGAGGTGGTGCCGCCGGGGTCGGGCGCCGCCCTGGCCACGACGTCGAGCCGGAGCTCGCGACCACGCAACTGCCGGCTCATGGCCACCGGCAGCCGCTGTTCGAGGTAAACGGCCTGGCGACGGTTGGTGTCCTGCAGCAACACTCCCGTGGGCAACGCAGCCGGCTGCACGCGCCTCGGCAGGGTGCTCTCGTCGCCCGCCACCGGCCAGAGGCGTGTTGCGAGATCGAACGAGCCGAGGAACCGATCTTCCTCGCGACGCGCCGCAGGCGGCAAGCGATCGGGAGCGGGCGGCGCCGCATTGAGTGCTCCGGCCGCTAGTCCCCGCGGATCGAGACCCCCAACCAGGCGCCAGCAGGGCAGCACAAATCCCGTCGCCTCGGCAGGCAGGTTAGGATCTAGCTGCAGCTGGCTGTTGGCGAGCAACCCGAGCACTGGCAGCTCGGACCGCAACCGGCCGAGCGATTCCCAGTCGTTGTCGCCACGGCGAAAGACGAGAGGCAAGATCGGAGTCACGTGCAGAGCTCCGAAGCTGGCCTCCTGCGGCCAGGTACCCAGCGCCTCGCGCCCGCCAAGCAGGTTGACCGCCTCGTCGACTACTGATGAAGGCACGAGCCATGCCGGAATCGCCAAGGTTTCGCCAACATCGCGTACCTCAGAGGCATCCAGATCCACCGTGTTCTCCCACCAGTCGAGCGCCACCCCGACCGGCTGACGCAACGACGCCAGGTACAGCTCGCTACGCTCGGGGCGCTCCGCCGGGACGCCGAACTGGCGGAGCAAGGAGACGGGCCCGACTCGGTCTCGGAGCTCATCGGCGGTGGCCGCGACCACGTACCATCGTTGTCGGCGCGACCAACTCTCCGGATCGCCAACAACCTCCCACTCGCTCCCGAAGGCGTCGGTCGTCTCGCCCAGATACCGGAGTATCTCCCCAGCGTCGAAAGCGTACAGTTCGTCGTCGGTTACCTCGGCGGCGGCGCGCAAGGCGCCTGCCTCGAGCGCGATCACGTAGGTGGGTTCTTCAACCGGCTCGAGGGTGCCGGGCGGCGGTGCCTGCGCCTGGCTCTCGGTTCCTATGAGCGCAAGCACGAGCGCGGTGCGAAAGAACGCCATTTGCTTCATACGACGGTCTGGCCGGGCTCGATCGCTAGCACCTCGATACCCAGACTGCGCTTCTCGCACTCGTGGCGAAGCTCCTCGGGAGTCCCTATGAGCACCGGCCACGTTCCGTAGTGCATCGGTACAACGCGTCGCACGCCTAGCAGCTCGCATGCCTTGGCGGCAGACCGCGGGCCCATGGTGTAGTTGTCACCGATCGGCAGCAGCGCGATGTCCGGGGCGTAAAGCTCTGCGATGAGAGCCATATCGCCGAAGACATCCGTGTCACCGGCGTGATAGATGCGCTCCCCACCGTCGAAGCTGACGATCAACCCGGCCGGCACCCCTCCATAACGCATCCGATCGCCGTCCTGAACTCCGGCACTGTGCGTTGCCTGCACCATCGTGATCGATACACCGTCCAGCAGCACGGTACCGCCGATGTTCATCTCCACGATGGCATCCGCCGAAACTCCCTGGTCGCGGAGCCACGCGGCCAGCTCGACGATCGCCACCACGGCGCCGGGGTCGTTCTCGGCGTACACCTGCAGAACGTCGCCGACATGATCGAAGTGGCCGTGCGTGATGGCAACGATGTCGAGGCGCTCGAATGATTTCAGCGCGTCGGGGCAGCGCGGATTGCTCATCACGAACGGGTCGATAAGCAGGGTCTTCCCGGTGGGCCCAGTCAACAAGAACGTCGAATGGCCAAGCCAGGTGATACCAACACCAGTTGTTGACATGCGGATCTCCATCTTCGAAACAGCACGCGGGCGCGTATCCGATTCTACGCGTTCTACGTTGCCGCACCGAGCCGAGCACAGCCGTTGAAGGGCAATGGAGCGACTCGCGCCGTGGATCCATCGCCAACTCGCAGTTCCATGTCCGGATCGGCGAGCTCCCGGCGCACATAGCCGAGTCCGATACGCCCGTGGCACTCGGAGACCACCGCGCTAGTTACATTGCCGACGCCCCGGCCACCGCTCGACAGCGTCGCGCCGGGCTCCACTGCCGCCTCGAGCCGAAGGCCGCACAGCAGACGACTGACCTGGCCACGAAAATGAATCCGCGCCACTGTCTCCTGACCCAGGTAGCACCCCTTCTCGAAGTCGACGGCGTGCTCCAGACGTGCCTCCTGTGGTAACTCGTTGCCGGTCAGCTCGGCGCCGTGCTCGGGTACCCCTGCCTCCACGCGCAGCACCTCGGAAACACTGCGGCCGGCTGGTCGGGCGCTCTCATCCCCGAGCTCACACGCGGCGTTCCATAGCTCGATTGCGTCCGCTTCGGGCGAAGCAATCTCGAAGCTACCTGGTAGCCGCCCGGTCCGAACCGATCGCCAGGTGCCGCCACCGGCCGGTTGGCGTGGCGTCGCCGGAAGCTCCAGCCCGAGCGCCCCGGCAACGGCCCCGTGGCCGGGGCCGACGAAGGCGAGCGACACGAGGGGGGTGGCAACGACCTGAACCGCCGAGCGCAACACGTAGCGACCCAACTGCTCGGCCACACTCGAGATTACGGCCTCGTCCGATGCGATGAGAACGGCCTCCTCCCTCAGCCACAGGTTCAAGCTCGCCTGCACCTTGCCGCGGGTGTCCAGCAGCAAGCCGGGAGCGTTATCGCCCGGTTGCAGGGCCTCGACGTTGGCGCTGAGGAGACGATGGAGAAACGCCAGCCGCTCGTCGCCCGTTACGGATAGATAGGCGCGCCAGGGCTGCCAGATCAGGGCGGTGGCGGTGCGAGCGGCGCGTAGTTCGCCTTCCCGATCGCCGTAGTCGGATGCATACACCAGACCGTTCGCCTCGCGGAGCTCGGCTCCGGCCGAGCGCTGCGTATCCGCAAAGGCGGTGGCCAGGCTCACTCGGCCGGTGGGGGAGCCGGACGCAAGACGATGTCGACAGCGGCGCCCACCTGAACGGGTCCCGCACGACCTTCGAGGTCACCCTCCTGGCGGCTGAACGCATCACCATCTTGATCGAGTCGCGCAATGATGTCGAGGTCACCGATCAGCGGCGTCCCAGGGATCATCGAGTCGGCCTCCGTGATGTTGAAGCTGGCCGGCACCTCGGCCGCCATCGGCTTAACCGCCAGCGGCGGGCCGCCGTCACGACCGGATACGCGCACGATGATGTAGAGGACGCCCTCCGGGATAGCTCCAACGGTCGGATCGACGTTCACCGTTCCCTGTACCCCGGGCAGCGAGGCGACCGACGGGCGAGCGCCAGATTCAGACGGTGGTGGCGGCACCGGAATCGTTGCGGCCTCCTCACCATCAATGGTCTCGACATTGCGCGACACACAGCCGGCGCAGAGCATGGTGACGGTCACGAGCAGTAGGAAGATGCAGCGGGGCGTGGCGATCATGGAGAGCTTCCTCGGGGGCGCACGGAAGGCGGCCCAATCTTTTCTCACGGCGCCGATCTTATCCCAAAGCGGCACACCGGCCGCGGCCGAACGAATCACGGCACAGCACCCGAAACCCCAGCGCCGCTACGCTTCGCCTCGCACACGTCGAGTCGACGGCCCGCCGTGTCGGCAGCGCGGTGGGGCACCTGCTACTGGCGCGAGCAACGCTACGGATATCCGCGTAGCTTCCCCTCTTCGGTCATCATGCGTCGATGGTCATCCCGATCGCGCGCGGAGCGACCCTGGCCAGGCAAGCCCGGATCAGGTCGCACGCCGTGCTGGTGGCGTTCGAGGGCTCACACCGCCGTTGCAGCCGCTCGCGCAAGAGCTCCCAGGTCGCCTCGGAGCGACGACTTGGCGGCGCGCAGTCGTCCCGAGCACGCTCCAACTCGGTCTGCACCGACTCGGCGACGAACGCAGCGTCTGCCCCGGTGGCCACCAAGGATCGACCAGCGTCCTGCAACCCGGCAACAAGCGCTGCGTCATCGAGGAGGCTGTCGACGGTGACGAAGAGCGCCTGGCCGACAGCGCGCCCAGGGGCAAGCCTGGGGGCAATATCTCGTGGCACGAAGCCGTAGTGTGGTGCGTCCGCCACCAGCGTAAGAGAGCCGCTGGCCAGCGCTCGATACAGAACCGCTCGCTCATATGCCACCGGCTCGGGAGCCACCGCAACTACGAACTCGGCTCCGTCCGCTACTTCGAGAAGCCCGGCAGGTGACGGCGACAGGTGCCACTCGATTCGTCCTTCGAGCCCGGCGCGCAGCGCCGCGGGTCCGGCAACCGCGTGATAGATCACCTCCGGCGTCGCATAACGAATCGTCAGCTCAGGCCGCTTCGCCAAGAGCCTTGCCAATCCCGACATTAGCGGTTGGGGCCATCGGGAGCTCGCCGAAACAACTGCCACGACGCCCTTGGTGCGGGAGCCATCCGAGGAGGCGCCCAGCGTCTCGGCAGCAACGGGCAACTCTACATGCGCCGCCTCCACGCCTTGTCGCCGCATCTGGGCGGCAATCGGGACGGTGGCCGCCAACATCCGGTGGCGTTGTGACAACGCTCGCACCAGAGGATCGTAGTGATCGTAAAGCGCGCGGGTTCCCCAGCCCCCGGCGACCGCCGCGCCGACTCGGCCACCACGCATCGGAACCGTGCTCTCCAGCACCTCGATGTAGGCGTCCCAGCGCCCCTGAAGCCCCAGCGCACCGAGGAGCATGTGATGCATGGCCGGGTCCAGAATCCAAGCCACGCCGGCGAAACGGCCTGCCAGGAGATAGCTTGGCTCGTAGGGAAGGAAATCCCGTCCGAAGGGGTACAGCGCCGTGTCGAAGCCCTTGTGTTCGTGGCGTTCATCAAACCGCAGGTAGTGGAACGCCGGCGCGGCTAACTCGCCCTTGCGCAGGCGCATCGACTCGGCGAAGACCTCGACGTCGACCCGCTCCGTCAATGCCCGTACGACAGCGTCGAGCTGTCGTGCCACAAGGGCCCGGGGGTCGATGCTCGGTAGCGTGATTGCGATGCGCACGCCTACTCCAAGGTAGCGGTCAGCGCCGCAATCGCCTTCGGCCAGCTGACCCGGTCCTGCACCATTTCTCGCCCCTCGTGTCCGAGTCGTTCGCACAAGGCTCGATCTTCGTACAGCAGATCGATACGCTCAGCGAGCGCAACAGGGTCGGGATCCACTACGAAACCTGTCTCGCCTTCGCGGACGAACTCGAGCACACCGCCTGCGTCCGTTGTTGTCACGATCGGACGACCGGCGAAGAACGCCTCGAGCGTCGTGAAACCGTAGTCTTCATCGAGCGGCGTGAGCACCATCGCGAAGCAACCCGCCATCAGTTCGAGCACGTCCGCGTCGGCGGCGAAGCCCAGAAAATCGACACGGTCTTCGAGGCCCAACTCGGTGACCAGCCCTTCGAGGCGATCGAGGTCCGGACCGCGTCCGGCGACTCGTAGGCGGACCGGGTTGCGGGTCGACGCCAACGCCTGGATCGTCAGATCCAGTCGCTTGATGCGGTCGAGGCGGCCAAGAAAAAACAGATAATCCCCATAGTCACCAACCGTGAGTCGCTGGTGCAGCGGCGGCGGTGCGTAGAGCGGCGTCGCCTCCACGCCGCAGTACATCTGCAGTCGATTGGCGGTGTTCTGGCTGTTGGTGAAAAGCGCCCTGTTTTCGGACAACGCCTCCATGTCGAGCTCGACCAATGCGTCACGCAGTCCCATTTCGTCGTCGGCCAGGCGGAAGTTGCCGAATGGGGTCGGGTGTAGGTCGTAGACCTCGCGCTGCTGATGGAATATCCATGCCACCTTGTTACGGTGCCGGGCAAGGTACGCCGGATACTTGGTGGCGATCAGCAGGTCGACCTCTCCCGGGGCGGTTTCCTCGAAATTCACCAGCCGCCATGCCATTGCCTGCTCGAGCGACGAGACGGTTCCCGTCCAGGTATACGGCACCGTAACCAGCTCTGCTTCGTGCCCGGCTTCCACGAGAGCTGCGACGGTGAGCTCCGCATGTAGCTCGGCGCCACCCCGAAGGAACGGGACCTGCGGTGCAGCAACGATGATGCGGTAGCTTCGACTCAAGACGCCTCGCTGGCGGAACCTATTCGCGAAGCGATGAGAGCGTATTCCTGGGGTGCGGCATACATCTCGTTCACCTGGTCGATCCTCAGATTGAGCTCACGCACGACCGCCAAGCTGGGGGGATGCTCGAGAAACGGCTCCTCTTGTACTCGGGCTACCTGCGCGACTTCCGGAACGTCGGCCTGATACACGACGTCGATGTCCGTGAGGCCACTCCGGTATGCCATGAACGAAAGTAGCTGCGGGTGAACTGGGCGCGTATGCGTGGGATCGAGGACGTAGGCGCGCACGAGCGCGAAAAGGCTCTCCGGGTTGATCGTCTCCACCACCAGCCGGCCACCTGGGGCGAGGCGCGAGGCGGCCAAGTCGGTCAGCCGCGCCCAGTCTGGCGGCGGAATGTGCTCGATGACCTGGGCCAAGAACACCCCGCCGAGCGAACCCTCCTCTTGCGCTTCCAACCAGTCGAACAAGTCGGCGCACTCTGCTTGCAGGCCACGCTCTTTGCAGCTCTCGACATCCGCCGCGTTGATCTCGACCCCCACCGCCGCGTGGCCATCGGCTTCCAGCAGCTCGAGAAACTCGCCTCGCCCACAGCCCAAATCGGCAACCGGGCCGGGCGCTCCCGAGAAGCGCTCAACGTGTGCTCGCATCCGCCGCGTAATCTCCTCCTCGTCGCCTCGGAAGCGAAGCTGGAAGGCACGATAGTCCTCGTCGCTCATCCATTCGCGCAATCGTCGCCAGAGCTCCCCATCGAGCTGCTCCGGAGCGCCAGCCGGCACGTCGCCACCGCCGGGTCGCGCCTCGAGCTGGGAAGCAGCCTGCACTTGGTCGAGTACACGGGCCAGTCGCGCGCGGGTTTCTAGAAGCTCCGCCTCGGCGACGTTGTTCGCGGTCCGCGATTGCATCTCCTCGAGAACGGCGTCCTTCTCGTCAAAGCGTGCGTCGATCGCTTGCGCCCGCTCAACGAAGCGAACTTCGAGGGAATGCATACGCTCGGCGTGTTTGCCGTAGAGGTCATCGAGAGCGCCCCGGAGGCCCCAAAGTTCCTCCTCGAGAGCGTCGAAGAGCACGCTCTGGCGATCGCGCAGCGCCGCGTCGTAGTTGGATAGCGCCGCATCCAGCCGGGCCTCCAGCTGGCGCGGGTCGGGGGCCAAATCGAAGAGCGAGTCGTGAATCGCCACCAACCGCTGTTCG
>DASCOT010000172.1:0-4273 GCA_036012155.1 Acidobacteriota bacterium
TACCGTGCAGGCGCCGCATTGCCCTTCGCCGCAGCCGTAGTGGCTTCCGGTCAGGTCGAGGTCGTCGCGCAGTACCCACAACAGCGGCTTGCGAGGGTCGGCGTCGACCGGCAGATCGGCGCCGTTGACGTTGATCGCGGCGACGCGTGGTCTTGGTGTCGACGCCGCGCGGTTCTCGGTGCCGCCGTCCTTGTTCCTCATGTCCCGCAGAGGCTACCGCCGTGGCGCCGCCGCCAACAAGGGGGTGACGGCGCAGCGTTGGATTACTGCCCCTTCCAGACCGGATCGCGCTTCTCGGCGAACGCCTTGGCGCCCTCGAGCTGGTCTTCACTGGAGTAGAGGATGTCGACGGTGCGGAACTGGCGCCCGTTGAGCCGGTTCATGGCGTCCTGGAAGCGCATGTCCTCAGCCTCTCGGACGACCTCTTTGATGGCCGCGTACACCAGGGGAGGGCCGGATTCGAGCAGCCGCGCCACCTCCCAGGCGCGCGGCATGAGCTGGTCTGCCGCGACTATCTCGTTGATCAGGCCCCAGCGGTGTGCCTCCTCTGCATCCAGCCACCGGCCGGTGAATAGCATCTCCATGGCGATGTGGTAGGGAATGCGCTTCGGGAGCTTCACCGAGGCGGCATCGGCTACCGTTCCCGAGCGGATCTCCGGCAGCGCGAAGGTCGCGTGATCGGCGGCGATCAGCATATCGCCGGAGATCGCCAGCTCCAGGCCACCACCGCAACAGATGCCGTTGACAGCGCTGATGATCGGCTTGTTGAGGTCACGCAGTTCCTGAATGCCGCCGAATCCGCCTACGCCGTAGTCGCAGTCGACCGGGTCGCCGGCCGCGGCGGCCTTCAGATCCCACCCTGCACAGAAGAACTTTTCGCCACCCCCGGTGATGATGGCGACGCGCAGATCAGGGTCGTCGCGGAAGCTGGCGAACACCTCTCCCATTGCCTGGCTGGTGGCCTGGTCGATGGCGTTGGCCTTCGGACGGTCCAGGGTGACTTCGAGCACACCGCCTTCGCGGCGGGTACGGATCGGGTTATCGGTCATGGTGCTCCTCGATCAAATCGTTGCCTCGATTCCGAGGCCGCTCGTGGCAGTCTGTCACAAGTGCTCACGACGCTCGTCCCCAACCGCCGCCGGCGATTGCGACTACGAGCTCGCGGCACTATGTTGCGCTTTCTTCATTACCTCAGGAGCTGCCGATGATTGATCGACGCCGTAGTTTCAGAACCGAACCGAGTGCGATAGTGATCCGCGCGATTGCGACGATCGCTTGTATCGCGATCTCGACGCCCGCGTTCGCGAGCTACTGCGTCTATGTTGGCAAGAACCTCACCGCCAACGGCAGCGTTTTCCTCGGTGGCTACGGCGACGAGCCCTCGAGCCACTGGCTGGAGATCGTGCTGGCACGGACCTTCGCCCCCGGGACGATGACCCGAGTAGGCGTGACAGATCGCGCCAACTACCCCGGCATGATGAGCGAGATTCCGCAGGTGGAGCGGACGGCCAAGTACATCACCATGAACTACTCGGAATACGCTGGGTTTCCGGCGCCGCTGACCAATGGCGGGCTCAACGAGCACGGCGTGGCGGCGCGCGATGTCTGGTCGACCAGTCGCAGCGAATTGCGCGACATGACGCCCAGCCCGCAGACCGGGGGACCGAACTACAGCGATCTGGCGCGTATCGCTATGGAACGTGCGCACACCGCGCGCCAGGCGGTGGAGATCGTCGGCGAGCTCATCGACCGGCATGGGTTCAGTACGTACGGCGGCAACTCTCACCTTTTCGCCGACGCCGATGAGGGCTGGGTGTTCATCAACTTCGCCGGCGGCCAGGGACTGTGGGCGGCGGAGCGGCTGGGGCCCGACGATATCCGTGTCTCGAGGCCCGGCTATATCCATGAGTTCCCGGTCGACTTCGACAGCGACCCTGACTACATGGCCTCGGACAACTTCATCAGCTTCGCGATCGAGCGGGGCTGGTACGACCCGGAAGCTGGTGAGCCGTTCAACGTCACGGAAGTCTACGGCCAGGACGAGCGTCCCGGCGAGCCAACTCCGGAGCTCATTCCCAAGAACCACCTCGGCGTGCACTACATCGAGGACCAGCTCCGTAACCTGGGCCACAAGGTTACGCTCGAGGACATGATCCACATCGTGCGGATGGGCGCCGTGACTCACGATAGCGCCGGCTACGGTCAGGTGGCAGAGCTACGCGACGTCGCACACCCGGAGCTGGCCCTCCTGTGGGTTGCTGCGACGACGCCAGAGACCGCCCCCTTCATTCCGTTCCGCATTGGCGTGACCGATGTTCCGGCCGAGCTCAAGTACCATCGCTACCTGAGCTCGGGACAAGCACGGGACGCCTACGTCGATGAGGAGGTCAGAGGCCTCGAGTCGACGCGCTTCGCGCTGCGTACGTACAAGCGACTCAGATACCTGATGGAAGAGCATGAGGAGAAGTTTCTCCCCGAGGTGACCGAGGCCCTGGTGGCGTTCGAAGGTCGCCTGATCGCCGAGCAGACGGCCGTAGAACGCACCGCGCTGAAGCTCTTCGAGGCCGGCGTGCCAGAGCTGGCCCGCCGGTATTTGACGTACTACTCCGGCAACGAGGCGCTCGACGGAATGCGTCTCGGAGACGCGTTGGCCGACAGCATCGAAGCGCGTACCAAGGCGATCTACGGCATTCGTCAATAGTCCCAGTGGTCTGGGTGTGCGCTGGGCGGTGCGGCGCGGCGAGTCGTGACATCCGTCCGCGTGGCTCGACGCTGTTCAGGCACCGAGCGCTTCGGCAACCAGCTCGGCGATGTCGCGATCCTCGATGGGAGTCTCCTGCGCCCCCAGACCATCCTCCACCATCGTCATACAGAACGGGCATGCCGAGGCGATGGTCGCCGGCTTGTCGCCGTCGGCCGCCGACAATGCCGTGCGCGCCTGGTCAATGCGATTGTCGTTGACGCGTTTCCCGGGCTCCTCCTCGAACCACATGAGGCCGCCGCCGGCGCCGCAACACATGCCGTTCTCGCGGCTCGTTGTCATTTCCACGAGCTCTACTCCGGGAAGTTGGCGCAGAATCTCTCGCGGTGCTTCGAAGATGCGGTTGTGCCTACCGAGATAGCAGGAGTCGTGGTAGGTGATGACGCGGTCGGTGGACTGCGTCAGCTTTAGGCGACCCTGCTCGAGCAGGTCGAGGATCAGCTCGGTATGGTGCACGACCTCATACTCGCCGCCGTAGTCGGGGTACTCGTTCTTCACCGTGTTGAAGCAGTGTGGACAGATCGTCAGCACCTTCTCGATGGGGTACTGGCTCATCACCTCGATGTTGGTCTCGGCGTGAATCTGGTAGAGGTATTCGTGCCCCATGCGGCGCGCCGGATCGCCGCTGCACGATTCCTCTTGACCGAGCACGGCGAAGGACACTCCGGCAGCATTCAGGATCCGGACGATGCTGCGAGCGATCTTCTGGTTGCGTGCATCGAAGGCAGCCGAACAGCCGACCCAGAACAGGTACTCGACGCTGTCGCCAGCCGCGGCCACATCGGCCATCGTCCGGACCTCCAGACCCTTGGCCCAGTCCAGTCGTGCGCTGGGGTGCTGGTTCCACGGGTTGTTGCGTCGCTGGAGCCCGGAGAACACCTCCCCGTAGGTCTCGGGATACTGATCCTCGAGCATCACCTCGCTGCGCCTCAGCTCCAGGATCTTGCCGAGCGGATCGATCGATACGGGACACTCCTCGACGCAGGCCATGCACGTCGTACAGGCCCAGATCTCCTCCCGGCTAATGCTGTTGTCGATGATCGGCTGCGGCGTCCGACCGGCACCGACCAACGGCTGCTCGTCGTTGAGTTGGCCGCGCAGCTGCAGCACGATGTCGCGTGGCGACAGCGACTTGCCGGAAAGGTGCGCCGGGCAGCTGATCTCGCAGCGTCCACACTCGGTGCAGCTGGTGAGGTCGAGCAGATCCTTACGGGTCAGGTCGGCGATCGTCGCGTACCCCAGCACTTCATCGTTCTCGAACGCGGCCTCGACATCAACGGACTGCAGCTTGCCGGCGGGTCGCAGCTCCTGCAGCAGGAGGTTGATCGTCGCGCTCAGGATGTGGACTACCTTCGGAGTGAAGGGCAGGATTGCGACGAACGCGAGCACGATGATGGCGTGGAACCACCACAAGGTGCGATGCAGCGTGATGAGCGAGTCGGCGCTCACGTTGGCAGCGATCGAGGCGATCGCGAACCCGACTGGTGACCAGCGCGGATCGTATGCGAGCTC
>DASCOT010000173.1:0-8522 GCA_036012155.1 Acidobacteriota bacterium
TTCTGAGCTCCGACCCTCGCGAGACGGAGGTCACCTACGTCCGCGACGGCAAGGCCTATCGGGCGCGCGGCAAGGGCTGCGTGCTGGCCTGCTACCACACGATGATCCCGCACCTGTGCCCCGAGCTTCCAAGCAAGCAGAAGGAAGCGCTGAGCCTCGCCGCGCGCGCCGTCCACCAGAAGACCAACGTCCTGCTGCGCGACTGGAGGCCGTTCGAGGAACTGGGGGTCTCCAGCATTTCGTGTCCGGGCTCGTTCTACAGCGACATCCTTCCTCGCCCATCGATAGCACTGGGAACCTACGATCCACCGCGCTCGCCCGCCGACCCGATCGTCGTCTTGCTGGACTCTGCCGGCGGGGTGCTGGCGTGGGAGCCGATGGTCCGAGGTTTGCGCCGCGGAGAATCGATTCCGCCGGGCACGCCGGTTCGGGAGCAGATGCGATTGGTGCGCCAGGCGATGCTGGAGACTTCTTTCGAGGACTTCGAACGGCGGATTCGCGAGCAGATGGCACGCGTGCTGGGGCCGGCAGGCTTCGACCCGGCACGCGACATCGAGGCGATTACCGTGAACCGCTGGCCACACGGCTACGCGCTGGCGACCAACACGCTCTTCGACCCGGAATGGGCTCCCGGCGAGGAGCCCTGGAAAGTCGCCAGTCAGCCGTTCGGGCGGATCTCCATCGCCAACACCGATGCCTCCGGAATCGATCTCACCCAGACCGCCTTTGACGAGGCTCACCGCGCCGTCGGCGAGCTCTTGCAGATGCGCCACGGCTGGTTCCCGCGGATCTGAGTCCGGCATCGATAGCAACACCACGAGCACGAAGAATTCGGTGGCCACGCCAGAAGGAATGAACACACAGTTGCCAACATCGACTCCGCCGGCAGCTCTTATGCGCATGTAGCAATAGATCAGGCATGGAGAGCAGTGACGGAACTGGGCTGAAATGGGAACCGCACCGTGTCATCGGTTTTCGAGATGGAAGCTTCTCGCTGTTGTCGGGGGGTTGGCGCTCGCCCCCCTCGCTGTCAATCAGCCGGCGGCGCAGGTTGTCCCTGATACGGTCTATTACAACGGCAAGATCGTCACCGTGAACGACGGCTTCGACATCGTCGAAGCGGTGGCCATTCGCGACGGAAGGTTCGTCGCGGTAGGGAGCAACGAGGAGGTGCGGAGTCTGGCCACCGGCGAGACCCAGCTCGTCGACCTGCAGGGGCAGACCGTTCTCCTGGGGTTTGTCGACAACCACGTTCACCCCGGGCCGCCGCTGCGACTCGCTCCATCGGTGGTCGACCTTCGGCATGCCTATACGTGGGAGGAGAACGCCACCCGCCTCCGGCAACGGGTCGAGAGTCTGCCCCCGGGCGAGTGGATCTACGCTTACGCCTCTCGGCTCTATTTCACCGATGACGAGCCACCGACGCCCTGGTTCGACGACGACCCCTACGGAGGCATCCCCGACCGCTGGGACCTGGACGAGGTCGCCCCCAACCACCCGGTGGTGGTGCGGGCCTCGCAGATCGTCGTGGCGAACTCGCTGGCGCTTACCAAGGCCGGCATCACGAGAGACAGCAGGGAACCCGTCGACGGTGCGATCATCCGGGATTCGGCCGGGGAGCCCAACGGGATCCTGTGGTACTCGGTGGGGGACCGAGTAGAGAACCTCGTACCGGAGCCCGCACCCCCGACTCCGCTGACGCCTGCGCAGACGTTCTCCGCATATACGGACTTCTTCCGCGACTTGGTGGCCCTGGGAATCACCAGCGTCAACATCGCCGGTTCGACCCCCGAAGAGCTGAGGCTCTACCAGAACCTCCAGGAGCGGTGGCAGGGTCGGCTTCCCCGCATGACGGTCCAGGTGGGCCTCAGTACCGGGCACACGCTTGACGGGCTCAGTGAATCGCTCGAGACCTTGGAAGGGTACGGGTGGCGAACCGGGGCAGGAGATAACTGGCTCAAGCTGGGCGCGATCAAGATGTACCTGGACGGCGGCTACACGTTCAGCCGCCCCTGGCCGATCAACTCGGTGGCCCACAAACATGTCCCCGGATACTACGGGGGCTGGCGCTCCGACCCCGAGCTCTTCTACCAGACGCTGAAGCGGGGACACGACCTCGGGTGGCAGCTCGGGCTGCATCTGGCGGGCGATGAGGGCAGCAGGGTCGTGGTGGACATGTTCGAGCGGATCCTCGAGGCGAACCCGCGTCAAGATCACCGGCACCACATCATCCACTTCGAGGTACCACCGCCCGACGAGACGTTCCACAAGATGGAGCGGTTGGGGATAGGGGTCGCCCTGCAGCCCAACTTCACCTACGGGCTGCAGCCATTCTTCAGCATGGCCCTGTCGGGCGAGCAGCTCGAGAGAAACAACCCGAGCCGATCGATCCTCGATCATGGGCTCCACATGTCGTACGGCTCCGACGAGCGGCCGTACGGCCCTCTCGTCGGCCTCTACGCTCAGGTGACCCGAAGAGGCGTGGACGGCCGAGTCTATGGGCCCGAGGAAGCGGTCACCCTCGAAGAGGCAATCCGGGCCTACACGATGGGCTCGGCTTGGCACACGTTCGATGAGAACAGGAAGGGCTCGATCGAGGTGGGAAAGCTCGCCGACCTGGTCGTGCTGGGAGAGGACATCCTGACGATCGATCCGAACCGAATCATGGACATCCCGATCGAGCAGACGATCATCGCCGGCAAGGTCGTCTTCGACGGCCAGGCGCCGGCGCCCTGAACGGTGAGCGTGATTATCGCCACCTCGCTATTCGAGCTGTGAAGTCGGACGGATACGTCGGAGGCGGGTCTACGCGCCCTCCGCGAGTGCCCAACGGCCCGAACCCACGACACCTTCACCGCCGTCAGGTGGCCGGCCTGCCGATCGCCGGCATAGCCCGGCGCTGCAACACCTCCTGCACGGCGCGGTGTGCCTCCAGGATGGCGGCGTCCGTGTGGGGGCTGGCGGCAGCGTCCGAATTGGCGATCGTTATCGATCCGAAGGGCTGCCGTGCAATCACACAGGGGCGCTCGTCGCTGGCCGTAAACACCCAATCCATCGGATCGTAGAGGCTGTTGTAGGTGTACGCGTATCCGTGCGACCAGCGGTTGACGGCGATGGCGACGATGTCCTCGGCCGGATCGAATCCACCGCCACCCAGAACCCGCCCGAGTTGGTCGCGGACCTTCTCCTCCCAGGTCTCGAACGAGGTGGCGAGGAGCTCCTCGCGGCCCATCTTGTGCTGCTCCTTGCGCGTCCGCCCCGGGTAGTTCAGAAAGCCCTCGAGCGTAAGAACGATGGGCTCCTCGGGCGACTCGGCGTGTCGGAGGTCGCCGAGGCTCACCGCCCGACCGAGGCCGATGGAAGTGTGGTGCATGGTCGGTGCACTAACGGAGCTCACGCCCAGTTTCACGAAAGAGTTCCAGTTGCGGAGGGCGACGCTGGTGAAGACGAGCGGGCCTTTCACCGCGAACGCCAGCGCCTCCTTCTGTTTCGCTGGCATCTCGGGAACCAGGTGCGGGATCACACGGTTCCAGCACGCCATGACACAGTGGCGTCCGCGCACCTGGTAGGTCCTGCCGTCGTGCACGTAGCTGACCTCGACCGCTTCGTTGCCTGAGGAACTGGTGTGCCGTGCATGCACCACCGTGCTGTTGAGCCGGATGCGGGCAGTTTGGCCCTCACGGTCCAGCAGATCGTAGGCCACCCGTGCAGCCCCGACGTCCTCCTGAGTCTTGCCGGGAACGGCGTCAGGGATCAGCCATCGCACCAGGAGTCGCGTGATGGTGGCGTTGCCGTCGGGGAAATGAACATCTTCGCCGCTTGGTCGCTGGCGTCCGTGCATTCCACCGGGCAGGTCGGCAAGCACGCCGTCTGGCATCGGTTCGAGGTCCAAGCCGTCAAACCCCGGATGCCCCATGCTCCACGCAAACAGCGCCGGCAACGCGTCGGCGCCGACCGCGAACACGTCGTTGCCGCTGCCGGCAAAGAACCACATGACCTCGGGATCGACCTTCACCACCTGGAGCATGTAGTCGGTGTAGGACATCTTCGCCAACCGTTCCTTCTTTTCGGCCGACGACAGACGAGGGAAGTGATCTGGTTGGTCTCCCGAGTAGAGTGCCAGGTAGTCGCGCCGGGCCTTGGGTGACAGCGGCGTTCTGGCCAGGAGGTTGGCGTCGAGCCCACCGTACCCTCCGGAGCGCTTCACCAGTCGATTCTCACCCCAGGTCTCGGCATCGAAGAAGTAGGCGGATCCGAGCCCCATACGCCGGTACATCTGCTGGCTATCGGCGTTGTCTGCCTCGTAGCGGTCAAGATCGATGCCGATGTCGGCCAGCAACCGCCGCGACGGCTGGTTGAAGCGCGCGGGCGACTCGATGTTGTAGGTCCCGCCATTGAGCGCCAGCATGCGCCCGTTGTAGTGGAACTCGTTGCGCTTGGCGTGGCCGCCGAAGTCGTCGTGGTTGTCGAGGATCAGAACGCGAGCCTCGCGGCCGACGTTCTTGACGAAAATCTGTGCTGCGGCCAGGCCGCTGATGCCGCCGCCGACCACCACCAGATCGTAACGCTCGCCCGTGTCGACGGCATCGGAGAGATCCCATCCGCGCTGATCACGCATCTGATGGGCGACCTCGAACGAGCCGTCGTGGCTGCCGCGCAACCCGTGTCGCAGTGGAGGATAGTCGGCCGGATCCTGCGGTACCGCCGGTGCCACGCGCCGGGACGCTGGCGCCGCCGTATGCCGACCCAGGCTCGTACCGGCGAGCACCCCGCCCACCGGCACGGCCATGCCATTGACGAAGTCACGCCGGGTGATGTGTCGGTCCATGCCAAGGTCGCGCTTACGGGAGCGTGTCATTCAAGCTCTCCTGCTCATGGGTTCCAGTCACGGGTACCCGACTAGCGGCGTCGCAACGGCTTGACCACGAGCTCCCAGGCAGCGTGGTCATCCGGTCCGGAGGGGCCGATCTTGCCCTTGGCCATCTCCAGTAGCTCCGCCGGGTCGTAGACCACCCCCGCCTTCACCACCAGGCGCACGTTGCGCGCGGTGGAGATGTCCTCCAGCGGGTTGCCCTCAGCGACGTACAGATCGGCGAGCTTGCCGGGTTCGATCGACCCGAGCCGGTCGACTACCCCGAGCGCTCGCGCTCCGTTGATGGTTGCGGCCTTGAGCACCGCCGCCGGGGGCAAACCGGCAGAGGCCATGATCATGAGCTCGCGGTGGTAGGCGAAGCCTGGCAGCCACGGACCGGAGGTCGGCTCGTCGGTGCCGACGATGATGAGGTCGCCGCCACCCGACTCGAACAGGGCGCCGAGCTCGGCGATGTGCCGGCGGGAACTCCTCGACACGACGTACTCGCTCTCCGGCTCGGCCCCGGACGCCGCCTTTCGGGCACGAATCCGCTGCTGTGCGTACGGCGTGAAGAACTCGTATTCGTCCATCCAGACCAGGTCGAGCGACGGGTGGCCGGTCGGATCGCCGTCGTAGCGGGAGTACATCTGCAGGTTGGAGTCTAAATACACTCCCTCCTCGAGAAAGAGGTTGATCATGCGCTCCAGCTCGGCCGGATCGTCACCCCTCCCGCTCGTGATCCTGTGCTCGATCCGGTCCAGTCCCATGGCGATGGCCTCATCGGGCTCGACGTCGTAGGACCCCTCGTAGTTGCCCAGGTGACTGGTCGTGGTCATGCCCCGGTGATGCGCCTGGTCGATGAGAATGCGCATCTCCTCGGGCGTCGCCTGCTTGATCTTGATGCTGCGTACGCCGCGCTGCGCCCAGTAGTCCACCTCGGCGCGAATCTCTTGTTCGGTGATGTCGTTCGGCCAGCCGATGCAGTCGTCCTCCGCCGTCTTGATCTGGTATTCGCACCGGAAGGCACCGAAGTACGGCCCCGAGGCGAAGAGGCGGGTACCGATTGCCTCACCGCGGTCGATACGGTCGCGCCTCTCGATGACGCGCTCGGGGAAGAACTCTCCCGCCGACCAGGTGGCGGTGACACCGTTGGCCAGGAAGATGATCGAGTTGTATGTGACCTCCTCGGCGCGCCCGACGCCCACCATGTTCATGTTGAGGTGGCCGTGCAGATCGATCATCCCGGGCAAGATCGTGGCGCCGTCATCGAGCTCGATGACCTGCGCGGCGGGAAAATACCGACCCCTCAGGTCGGCGCCCACCTCGATGAACTCCCCGTCGCGAATGACGATGCCGGTGTTGCGCACACGCGTGTCGGCGACGCCGTCGAACAACCAGCCGCCTTTGATCACCACTTCGCGTGGCGGCGCTTGCGCCCACTGCGCGGCTACCGGAGACGTCCACACCGCCATCACAGCCGTCAGCAAGGCCAGTCCCACGAAGATGAACACTCGCACCCGCCTCGTCTTCATTTCTCACCTATCAGGTTGGCGTCTTGCCCCGGGATCTCCCAGGCAACCATCACCACGCCCTGGTGCTACCGGGACTTCAACTCGTCCGTAGCGGTTGGCCTTCGCCGGGCGCGGCTCCGAACGAGGAGCTGCTCCCGGACCGCTCGATGTGCCTCGTCGATGGCCGAGTCGGTGTGCGTCGAGGCGGCAGCATCGGAGTTGGCGATGGAGATCCTACCGAATCGCCGGCTCCCGACCACGCACGGCCGATCGTCGGGAGTGAACAGCGCCCACTCAATCGGATCGTCGAGCGTGTTGTAGCTATAGGCATAGCCGTGCGGCCAGCGGTTCACGGTGATCCCTTCGATGTCGCGGGCCGGGTCGAAGCCCCCGCTCTCGAGCATTCGACCGAGCTGGTCGCGGATATTGCGCTCGAAGGTCTCGAAGCTCGTGGCCAGCAGATCCTCGCGCCCCATCCGATGTTGCTCCTTCTTCGGGTGTCCCGGAGCGCAAGGTGTCCTGGACATGCGCAGAATCATCGGCTCGTCCGGTGATTTGGAGGGTTCGTAGTCACCGAACGGTATGGACCGGCCCAGGCTCGCCCCGCTGTGGTACATCCCCGGAGCGGACACCCGCGAGATCCCCAAGTTCGTGAACGACGTCCAATTCCGGACGAGCACGCTCGTGTAGACGAGGGGCATCTTGACGCCATACTTGAGCGCTACCTTCTGCTCGTCGGACATCTCCGGGCACAGGTGCGGGATGATTCCGTTGTAGCACCCCATGACCACGTGGCGCGCCCGTACCTTCTCGGCCTTGCCGCCGCGCACATAGGTGACCTCGACCTCGCGGGCCGCATCGGGATCGCCCAGGTGTCGGGCGGAGACGCCCATGCTGTTGAGGCGGATGCGGGCGTCAGAGCCCTCGCGGTCGAGGAGGTCGTAACGCAGGCGCGACGTCATCGAGTCGTCCAATGTGGTGCCCGGAAGCGCTTCGGGAATCATGGCGCGTACCATCAGACGGGCCAGTGTCGCATTGCCGTCGGGGAAGTGGATGTTCGGTCCTTCGTCCCACTGGTTCTCGCGACCGTGCTGTCCGCCGCCGATATGGGCGAGGGGGCCGACGAGGGGAAGGGGTTCGAGGTTCATGCCCTGGAACCCTGGGTAACGCTGAGCCCATCCATAGAGCGCCGGATGGCCGTCGATGCCGACGCAGAAGCTGCCCTTTGGGCGATCGTTGAAGAACGGGATCACATCGGGGTGGGCTTTGACGAAATCGAGCAGGAAGTCCCGATAGCTGATCCGGGCCAGGCGATCCTTCTTGTCGGCATCCGACAGCCCGGGCATATAGTCCGGGTGGGCGCTGTCGTCGTACAGTCGTGCGATGTCCCGCTGTGCTTCCGGCGACATCGGGGTCTTTGCGAGCCACTCCGCCCAGCTGCCGGATTGTCCGCCGCGCCCCATTACCAGTCGATCCTCGCCGAACACCTCCTTGCCGAAGAACGTGGCGCTGCCGAGGCCCAAGGACCCGTAGAACCGCCTGCCTGAAGCGCTGGTCGCATCGGCGCTGTCGATGTCGATGCCGACCGCAGCCAGCAGCGTTCTGCAGACGCCGCTGAAGTGGCCCACCGACTCGAGGAACGACGTGCCGCCGTTGATCATCAACGTGCGGCCTCGATAGGTCATCTCGTTGCGCTTGGCATGGCCGCCGAAGTCATCGTGGTTGTCGAGCACCAGCACGCGCGCCCCGCGCCCGGCCGAGGTCAGGAAGAAATAGGCTGCGGCGAGCCCGCTCAGTCCGCCGCCCACCACCACGCAGTCGTAGCTCTCGCCGGTGTCAGTAGCATCGGCCCAGGCGTTGCCGTCGCGGAGCGCATGGCCGGCCTCGAACGAACCGGGGTGGCTGCCGCGCATTCCAGTCAGAGCCGGCGGGTAGTAGTCCTGCGCCAGCGACGCGTGGGGTGTGCCCTCGCGCGCCGACAGCAATCCAGGCGAAAGGAGCGAGCCGCCGACCGCAACGCCGACGCCGTTGACGAAATCTCGCCGGCTGATATCCCGGTACATCCCTAGATTGCGATCCTTACTCCAGGACATGGTCCCTCCGATTCTCTAGCGTCGGAACTGCGCGGAACGACGGTTCCTCTGAAATCCGACCCAGGT
>DASCOT010000174.1:0-9017 GCA_036012155.1 Acidobacteriota bacterium
CTACCGACCAGGCAGGTTTCCACATCGGCCTGTCGACCGCGGCCCGGCATGCAGCACCCGTGGTTTTCGTATGCCGCTGCGCGCGCGCGTCGCTGGCACCGATAGCTACGGCGCTCGGTGTGGGGGCGCTGAGCGTCGACGGCACCGACATGTTGGCCGTGTACACGGCGGCGCGCAGTGGCCGGCAGGCGGCACTCGATGGTGCCGGGCCGACGCTGATCGAGGCGGTTGTGCCGGTCGGTACGGCGCCTACTGAGCCGGCGGCCAGACTGCGACCCTATCTCGAGCATCGCGGGATCTGGGATGCGGGGCGAGAGGAAGAGTTCAGCCGTCGCTGCGATGAGCGCGTGGCGGCCGCGGTAGCCGCAGCGGAGAGTGCTGGGCCACCGCCAGTGGACACGATGTTCGATGACGTCTGGGCGGAGCGGCCCTGGATGCTGCAAGAGCAGTCACGCAAGCTGCGTCGCCTGCGCGATGACTCTTGATGCTCCGCACAAGAAACTAGACCACGCCACGGCCTGGCGAGACGAAGATGCCTGATCTCAACATGGCGCAAGCGATCAACCGGACACTGTGCGCCGAAATGCGTCGCGACGAGGCGATCGTGCTACTAGGGGAGGAGGTAGGCTCGCTTGGCGGGCTGTTCGGGACCAGTGAGGGGTTGCTCGACGAGTTCGGTGACCGGCGTGTGGTCGATGCTCCGGTGGCCGAAGGTGGTGTGATTGGCAGCGCCGTCGGCATGGCTCTTTACGGGCTCCGTCCCGTAACGGAGATTCAGTTCGCCGATTTCGTCTGGCCCGGTTTCGAGCACATCGTGTCGGAGATGGCCAAGGTGCGATATCGCTCTGGCGGCCAGTACTCGTGTCCCCTGGTCCTTCGCCTTCCCTACGGTGGGGGCGTCGGCGGAGGCATGTACCAGTCCCAGAGCCCGGAGGCTTACTTCTGCCATACGCCGGGCCTCGTCGTGGGGGCGCCGTCGGATGCGGCGGACGCCGCCGGCATGCTGCGCTCGGCGCTGCGCGGAGACGATCCTGTCGTGCTGCTGGAGCCCAAGCGGCTCTATCGGGATTCTCGAGCCAGCGTCGACGACGACCATCTCGTGCCGTTCGGCGAGGCGCGCGTTCGGCGGCAGGGCTCGGATGTTTCGGTGTTCGCCTACGGTTCGACGGTGCCGATCGCCTTGCAGGCGGCCGAGGCCGCCGATGAGCTCGGCATTCAGATCGACGTCGTGGACTTGCGCACGCTACTACCGCTCGACATAGCCACCGTCCTCGGCTCGATCGCCAAGACCGGCCGTGCCGTGATCGTGGCTGAGTCGCCAACCTACTGCGGGTATGGTGCCGAGCTCTCCGCGACGCTCTCCGAGCGTGCCCTGTTGCATTTGGAGGCCCCCATCGAGCGAGTCGCCGGCTTTGACCTACCGGTTCCATACTTCCACGAGGACGATTACTTGCCGAGCGTACGACGGGTCGTCGCCGCCATCGAGCGAGTAGCAAACTTCTGAGGCCCATGGCGAGCGAGATCAAGCTGCCGGAGATCGGCGAGGGGACGGCCGAGGGTGAGATCATCAAGTGGCTCGTCTCGGAGGGCGAGGTCGTCGACGAGGACACGCCGCTCGTCGAGGTCATGACCGACAAGGCGACAGTCGAGATTCCGTCGCCGTTCCCGGGAACCATTCTCGAGCTACGCGCCAAGGAGGGCGAGGTCGTTGACGTCGGCGCGGTGATCTTGCTGATCGGCAATGGCGAGGACGACGCTAGCCGCGAAGTGAGCGAAGATCGGGAAGCGCACGATACGACCCAGCCCGACGACCACGTCGACTCGACAACACGGATCGAAGCGCAGGAAATCGAAGAGGATCCGGTGGCCGCGGCGCGGGCGATGGCGCGCGCCGAGCTCGACGCAGAAGGCGATGGGCCCGCGGTCTGGGAGGTTCCCTTGGCTGCGGTCGGCGCCGTGCCGTCGACCCCCGCCACCCGACGACTGGCGCGCGAGCTCGGCATCGATCTGCACGGTGTGCAAGGGACCGGCAAGGGCGGACGGGTTACCAAAGCGGATCTTCTGGAAGGTGCTGATCGCGGCGCCGTCCTCCCGGAACACTCGCCGGTCTTGCCTGCTGCGACCGACGAGCCGGGCTCGATCACCGAGGCGGGAGACGCGCGGACACCATTCGCTGGCAACGGTGAGCGGCTGCCTTCCGATTCCGGCGCCCCGCTTGAAGAGCGCGTTCCACTGCGCGGGCTTCGGCGGCGCATTGCCGAGCGCCTTTCCGAGGCCAAGCGCCTGATCCCGCACTACACCTACGTTGAAGAATGCGACATGACCGAGGTCGTGGCGCTGCGCCAAGAGGCCAAGGAAATGGCCTCCGCCGAGGGTCTGCGGGTTACTTACCTGCCGTTCTTGATCAAGGCGCTGATCGAAGCCTGCCGCCGCCATCCGATTCTCAATTCGTCGCTCGACGAGGAGAGTGGCGAGATTGTCCTCAAGCATTACTACAACGTCGGAATTGCTACGGACACGGAGCGTGGGCTGTTGGTACCGGTGGTGAAGAATGCCGACCGGTTGAGTATCTTCGAGCTCGCACGAGAGATCGAGCGCCTCTCTGCGGACGCGCGTGCCGGACGTAGCTCCGCGGACGATCTGCAGGGCGGAACGATCACGATCACGAGCACCGGGAGCATCGGTGGGCTCCTCGCAACGCCGATCATCAACCATCCCGAGGTTGCCATTTTGGGGGTGCCAGCGATTCGCAAGCGACCGGTGGTACGGGGCGACGAGATCGTGATTCGCTCCATGGTGAACCTGTCCCTTTCTCTCGACCATCGCATCGTCGACGGTGCTCCTGCGGCGCAGTTCACCCGTGACCTGGTGGCGCTGCTCGAGGATCCGAAGCTACAGCTGCTGGCGCCCTGAGCCCGATCATGAGCCCAGCCGAGCGCACCGATGTTCAGATAGAGGTCGCCGTAATCGGCGCCGGCCCCGGCGGCTACGTTGCGGCGATACGCGCCGCGCAGCTAGGGTTGCGGGTCGCGGTGATCGAGAAGGAGTTCGTTGGCGGCACCTGCCTGAATGTCGGTTGTATCCCGTCCAAGGCGTTGCTCGATGCCTCGCACTTGTTCAGTCAGATCCGCAAAGCCTCGGCGTTCGGGATCCAGGTCGAGGGCGCCAGCGTGGACTTTGCCGGCATGCAGCGGCACAAGGCCAGGGTGGTCAAGACGCTGACCGCTGGCGTCCGCGGCTTGCTCAAGCGACACGGAGTCGAGCAACTGACCGGCACGGCGCGCTTTGACGCACCCGGTGTGCTGGCCGTGCGGTCACCGGATGGGCCCGATCTGACGGTACGAGCGGACAACGTCATCGTAGCTACTGGTTCTGTCGAGGCACAGTTACCCGGGGTGCCCTTCGACGACACCATCGTTATCTCGTCGCGCGGCGCGTTGGAACTAGAAGCGTTGCCCGATCGGCTGGTGATCGTGGGTGCAGGCTACATTGGCCTGGAGCTCGGGAGCGTGTACTCGCGACTCGGCACCGAGGTGGTCGTGTTGGAGATGATGGATCGCATCCTGCCTGAGATGGACGTCGAGTTGGCCGACGCGGCGCGTAAGCTCCTCGAGCAGCAGGGGCTCGATATCCGCCTCGGTGCGAAGGTCTCCGCGGTCGACGTCGCGGACGATTCTGCGCTGGTGCGCTACAGCGTTGACGATAGCGAGGAGGCTGTCGAAGCCACCCGTGTGCTGATCTCGATCGGTCGGCAGCCTGCCACAGAAGGGCTCGGACTCGATGCCATAGGTCTTCAAACGGACGATCGTGGCTTCATCATGGTCGACCACGGGATGCGTACCGGCCTACCCGGCGTCTACGCGATCGGCGACATCGTCGCCACGCCAATGCTGGCGCATGTAGCCATGGACGAGGGTGTCGTAGCCGCGGAGTGTATCGCCGGTGGTGCTTCCGCTATGGAGTACGACGCGATCCCGGCGGTGGTGTTTACACATCCAGAGCTCGCCTCGGTGGGCCTCAAGGAAGATGAGGCGGAGCTACGCGGTCACAAACTCAAGGTGGGCCGCTTTCCGTTCCGTGGCAACGGTCGAGCGAGAGCACGCGACGACATGGAGGGCTGGGTCAAGGTGATAGCGGACGCCGACACTGACGTGATCCTCGGTGTTCACTGCATCGGACCGGAAGCTGGGCATCTGATTCATGAGGCGGTCGTGGCAATGGGGTACGGCGGCTATTCCGAGGACCTTGCCTTGACCGTCCACGCGCACCCCACGCTGTCGGAGGCGTTCAAGGAAGCTGCCCTGGCGGTCGATGGCCGCCCGCTTCACATCTGACCGGGCGATGGCGCGAGCGCAGGAGCCGTCGCTGTTCGACGGGAGGCTCCGAGGGACTGTTGCCCGTGTGGTCTTCGAGAATCGCGACAGCGGCTGGACCGTGGCGCACCTCGAGCCTGACGACGGTGGGTTGATCACCGTAGTCGGGCAGCTGGCACCTCTCTTTCCGGGTGAGTCCGTAGAACTCGAGGGCGAATGGGAAACCGACCGGCGGTACGGCCGGCAATTCCGGGCTCGCGTCTGCCAGCCCGCCGAGCCGCAGAGCGAGAGCGGTGCCCGGCGCTTTCTCGCCTCTGGCGTGGTGCCCGGGATCGGCCCCGAGCTCGCCAAGCGGCTCGTCGATCGCTTTGGCACCGACACGTTGCGAGTCTTGGACGAGGAGCCAGAGCGTCTACTGGCGGTACGCGGCATCGGCGCCAAGAGGCTGGAGCAAATCAAGACGGGGTGGTTGCAGAAGACGGCACAACGACAGGCGCGGGTATTCCTGCAGGGGCACGGGCTCGGCCCGGCGCTCGCCCAGAAGGTCGTTCGCACCTGGGGCGAGGAGACCGTAGGCCGGGTGAAGAACGACCCGTATGCGCTGGCCCGCGAGGTGCGCGGCATCGGGTTTCGCACCGCCGATGGGCTGGCAATGCGAATGGGCATTGCCGCAGATTCCCCGGCGCGGTTGATGGCGGGGTTGGCCGAGACGCTGCTCGCGGCAGCCGGCCGCGGCAATTGTTTCTTGTTGCGCTCCGAGCTGCAGACGGCCGCAGCCAGGTTGCTCGAGATCGATGATTTACAAGGTCTGGGGGCGGCTGTCGATGCCCTGGAGCATCGGCGAGAGGTAGTGCTGGAGCCGGCCGGCGATACCGACCCACGCGTCTACGCGGCGGGCTTGCATGCCGCCGAGCTGCGCGTCGCGCGCCGGCTAGCCGTCATCGGCGCGTCGGCCGCCAGCCTGCCGCCAGAAGAGAGTGACCGGGTGATCGGCGCGGTGCGCCAGGTTGCGGCGGGACTCGAGCTCGGCCTGGCAGAAGAGCAGCGTGGCGCGCTCGAGAGCGCGCTTCTCCGCCGCCTCGCCGTGGTCACCGGCGGCCCTGGCACGGGTAAGACCACGCTGGTCGATGCGATCGCCCGTTGCGCCACCATGCTTGATCTGCGTGTGGCGCTTGCTGCGCCGACCGGCCGCGCTGCAAAGCGAATGGAGCAGGCGACGGGACGCGAAGCCAAGACGATCCACCGGCTACTCGAGTTCGGCTACGGGCAAGGATTCGGTCGAGGGCCGGACAATCCCATCGACGCGGATCTGGCGGTGATCGACGAGTTCTCGATGGTCGATCTGGTGCTCATGGACGCGTTTGTTGCGGCACTACGACCCGACGCTCGACTGTTGATGGTTGGCGATGCCGACCAGCTGCCACCCGTCGGTCCAGGCGCGGTTCTGCGCGACCTCATCGCCTCGGAGCGAATACCCACAGTGCGGCTACGGCGGATCTTTCGCCAGGCGCGCGCAAGCCTGATCGTCCGGAACGCGCATCGGGTGAACGCTGGCGAGGTTCCGGAGGCGCCGGAGTCCGCAGAGGAGCCCGACGCCGACTTCTACGTGATCAGCGAGCGCGACCCGGATCGCGCTCGTGAGCTCGTGCAGCGGCTGGTCACGCAGCGGATTCCACAGCGCTTCGGTCTGGACCCCATGCATGACGTGCAGGTGCTGGCGCCGATGCATCGAGGACGTTGCGGGGTGACTCGGCTCAACGCCGAGCTGCAGTCGGTGCTCAACCCCGGTCTGCCGACAGAACCGTCGGAGACGCCAGAGCTGCGCGTCGGGGATCGAGTGATGCAGCTACGCAATGATTACGACCGCGAGGTGTTCAACGGCGATATCGGACACGTAGTGCTCGTCGATCCCGAGGCGGGGTTGACGGTCGACTTCGATAGTCGCCTCATCGGCTACGACCGCGCCGCGACAGTCGACCTGACGCTGGCGTATGCCATCTCGGTGCACAAGAGCCAAGGGAGCGAGTATCCCGCTGTGGTGATCGTTCTCATGCCCGAGCACCACATCATGTTGCAACGCAATCTGCTCTACACGGCACTTACCCGGGCGCAACGGGTGGCGGTGCTGATCAGCAACCGTGAGACGCTCGATCGCGCCGTCGGCAATGCGTCGCCATCAGCTCGGAACACGACTCTGGCTGAGCGCATCCGCGAGGCGCTCGCCGGCCGAGCCCCCACATTGCCGATCGCGCCAGTGAGCTAGGCGGACAACCCAGGGAGCCAAGTATGTTTCGACACGTCGAGGTGGTGGCGCCGTTCGGCGAGAACTCGTGGTTGATCGGCTGCCCCGACACCGGTGCTGCGGCGCTCATCGATCCGGGTGGCCACATAGCGGAGCTGCTCGCTATCGCCAGCCAACAAGGGCTCAGAGTCGAGCAGATCTGGCTTACACACGCTCACATCGACCATGTTACGGGAGTGGCCGAAGCGGTACGCGAGACCGGCGCGCCGTTGGCGCTCCACCCGCTAGACCGCCCGTTGTACGACGCGGTCGAGCAGCAGGCGACGATGTTCGGATTGCACGTAGAACCGTTGCCGGCACCGGACCGCTGGCTCGAGACCGACGAGACCATGACACTGGGGAAGCTGCGAGCCCATGTGCTCCACGTACCCGGCCACGCGCCGGGACACGTCGCCTTCTGGTTTGCAGATCTCGGAATCGTTGTCTCGGGCGATTGCCTGTTTGCCGGATCGATAGGCCGTACCGATCTTCCGGGCGGCAGCTACGACACCCTCATGCAGTCCATTCGGACCGTGTTGCTGCCTCTTGGTGACGCGGTCACGGTGCTTCCCGGACATGGTCCGGAGACGACGCTGGGTCGGGAACGCCGTACCAACCCGTTTCTGGTCGAGGGGCCCTAGGCCGACCGGCCACCCTCGTTGGAGGGGTTGCGCCTCAGGCGCCCATGAGCCGATTGGTGAGCCATTTCTCGGCATCGAGCGCGGCGCGGCAGCCGTAGCCAGCGGCGCTGATCGCCTGCCTATAGTGATGGTCGTGCACATCGCCAGCCACGAATACGCCTTCGATCGCGGTTTGGGGCAGTGGCCGTGTGTCCTCGGTTACATAGCCCAGTTCGTCAAGCCGGATCGGCCAGTCGACCAGCACGTCAGTGTTGGGGTCGTGGCCAATGGCGATGAAGCACCCGTCGACCTGTACGTCGGCGTGGTCGCCGCTTTGATTGGTGATCACGCGTACGTGGGTCAGTCCGGTCTCCGATGTGCCGACGAACTCCTCGACCTCGGTGTTCCAAAGGACGTCGATCTTCTCGTGCTCCAGAACGCGACCGGCCATGATAGGGCTGGCTCTGAGCTCTTCACGCCGGTGGAGGATCGTCACTGACGAAGCAAACTTGGTCAGGAACAGCGCCTCTTCCATGGCCGAGTCGCCGCCGCCGACGATCGCGACGGGCCGATCGCGGAAGAAAGCCGCGTCGCACGTAGCGCAGGTGGAAACGCCGTAGCCGCGCAGGTCCATCTCACCCGGTACACCCAGACCCTTTGGTGACGCGCCGGTGGCGATGATCAACGCGTCGCTAGTGTGCTCGGCACCGTCCTCCAGGGTGGCCTTGAACGGTTGCTCACCGAGCTGCAGGCTGGCGACGTGGCCGAACAAGAA
The DNA here is from genome assembly GCA_036012155.1 of Acidobacteriota bacterium. Classification (GTDB taxonomy): domain Bacteria; phylum Acidobacteriota; class UBA890; order UBA890; family WLXD01; genus DASCOT01. The sequence goes on from DASCOT010000174.1 coordinate 7,990, forward strand.
CTCGGCACCAAAGCGCTCCGCCTGCGCGCGCATGCGGTCGATGAGGTCGGGTCCTTGAATACCGTCCGGAAAACCCGGGAAGTTCTCGACATCCGTGGTCGTATAGAGCTGTCCGCCGAACTCACGACCAGTGATAACCAGCGGCGCCAGGTTGGCGCGCGCACCGTATATGGCCGCAGTCAGACCGGCGCAGCCGGATCCGACAATGATCAGCGCACGATGGTCTTCGGCCACGTCGTCCTCCTGGATTCCCTTCGAGTTGTCCACGACCCCGGCCCCCTCGTGCCCGTTGTCGAGAGGGTGCAGCAGCGGATCGAGCTCGCCGCGCGTCTCGAGCGCAGCAAGCTCGTCGAAACCGCCGATGTGTAGATCGTCGATGAATACCTGTGGTGCCGTATATCGGCCGCTGGACCGCTCGATCATCTCCGAGAACCGCTCCGGGTCAGTCGAGACGTTGATCTCTTCCCACTCCACGTTCTTTGCGGCGAGCAGGTTCTTCGCCCAATTGCAGTATGAGCAGAACGACTTGGTGTAGATGATGATCTCGGGCATCGGCGGGTGCGTTTGGTGGAGTCGAGCGGATCGGCCAACAGATAGGAGGCCATCCTAACTCCTGCCGCTGCGACGGATGTGTCGCGGCACCGGCGCTTGTCTACTAGCCGGCTTGCAAGCCACTACACTTCATCGAGACCAGAGGCACATTAGGCACTCATTGACTGAAGCTGTCTTGAACCCGAGGAGCCCTTGCGATCACCACGACCCTACCGGTTGGACTCTGCTGCGGCGGGCGCCGACGGCGGCGTGTCGCTGAGCGTCGGGTAGTGTCGTGCGAGATCGCAAGACCGCACCCGTGGCAGCAGAGGCAGCGCTAGTGAATCCGACGGAGACCGGTAACGGCTCCGGTCCGGTGATGATGTTCGGCTCGCTTGATGCGGTGGCCGGCCTGCTTGCCGAGCGCATCCAGAGGGCGGGCTTCGAGGCCGTCGGGGTGGGCCTCGAGGAGCCCCCCGGATGGCCCGGTGAGGCTG
>DASCOT010000175.1:0-11964 GCA_036012155.1 Acidobacteriota bacterium
CGGCCGATCGCGACGATGAGAGTACCGTGTTTCCGCCGCTACGGCGGAGTACCTACGAGGCGAGACGGCGATGAACGAGACCGGGGCATCAGCGGTAGCAAGCGCGTCCGCAGAGCGACGCGAAGCACAGCAGGACTACCTGTTCCCCTGCGTTTCGACCTATTACGCGGAGCCCATGGTCATGGCCGAGGCGCAAGGCGTATGGGTGAAGGACGTCGAAGGCGACGAGTACCTCGACCTGTTCGCCGGCATCCTGACCACCTCGGTTGGACACTGCAATCCCGACGTCACCGCCGCTACCAAGGCGCAGATCGACAAGCTGGGACACACCTCGACCCTCTACATCACGGACCCGCAGATCGATGCTGCCCGCAAGCTGGCGTCAATCGCACCGGGCGCCCTGCGGAAGACGTTCTTCACCAACAGTGGTACCGAGGCCATCGAGACCGCGATCATGCTGGCGTGCATGTACACGGGGCGGTCGGAGATCATGGCACTGCGGCTCGCCTACTCTGGGCGGAGCATTCTGGCGACCAACATCACGGCCCACGCTGCGTGGAGGCCGCTCGCCAGCACGCTACCGGTCAAGCACGCACTGGCACCTTATCCGTATCGCTGTCCGTTCAAGTCGCCCTGCGATGATAGCTGCGTCGACAAGTTCGCCAACGACCTGGAGGATGCGATCGTTACCACCACCGGCGGCAAGCCGGCAGCGTTCATCGCCGAGACTATCCTCGGCGTTGGTGGCTTCATCGTCCCACCACCAGGTTACTTCCAACGGGCCGCCGAGATCATCCGGTCGTATGGCGGCGTGTTCATCTGCGACGAGGTACAGGCGGGATTCGGTCGTACCGGGGACAAGTGGTTCGGCATCGAGCACTGGGACGTAGAGCCCGACATCATGGTCATGGCAAAGGGCATCGCCAACGGACAGCCGGTTGGCGCCACCATCACGCGCGACGAGATCGCTGATGCCTGGACCGCCAAGACCGTGTCGACCTACGGCGGCAATCCGGTGAGCATGGCAGCCATGTCAGCGACTCTGGATGTCATGCAACGCGAAGATGTGCCCGCCAACGCGGCAGCGCGCGGCGGAGAGTTGCGTGCCGGATTCGACGCCCTGGCAGAGCGATACCCATGGATCGGCGAGGTGCGTGGCATGGGCCTGATGCAGGCTCTCGAGCTGGTCGAGGATCGCGAATCCAAGACCCCGAGCCCCGCAACAGCGAGCGCGCTGCTCGAAGCTGCCAGGGCGGAAGGCTTGCTCGTCGGGCTCGGCGGCCAACATGGCAACGTCATCCGAGTCGGCCCGTCGCTACTGGTTACACAGGACGAGATTGCCGAAGCGCTATCGCGGCTTGGAAGGGCCTGCGAACGCGTCGATGCGGGAGCCTAATCGGTGTTCGCGGGGTTGCCCTGGAACTCCTGGTTGCTGCTGATCGCAGCTGTGGGAATCGGGCTGACGATCGAGCTGGTGCACTACTGTCGCGGGCGACGCCGCCAAGTCGGGCGAAAACAGGCCCCTACCGATGGAGGCTGCTGAGTTGGCTTCCGTCACGATTGTCGCGGTCCTCGTCTTTTATCTGGTCGTCCTGCTCGCTCTCGGCTGGTGGGCCGGGCGTGAATCCGGCAGCGTGGCCGGATACTACGTTGCCGGCAAGCAGCTGCCCTCGTGGGTCATCGCCTTCAGCTCCAACAGCACCGGCGAGAGCGCCTGGCTGCTGCTCGGCCTCACCGGCATGGGCTACACCATCGGCATCCACGCCTTGTGGATCGTTCTCGGCGAGGTCCTCGGGGTGGCGCTCGTCTGGACGCTAGTGGCACAACCGTTCAAGACCTGGACGGATCGCTACGACTCGATCACCGTGCCCGACTACCTGGAGGCGCGGTTTCGCGACTCCAGCCACGTGATCCGCTGGCTCAGCCTGCTGATCATCATGAGCATGGTTACGGCGTATACCGCCGCTCAGCTCACCGCGGCGGGCAAGGCGTTCGCCTCCTTTCTCGACATCAGCTACGTCGCCGGCGCCCTCCTCGGAGCGGCGGTCGTCCTCTACTACACGACCGTCGGCGGCTTCAAAGCGGTCGCCTACAGCGACCTGCTGCAGGGGATATTGATGCTCGGCGGGTTGTTCTTACTGCCGTTCGTCGCGATGTCGGCCGCAGGCGGGTGGACAGCGACGATGGCGCAGCTCAACGCCACCGATCCGGCACTGTTGCGGCCGATGGGCAGCTACGGAATGAGCGTGGAGGGGTTCGTCTCGGTGATCGGCTTCATCGGCATCGGCCTCGCCTTCCTCGGCGCACCGCAGCTGCTCAGCCGGTTCATCGCTGCGCGCAGCCGGCGCGACATCCTCGAGGGCGGTCTGATCGCCGTGCCCTGCATCATCCTCTTCGACGTGGGAGCCGTGTTCGGAGGCATGGCCGGCCGGGTGATCTTCCCGGTGCTCGATGATCCCGAGACGATCCTGCCAGTGATCACATCGGAGCTCATGCCGGCGGTGTTCACCGGCGTCTATCTGGTGATCGTGCTGGCAGCGATCATGTCCACCGCCGACTCGCTGCTGATCATGGCCTCGGCCACCGTGGTCCGCGACATCGTGCAGCGCATCTACCGGCCCAATGAGCCCGAGCGGCGGCTGGCGTTGTACGGCAAGGCGACGACAGTGGTGGTTGGCATCGTGGCCCTATTGTTCGCGCTCGGCGAGGTACGCGTCATCTTCTGGTTCGTGCTGTTCGCCTGGTCGGGGCTTGCCTGTGCCTTTACTCCGGTGGTGCTGTGCTCGTTGTACTGGAAGCGGACGACCCGCGCCGGTGCCATCGCCGGCATGATCGGTGGCTTCCTCACCGCCATTGTCTGGGTACTGGCGTTCAAGCCCTACACCTACGATCTGTACGAGCTGATTCCGGGCTTCATCGTCGGCTTCGGGCTCACCATCGGGGTCAGCTTGCTCACCGAGCCACCTGAGGGAGCCGCAGAAGAGTTTGACGAGGTATGGCAGGAGATCGAGTAACGACCGCCGGGCGTGCCTGCTACCGCAGCGGCCGGTTCGTCGTGCTGATCGTAGCCATTGCGCTCACCGCGTCGTCGGCAACCACGCGGAGCGCTGCTGCGGCGCCTCAGGAAGAGCCCCGCGCCCGAGATCTCGGCATTCCGTTCCCCGGCGAGCCGGGTCCGAGCAACGCGATCACCGATGTCGGCAATGTCGAGGTGGGCCACGTCACGCTGATCCGTGGTGACGGTCCCCTGGTGGTCGGCGGAGGGCCCGTGCGCACCGGCCTCACTGCAATCCGCCCGCGCGGCCGTCAGAGCGAGCCGGTGTTCGCCGGTTGGTACTCGCTCAACGGCAACGGCGAGATGACCGGCACAACCTGGATCGAGGAATCCGGCGCCCTGGAAGGCCCGGTGATGATCACCAACACACATAGCGTCGGCGTGGTGCGGGACGCGGTGATCGACTGGCTGGTTCGCGCCGGACACGGGCGCCAACCGTGGGCACTACCGGTGGTGGCCGAGACTTACGATGGCTTTCTGAACGACATCAACGGCTTTCACGTGCACGGCGAGCATGTCTTTGAGGCCCTCGAGAACGCGCGGGGCGGAGCGGTGTCCGAAGGCGCCGTGGGCGGCGGCACCGGGATGATTTGCCACGGCTTCAAGTGCGGTATCGGAACCTCCTCCCGGTCAGTGGAGATCGAGGGCCAACGCTACATGCTCGGGGCGCTGGTGCAGGCGAACTACGGAGGCCGTGACGACCTGATGATCGCCGGTGTTCCAGTCGGCCGCGAGATCACCGACCTGCGCGCCCATGCTGGCGCCACCAGTGCTGACGCGGAAGAGCTCGGCATACCCGGCGATCGCGACTTCGGCTCGATCATCGTAGTGGTCGCTACCAACGCTCCGCTGCTGCCGTATCAACTCAAGCGCATCGCCCGGCGAGTACCACTCGGAATCGCCCGGATGGGCGGTATGGCCAGCAACGGCTCCGGGGACATCTTCGTCGCCTTCTCCACCGCCAATCGCAGCGCCGCCGGAAACAGCGATGCAAGCACGGTCGAGATGCTACCTAACGGGTGGCTGACGCCTTTGTTTCAGGCAACCGCGTACGCGGTCGAGGAAGCGATCACCAACGCGCTGGTCGCCGGCACGACGATCATCGGTCGAGACGGCAACACGGTGTACGGGCTTCCGCACGGCCGGCTGCGCGACGTCTTACGACGCTACAATCGCCTCCTCCAGTAGCGGCCTTGGTGCGGCCAGCCAACCCGAGTCGGCACCCACTCCGTCAGGCCGCACCGCGTGCCCGGCGCACTGTCTCGAGTGCCAACAGGGCGCCGCGCCCGGCGCGCCGCGCTGTGTTGAGACCCGCTAGCACCAGCCGCCCGGTGTTGCTGGATGGAAGGAGCACCCTGGCCACCGGTGCACGATCCTTCCAGTAGGAGCCGATGAACGAGGTGCCGTTGGCGCCGCTATCGGCATGCTGCAGCTCCGGAGTATCCAGGAACTGCCTAACTTCCTCTACGTTGGTGAGCATCCCGGGCGAGTGCTCACCGAATGCCGGATCGAAGGCACACTTGAAGCCGAACAGTGTCCCACCCTCGACAAAGCTCGAGCACATTGCGATGGCGCCACCAGCGAGTCGTACCTCGGTGAAGAACAGATCGCCGCGGCGAGAGTATGCGCCCGAGAGCGCGTCGAAGAAGGCCGCGTCGGCGCTGCAGCAGGCCAGCGCTGAGCCACGCTCGCCTTTCCAGCCGGACGCTTCCATTCGCATGAACCGTGCGGGCCAATCCGACCCGGCGTCGAGAGATCGATGATGTCGCACCTCGACCTCGGCAGTGTGGGTGAGGTTGCGCCATTGCCGTCGATAGTTGCTGCGGCGCTTCGCCGACAGTGACGCAAGATACTCGTCGAAGGATCGGTATCGGCTCAGCATAGGGCGCAAGAAACCACGCCGGATCAACGGCATCACACCGCGTGCTTCGAGGACTCGCCGCATGGCGTCCCAGGTCAGCGAGTCGACCCCCATCAGCGGGAGCGCCAGCAGATCGATCGACGGCGCGGAGCCCTCGGCCCAATCCCACAGCGCCGTCACGGCCTCGGTAGCGTGATTGCGGTGCAGCAGAGGCTGCGACAGGTAGGAATGGAGTGTGCTCCAGAGGGTGGCCGTGTGCAGTCGACTTCGAAACTGCGATGGAGAAGTCTCGAACGGTGCACAACCGATGAGGCGCTTGCCGCCCGCCTCGTCTCGATAGACGAACACGAGCGTGAACGGTTTCGTCGCGTAGCTGCGCAGGCCAGCGAGGAGGAATTCGGGCGAGGCATAGATGTTGTCCTCGAGCCGTTCGTCGCGCAGCTGGCTCCACGCGTGCCAATGTGGGCGCACACCCTCGAGCGAAGTCACCTCTTCTACGAAGACAGTTCCGTCAGCCATCTGAAGCAGCCTAAAGGGCGCGCCGACGACGACGAAGCCCTACTTTTCTCGAGAGAAATATTCCGGTGGCTTGGGGCTTCCCGAACATGCCAGCATGGAGCATGCGTGAGCGGGCCGCAGCCTCGCTGCAGGGTTGAGACATGCGCAATTGGCGTCGAAACAAACACATCCTGGTCGATGAGGCCGAGCACAATATCGGCATCGGCGTGATCAGATCACTGGGCCGTGCCGGCTACCGGGTTACCGCATGCTCATCCGACCCGGGGGCCCTGGGATTGTCCTCACGCTTCGCGTCGCGCACAGAGGTCTGTCCCAGCCCGTTCCAACGCCAGGCCTTTCTCCGTTGGCTCGACGCCACCATCGAGGCGCAGCGAATCGACACGATCATTGCCACCGAGGGCTTGCTCACCGCCATCGAACCGAGGTACTCGTCGTACGAGCACCTGCTTCCCTACGGCGCGGACAAGGACGTTCTCTATGGTGCTGTGAGCAAGTACCGCATGGTGCGCCGATTCCTCGACCCCAAAACACCCGCAGAGCTACGCCGCCACATACCCCCGAGCTTGCTGGTCGATTCGGCTGGCCGCCTGCCGACGGCCGCCGAGCTGGACGCCTTGCCGATGCCGATCTATGCCAAGGCCGATTTCCTCAACTCGCCGGTAGGAGCTCAAAGCCAAGTATGCCGCCTCGACGATCGGGCCCACGCCAACGACGTGCTGGCAGATCTGCGAACGCGCTTCAGCCGACTCCTGGTACAGGGACACGTCGAGGGGGTCGGCGTCGGAGTCTTTTTCGTCGTGCGCTCGGGGAGGGTCCTGGACCGGTTCATGCACCGCCGTCTACACGAGTTCCCGCATACCGGGGGCGTGTCGTCGTACCGTCAGAGCTGGTGGCACGACGCCATCCATGCCGATGCGCGCCAGCGGATCCGCTACCTGAACTGGCAGGGTCCCATCATGCTCGAGTATCGCTGGGATCCGCGCACTGACGCGTTCCATCTGATCGAGCTCAACTGCCGCTTCTGGGGATCACTACATCTGGCCCTCTACGCCGGGGTGGACTTCCCGCGGATCTTGGTCGATGCGATGCACGGGCATGTCGAGCCGCGCCAGCACGCGTTCCCGGTCGGGGTCCGTTGCCGCGATACGTTCCCCACCGAAGCCCATCACGTCGGCTCACGCCTGCGCGACACGTCGATTCCTACGCGCAGCAAGGTATGGAGCGTTGTTCGCTTCGTCGGGCTGACTCTCAACCCGCGTGTCCATGCCGACCTGCTGTACCCGGGCGATCGGCGACTTTATTGGAAGGCTCTCGGGCGCTACGCCCGAGCGGTACTGGGGTCACTATGCAGTCGGCTGCGTCAGCGCCGAGCAACCGGAGAGCGAGTATGGGTCGAGGGATAGCGAGGCTCGCACGAGAGCTCCGCACGCTACGTTCAACGCTGGCACTCTTGTACGTACCTGTCATCGGGCTGCTGACCGGGGCGGTGATCACGAGTCTCTACACCGACACCACGATGGCAGAATTCACCCGCGATCCGGCTGCCAGCACCGGCGCCCACCCGTTGCTCGGCGTGGTGTCGAACGTCGGCGTCCTTTGCTGGTGCGCCGCAGCCGCAGTGTGCTTTCTGACCGCAGCAGTGCTACGCCGCCTAGACGCGAGTCCGCCGCTGCGTTCCTTCTTTGTGTGTGCCGGCCTGCTGACCAGCGCCTTGCTGGTCGACGACCTGTTCATGTTCCACGACTGGGTCGTCGTCGAGCAACTTAACTTCGACGAGAAGCCGTTGTTCGTCGCCTACGGGCTCATCGTGGCGGCCTTCCTGCTTCGCTTTCGTGAAGAGATCCTGTCCAGCGAGTCCCTGTTGCTCGGGCTGGCATTGAGCTTCTTTGCCGTCTCGCTGGTTGTCGACGCCCTGCCGCCTGAGACCCTAATGATGCAGCACGTCTACGAAGACGGGGCCAAGTTGCTCGGTATCGCCAGCTGGCTCGGCTACTTTTGCAGGAGTTCGCTGGCCGCCATCGTTAACGCGAGCGCCCGCCCCGGCGTCGCGGCTTCCCTTTCGGGCGCTCGGAGCGACGAGCGTCCTCAGCGGCCGGTGTGGCGTCCGGCGGCGGCGGCTCACCGAGCGGTGCGTGCAGGCTTTCCTGGTAATAATCGTCCAGGAGCATAGCGACCACCGCGACCTCGTCGCGGCTTTCACCCAGACTTCGCGCCAGCGGCACGAATCGCTGCATGCGTTCCGTTTGCAGGCTACTGCGGTCACGTAACCGCGCCTCGAGCAAGGCCGTGACGCGCTCGCCGACAATCCGTTCCACCTCTTCCTTGGTCGGCCCGGGTCGCTCCTGTAGATCGATGCCATAGGTGCGCGCGATGTGGCGTAGATGGATCCCTTCGAGGCCCGACACCAAGGTAAGCGCTTCCCCGGTGGCACCGGCGCGGCTCGTTCGCCCCACCCGGTGGATGTAGCTCTCGGGATCCTTGGGAGGACCGTACTGGATCACGTGCGAGAGCTCATGGATATCGATCCCTCGCGCCGCGACATCGGTCGCAACGAGAAACCGCAACTTGCCACGCCGTACGCGATCGAGGACCTTCTCGCGTGCCGCCTGCGCCAGGTCCGAGCTGAGCTCGTCGGCATCGTATCCAAATCGCTTGAGAACGACCGCCACATAGTGCACATCTGCTTTCGTATTGCAGAACACGATCGCCGACGAGGGGTTCTCGATCTCGATGATCCGCATCAGGTAGCGATCCTTGTCCATCGACGGCACGTCGTAGAACACGTGCTCGGTGGACGCCACGTGGACGCGGTCGCGACTCAGGCTCAGGAACTCAGGGGTCTCGAGGAACTCGCTGGCGAGGTTCCGCACATGCGGCGGGAAAGTGGCGGAGAACATCGATCCGCTGATGCGCCGCTTCGGTAGAAACTCCTGCAAGCGCTTCATATCTGGATAAAACCCCATCGACAGCATGCGGTCGGCTTCGTCGAAGATCAGGTTCTTCAGACCCTCGAGCGACAGGTTCCGCTTGAGAAGATGGTCGAGCACGCGGCCCGGCGTACCGACAACGAGGTGGGCCCCACGCTCGAAGGCTTCGATCTGAGGTCCGTAGGCAACACCGCCATAAACAGCGGTAGGCAGCAGCCCTGTGGTGGCGCTGAGTTGCTCTGCGGCGGTGACCACCTGTTTGGCAAGCTCACGCGTCGGCACGAGCACGAGCGCCTGACACCGCCGATCGCCCGGATCGAGGCGATCGATGATCGGCAACAGAAAAGCTCCCGTCTTGCCGCTGCCGGTTCGCGACTGGATCATCAGGTCACGGCCCGCCAGCATGTACGGGATTGCCTTGGCTTGTACCGGCATCAGCGTTGACCAGCCGGCGCGGGCGGAGGCCTCCTGCAGGGCGCTTGGCAGCTCGTCGAATGTGATCTCCGGTAACGCGTCTTCGGGTTCGACAACGTCTTCGTCCAGTTCGACGACGACGTCTTCGGGCGCGATCGCGGCATCGGAGTTCTCAGCGGCCCGTGCCTTCAACGCGTCGTCGCGACGTCGACGCGACAGGCGGCGCGGGCCAGGGCGTTTCTGTCGTGCCAAGCTCCCTCCTTGCGGTCTCCACTGGCGCTATCACGGCAACCGACGCGCGTTCGCCGAACGCATGATGTCACGGATGCGAAGAGGCCGCCCGATGCGTGCCCCTCGCTAACGCCGGCCTCCAGATGGAAGTATCTTCGATCGGCGGCCCGGTGAGCTACCGCAGCGCGGCTAATCCAGCCCGTCGGCTCGGGAATCGGTCAACTCCCGACCCCTTCCCTCACGCTTGTGCGCGCTTGTGCGCCCGGAGATACCCGAAGCCCACCATCCGGCGGCGCTCCTCATCCCACAAGCGGAAACCCAGCGACCGCAGGCTGGTAAGCAATGTGATCGGCGGTATCGCCGCCAAGGTCGGGTTCTCTTCATGGCACCTCTGCAAGAAGTAGTTCGGAATCCGCGGACAGAGGTGATGGATATGGTGGTAGCCGATGTTGCCCGAAAACCATTGCAGAACGCGCGGCAACCGATAGTACGAGCTGCCATGCAGCGCCGCGGGAAAGTAGTCCCAGTTCTCATGCCTTTCCCAGTAGACCGATTCGAACTGGTGCTGTACGTAGAACAACCAGACGCCTATCGCTCCTCCGATGAGGCTGATTGGGAGCTGAATCATCAGATACGCCCTCCAGCCCATGGCCCAGATGAGGCTCCCCACTAGCACCACGACGCCGAGGTTCGTCCACCAAACGCTGGCACGCTCTCGCTTGTGCTCGCGACTGTGCGTGAGTCGCTGGGCGACCGCGAACAGTACCATCGGACCGATCAGAAACATCACTAGCGGATGTCGATAGATCCGATAGCGTAGACGCGTCGACAGCGTCGACGCCAAGTACTCCTCTACCGTGAGGGTCCAGATCTCGCCGCCCACGTCTCGCCGGTCAAGATCGCCGGAGGTCGCATGGTGCTTGGCGTGATCGTGGCGCCAGCGATAGTAGGGCGTGAAGGTCATGACGCCGGTGACGTAGCCGATGAAATCGCTCAGTCGCTTGGACTTGAAGAACGCGCCGTGGCCACAGTCGTGGAAGATGATGAAGAGGCGGATCATGAAGCCCGCGGCGAGCGGCGCCAACGCCAGCGTCAGCCAGTACGACACCTCGAGGCTGCGAAACATCAGGTACCAGAGCGCCACATAGGGAATCAGCGAGTTCGTCACCTGCCACCAGCTGCGCAGCGGGTCCGGCTTCTGGTATTTCGATGTCAACTGCAGCCAAGCCTTGGCGTCGGCACCGATAGTTGGCCCCATCAACGGTCTCCAGAACTAGTAAGAAACAGCGCACCCCGCCGTCAACAACCCTTTTAGCACTCTAGTTGTCCCGAGGGGAGCGTACGGCGGCGGCCGACTAGGCGCCAATAGCGCCCGTGCGGCGGCTACTGGCGACGGAGTCTACCGTGGGCCCCGTCGTTATTGGAGGCTGGCACCGGTCGTGAGCTTGCCCGTCCATCGAGCAACAGGTCGGTAGCCAAGCGACTCACCCGTTCGTAGCTCGGGGATAGTCGATGCGGTCGATCTCCAGCACCGCATCGGTCCGTGGCAGGCGCGCCACAACCTCGTCTCCTTCTCGTGCAGAAAGTAGCGCCTTGGCCAACGGCGATACCCAGCTGATACGACCCTCCGCGGGATCGGCTTCATCGACTCCGACGATAGTGTAGACGCGCTCAGCGCCATCCGGATCAATCACCGTGACCGTGGCTCCGAAGCGCACCTGGTTCCCGGCGTGCTGGGCCGGGTCGATAACCTCGAGGCCGGCAACGCGCTCGCTGAGCCAACGGATCTGTTCATCGAGCTCGTGGAGCCGATGTTGGTCAGCGCGATGTTCGGCCTCCTCTTGTCGACCCGCCTCGACACGACGCGACAACTCGGTGGCCAGGCGGGGTCGCTCCACTTCAACCAGCGCTGTGAGCTCTCGCCGCAGGCGCCGAGCCCCGGCCGGCGTAATGTAGTTCTTGACACCGGCCGGCAGCACGTTGCGCGGCCGAATCGAGACCTCGAGGCCGGGATCGAAGTCGGATTCCTTGGTGAACGCCTTGTTCATGACCGGGATGCCCCCCCACGATCGCGACGGCCGGTGGCACCAGCAAGGACAAGGCGGGTGACTCCGGAGCGCCGATCGAGCGTCTCGGTCACGGCCAGGCCCTGCCGTCGATCATCGAGTAGCCCGCTGCAGCTCCTCGATCACCTCCGCGGCTGGAGGGCGTAGCCGGTAGTTGGTCTCGACAAAGAGGTAGCGGACGATGCCGTCAACGTCGAGGATGACTACTGCAGGGTGCGGGATCAGGCTGTCGCTGTCTGCCTCGTTGAGCAGGCCCCAGGCCTGGATCGCGTCGGCGCCCGGGTCGATCAAGAACGGAAACTCGAACCCCTCTTGCTCACGATAGGCCCGCAGCTTGTCGGGGTCGTCGTTGGCGACGGCCCAAAACTCAGCCCCGGTAGCGCGGATCTCGTCCATGGCTTCATGCAGCTGCACGAGCTGCTGGCGGCAGTACGGTCACCAGGTACCCCGGAAGAAGAGCAGCATCACCGGCCGCTCGCCGCGCGCTGCCGCCAGGTCGTAGACATCGCCGTCGGTGGACTCGAGCGAGAAGGCCGAGGGAGGTAGCTGGCCGAGCTCGAGAAGGGTCTCGTGCGGCGGCCCGGGCGCCATGCGATCGGCGTCTTGAGCAAGCGCAGAGACCGACCAACCCAGGGCAACCAACACGGTGAAAGCGAGACGCGCCCATGGTAGTTGTGGCAGAGAGAAGCGATCTTCCACCGGACCTCCGAGGGGTTGGGTGTTGCTCGAGCGCGTCGGCCAACGGGGCCGGCGGCGGTCACTATAGGCAACACCGGAGCAACGTGTGCGCGAATGCGCTGAAGCCGGGCTCGTGATCGTACCACCGAGTTTGACAGGGTACAGGGGGGCGGCTAGCTTACGGTCAGACTCACCGTACAGGTGCTAACAGCT
>DASCOT010000176.1:0-16002 GCA_036012155.1 Acidobacteriota bacterium
CGGTTGAAGTCCTTCTGCGCGAAGAGCCTGTCGTATCCGCAGCACACACACCGGGTCGCTGGATCGACGACCTGGCCGGAATCGTCGAGAGCGCCTTCGACATAAGCGACTGCATGCTGGCAGTTCGAACAGGACAGGCTGCGCTTGCCGTCGAGCTCCTGCTGGTCGGGGCGCTGGCACTCTGGGCAGCGCCATTCGAGCGAGTGGCTCATCAGTACGGACGCCCCGTCGATAGTGAGAGGTACAGCGAGATCACCTCACCGAAGAGCACGAAGACGATCGCCGCATACAAGATACCGGTGGCCGATTGGATAGAGCGAATCTGCACTGTCTTCCACGTCATCCACCCGAGCGCGATGGGCGCCAGCACACCCAACGTTGCACGCACGGCGACGAAGAGCGCGTCGCCGAGGACGAAGGCTCGCAGTAGGCCGCCACCGTTGCCGGTCCAGTCCGGGAGATGGATCGCTATGATCGCGAACAGAAGGATCAACTTGATGCCCTCGGTCCCGAGGAACATCCCTAGCACGCGGTTGAGCGGCGCGACCGGCATCCGAGGCTCGATGAGGTACCAGTGGGCCAGGATCATCGCGAGTAGCACGGATCCGAGCGCGCTGGCAATGCTCAACAGGCCGGCGACGTGGACGATGGTCTCGAGGGTGCTGGCTCCGCTCGTCGGGCGCAGCGCCGGATCGAGCGCGATCGAGGCCAGCGCCGCGATCGTGGCCACACCGAGTAGCCAGCGGTGGTGCTGATTGCTGTCGACTGCCTTGCGTGAGCCGAAGCCGATCAGGAGCGCTGAAGCAATGCCCAGGGCCACCAGCGATTCGACAGTGGGGTGGGGAAGCGCCGTGCTCAGCGCGCTCAGTCGCAGTCCGACGCCGAGGCCGAGACCGACGAGGACGAGCAGAATCGTCAGGCGCCAGAAGCCCGGACCCGTAGGCGGCCTCGCGACGAAGGCGGCGGCAACCATACCCACCGAGGTATAGACGAGCATCACCGAGACGGCGGCGAAGAGCATTTTGGAGATCTGTGTGTGACAGCGTGGCCAGATGTCGCCGGCGCGCCGCCTAGGGACGTGAGCACGGTGCGGCGAATCGCTGCGCCCCGCTGCGAGCCGCAGATTACCACGGTCAGGCTAGACTGCCTTGCATGACTATGAAGCCGCGGATTGCCATCGTTGTGCCGGCGCGCGACGAAGCGGAGTCGATCCCCCATGTGCTTGCCGATATTCCCTCGGCGTACTCGCCCCGTATCGTTGTGGTCGACAATGGCAGCAACGACGGCACCGGAGAAGTGGCGCAGCGGCTCGGTGCCGAGGTCGTGCTCGAGCAACAGCCTGGCTACGGCATTGCTTGCCAGGCGGGGCTGCGCCATCTCGCCGCAGAGCCGCCGGATATCGCGGTCATCCTGGATGCCGATCACAGCGACTACCCGCAGGATCTCGATGCCCTGTTGCAGCCGATATTGGATGGCGACGCCGACCTGGTGTGCGGTAGCCGGGTGCACTTGGCTGAGCCCGGCGCGCTTGGCGCGCACGTGCGCTGGGGGAACGGGCTGTCAACGGCGCTAATCGGCCTGCTGTTTGGCCACACCTATGAGGACATGGGGCCGTTCCGGGCGATCCGCTGGGAGGCGCTCCAGCAACTGCAGATGCGCGACCCGGCATACGGCTGGAATGCCGAGATGCAGGTGAAGGCACTTCAGCATCGACTCCGGGTGCGCGAGGTTGCGGTGCGCTACCGGGCCCGTAAGGGTCGCTCGAAGATCAGCGGAACGCTGCGCGGAACGCTCGGCGCCGGATCTGGAATCCTGTTGACCGTGCTCTACTTGCGCTTCGCTCCTCGATGGTATGCTCGCCAGGTTCCCGTTCCGCCCGCAACGTTCTCGTAGTCCAGCGACCCGAGAGCCGCGGCTCGCTGCCTCAGTTCATGGACCGCCTGGCCTTCTATCGCGCGCTCGCCACTCCCTCGGATCGGCGCATCCTCTTCATGGTGCTCGACGGTCTCGGCGGGCTGCCTCACCCGAAAACCGGCCTCACCGAGCTCGAGACGGCGCACACGCCGACGCTCGATGAGCTGGCCGCCGGGGGGGATTGTGGGCTCACGGTGCCGGTCATGCCCGGCGTCACCCCCGGTAGCGGTCCGGCGCATATTGCCCTGTTCGGCTACGACCCGATCGAGAATCGAGTGGGTCGCGGTGTGCTCGCCGCGCTCGGTGTCGATTTCGATTTGCGGCCGGGCGATGTAGCGGCACGAATCAATTTCTGTACGCTCGACGACGACGGCAATGTGGTGGACCGACGTGCCGGACGCATCGATGATTCTCTGGCCTTGCCACTGGCCGAGCGTCTCGACTCCATGGAGCTGGCCGATGGCATCGAGTGCAGCGTACGGCATGTGAAACAGTACCGAGCCTGCGTGATTCTGCGCGGTGGTGACCTCGACGGGCGCATTGCCGACACCGATCCGCAGCGTACGGGGGTGCCGCCGCTGGCACCGCGAGCGCTGACCGATGCCGCTGGGCCAACTGCCGACCTGGCCGCTCGATTCATCGATGCGGCTCGCCTGGCGCTTTCCGACCAGAAGATAGCCAACGGGGTGCTGTTGCGGGGCTTCGACGGGTTCCGGCCACTGCCGAGCTTCGCTGATCTATACGGCTTGCGGTCGGCGGCCGTGGCCAGTTATCCGATGTATCTGGGCGCCGCCCGGCTCGCCGGAATGAGCGCCCACCGGGCGCCCGACTCCCCCGATGGGCTCGCGGCTGCGGTCGACGAAGTCGCCGATAGTGACTTCGTGTTCGTGCACTACAAGTCGACCGATAGTCGAGGAGAGGACGGCGACTTCGAGGGCAAGGTGGCAGAAATTGAGAAAGCCGATGGTTTGCTGGCGCGCCTGCGCGACACCTTCGACGTGATCATGGTCACGGGCGACCACTCGACGCCGGCGCGACTCCGCTCGCATTCGTGGCATCCGGTGCCCCTGCTGATTCATAGCGATCGTGCACGCAGCACTGCCAGCGTGTTCGGCGAAGGTGCGTGTGCCCAGGGAAGCCTCGGGCATGTGCGGTCGGTCGACGTGTTGCCCCTCGTGCTGGCGCACGCTGGTCGTCTACGGAAGTTTGGCGCCTGATACGCGAGCCCGCGCTGCCTCGAGATCATCCGGCGTATTGACGTTGTGCAATACGGTGAGCGGGTCGCCGAAGGCACTCAATTCAGCGTCGCGAACTTGCACCGCGCCGACGCGGTCGAGCAGGCGCTGGAGATCGCGTTGCCCGGCGTCGAGCCAGTCGCGAAGGGGCGGCAGGAACGCCGGGGAGTACGCCGCACACAACGGGTGCCAGCGGTCGTCGTGCCAGGGGGCCGCGGCGAGGCTGCCGCTAGCCAGGCGACTCAGTAGATCGGCAAGCAACGCCGTTGGCACGAAGGGGAGGTCGACGGCGCACACGACCAGCGCCGCACCGGGGAAGGTTGCCAGGCCGGTCTCGATTCCGCCGGCCGGTCCGCAACCGGAGCGTAGGTCGGCAAGCAGCGGCCAGCGGAGTTCCGGTATGGCGCTCCCGCCCAGCTGCACGCGCGTCTTGCACACCGCTGATAGTGCGCGGGCCGACCACATGGCCAGGCGGCGATCGCCGAGCAGCAGCGCCGACTTGTCGGCGCCCATTCGAGCGCTCTGGCCTCCTGCAATGACCGCCGCCACGGCCCGAGTAGTGCCGCGGTCGAGGATCTGCGAGCCTCGGATCTCATTCGCCTGCGAAGCTGAGAACACTGGCCGAGTCGACTCCTGGGGGGCGAAAGACGCCTTTCCGTTCTGAGTTACACTGGCCGCCATGATACGCAAAACGCGGCTGATGACCCCCGGCCCGGCACCGGTTCACCCTGCGGCACGCGCTGCCGCCACCGGCCCACTGCTGCACCATCGGGCCGCCGCTTTCAAGCCTCGGTTCGCTGCTGTGCAGGAGGGACTGAGCGCCGCATTTCGCACCGAAGGGCCGGTCGCGGTGCTCGCTGGTGGGAAGTTCGGGCGACGCTGGGCGGAGGTCGCGGAGGCCTATGGCATGCGGGTCAAGACCGTTCATGCCGAGGTTGGCGGGACGTTGACTGCCGATGACGCCGCCGAGGCGGTGGCGGCATTTCGGCCGGTCAGCGGACTGGTGATGACGGCCAGTGAGACGTCCACGGGTGCGGCGGTCGATGTCGCCAAGATCGCCGAGGCGACGCGCCGACTCGAGCCCGAAGCGGCCATCGTGGTGGATGCGATTACTGCCGTGGGCGCGTTTCCTATTGAGACCGACGCCTGGGAGCTCGACGCTGTGTGCGGGGGCTCTCAGAAGGCCTTCATGATCCCACCGGGACTCGGATTCGTCGCCTGCTCGCCGCGTGGCTGGGAGCGCATCAACGGCGAGCGTGCCAAGCCACGCTATTACTTCGACCTGCGCAAGTACGCACGCTCGGCGATCGACGACCAAACGCCGTTCACTCCTGCCACGGGGCTCATTCTGCAGCTTGAGGCGGCCCTCGGCGCGATCGCTGAGGCGGGCGGAATCGAGGCCCTCGAGGACAACGCACGGGTCCTGGCCGAGGCAACACGGGCCGCAGCCGAGGTGCTCGAGCTAGACCTTCTCTCCGCGGCGTCCCCAAGCCCGGCGGTGACCGCGATTCGAGCTCCGCGTTCCGGGACGGCACCCGACATCGTGGCGGCGATGCGACAACGCCACGACCTTTTCATCGCCGGGGGACAGGGAGATCTCAAACCCGACATCTTCCGCATCGGCCATCTCGGCTACATCGACGATGTCGATCTGTTGGGCACGCTCGCGACTCTGGAGCGCGTCCTGATGTCGATTGGCTATGAGCTGTCTGTGGGGTCGTCGGTGGCTGCGGCGATCTCGGTGCTCGAGGCCCGTGGCTGAAGCGCCTCGACGCGTGCTGGTCTGCGGCCGTCTGCCTGACGACGGGCGCCAGGCACTCGAATCCGCGGATCTGGAGATCGAGCATCTTCCGGATCGCGAGGCCGGCTCGCTGGCCGACATCATCGCGCCGTTCGTGGCGGTAATCGTGCACTCGCCGCATCGCGTGGATGCCGAGGCTCTGGAGGCGGCGTCGCTCCTGAAGGTTGTCGGACGCGCCGGTGTAGGCGTCGACAACATCGATGTCGAGACGGCCACGGCGCGCGGTGTGCTGGTGATGAACCTGCCGTGGGGAAACACGGTGACCGCAGCCGAACACACCATGGCGATGCTGATGGCGATGGCGCGGAACATCCCACAATCCTCGGCGGCGCTGAAACAGGGAATCTGGGATCGAGCCACCTATCTCGGCGTAGAGCTCAAGGACAAGACGCTCGGGATCATCGGGCTGGGCCGCATCGGCCGGGAAGTGGCGCGGCGGGCTCGCGGCATGGAAATGGTCGTTGTGGGCTCTGACCCCTTCCTTTCGCCGTCCGTGGCCCGTGACCTCGGAATCGAGCTAGTGTCTACCTCCGAGCTGCTACCACGGGCCGACTTCCTCACCTTGCATGTTCCGAAGACCGACGATACCCAGCATCTCATCGACGCGGAGGCGATCGCCTCGATGAAACCGGGAGCCCGGTTGGTCAACTGCGCACGTGGTGGCCTGGTGGACGAGGCTGCGCTGTTGGCGGCGCTCGAAGCCGGCCAACTGGCCGGGGCCGCCTTCGACGTGTACGAGACCGAGCCTACGGACAACACGGCGTTGGTGGCGCATCCGAGCTTCGTCGGCACGCCGCATCTGGGTGGCGCGACTCACGAGGCGCGTCAGCGCGTCGGTGCCGGTATCGCGCGTCAGGTTGCCGACTACCTCACTGACGGACTAATCCGCCATGGCATCAACGTACAGGCACTGCCGCCGGACGAGCAGCGCGCGATGGAGCCGTACCTCCAGCTCGGAGGGCAGCTCGGTGCCCTGCTGTCGCAGTGCTTCGAGAACATCGAGCGACTCCGGATCGAGTACCACGGCGAGCTGACCTCCTATACGCTGCGCCCGCTCAGCGCGCACATTCTCGCTGGTTACTTGCGGCCGTTTCTCGGCGACCAGGTCAATGTCGTCAACGCCGCGGCGATAGCGGGCCAAAGGGGATTGGGAGTCGACGAGTCGAAGAGCACCTCCGAGCGTGGCTATGAGAGCCTGATCCGGGTCACGGCTCTGACCGAAGACGGGCAGCATTCGGTGGCGGGTACCGTCTTCGACGGAGCTCGTGGGCGACTCGTGGAGCTCGGCCGGATACCGGTCGAGACGACGCTCGAGGGTCACCTCTTGGTGCTCGAGAACGAAGATCGGCCCGGTGTCGTGGGCCAGCTGGGCACGTTTCTCGCGAAGCGTGGCATCAACATCGCCGATATGAGCCTGGGCCGCGACGAGCCTCGCGGCACTGCGATCATCGTCCTGGCGATGGACCAGTTGCTTGACAGCGAAGGACTCCAGGATCTCCTGGCGCTCTCGGACATTCACTGGGCCCGCGTGATCTCGTTCTGAGTCGCGGCTCTCGACCTACGTCGGTCTCGGTGACTCCGCATCCGAGCTGCGGTCCGGCCGCGTTTGAACCCCCTGGGGGCCCGTGGTAGCTTGCCTTTCCAACGGTGCTCGGGGCCGTGCCCGACCGGATCCGCCGCCACCTTCCTGCTCGCCCTCTGCGCCAGCTCGCGCGCCCGCGGACCACCGTGCCGACCGGTCAACGCGCAGCCGGGCCCATGCGACAGGCGACTACGAGAGACCGAGATGCCCACCGATAGCCACACGCCGCCCGCTGAGGGCAGCCGTATTGAGCTCGATGGCCAAGGTCGGCTCGTCGTCCCCGATCGACCGATCGTATGTTGGCTGGAAGGCGACGGGATTGGCCCCGACATTTGGGTCGCTGCACGCCATGTGTTCGATGGCGCGGTCGCCAGCGCGTACGGCGGCGTACGTGCCATCGCCTGGATGGAGATCCTGGCCGGTGGAAAGGCACATGCCGAGGCAGGCGAATGGCTGCCGCAGGGGACGCTCGACGCCATTGCCAGCTATCGGGTGGCGATCAAGGGACCGATGACCACGCCCGTGGGGGGCGGCATGCGGAGTCTGAACGTGGCGCTACGCCAGCGACTCAATCTGTATGCCTGCATACGGCCAGTGAAGTACTACCGAGGAACTCCGTCCCCGGTGCGTGAGCCGGAGAAGCTCGACGTCGTGATCTTCCGCGAGAACACCGAGGACGTTTATTCGGGCATCGAGTGGGAAGCGGGGAGTGATGAGGCGAGACGGGCGATCGAATTCATGCGCTCCGAGTTCGAGGCCGACATCCGCCCAGGCAGCGGCATCGGCATCAAGCCGATGTCCGAGGAAGGTTCCAAGAACCTCGTGCGTAAGGCGATCCGCCACGCCCTGGACAACGATCGTGCCAGCGTAACGCTCATGCACAAGGGCAACATCATGAAGTTCACGGAAGGCGCCTTCTGCGCCTGGGGTTACGAGCTCGCTCGCGAGGAGTTTGGCGACGTCACCCTGACGGAGACGGAGCTCTGGGATGGCCACGGCGGCGAGTTGCCGGCCGGCAAGGTGGTGATGAAGGATCGTATCGCCGACGCCATGTTCCAGCAGTTGCTCCTGCGTCCGAGTGAGTACGACGTCATCGCCACGCCCAACCTGAACGGCGACTACATCTCCGATGCAGCCGTTGCGCAGGTCGGCGGTCTGGGTGTGGCGCCGGGGGCCAACATGAGCGATGACGTGGCGCTATTCGAGCCAACGCACGGAACCGCCCCCAAGTATGCCGGCCAAGATAAGGTGAACCCGTCGTCGCTGATCCTCAGCGGCGTCATGATGCTCGATCATTTGGGTTGGTCCGAGGCCGCGCGTCTGATCGAGCGCGCCCTCGAGAAGACGCTGCAGGCCAAGACTGTCACCTATGACCTCGAGCGCCAGATGGACGGCGCGACGCTTTTGAGTTGCTCCGAGTTCGGTCGGGCGCTCGTCGACAACATGGAGAACTGAGCTATGGCCCTCAAGAAGGTCAGCATTGTCGGCGCCGGCCATGTCGGCGCGACCTGTGCGTACAGCCTCGTCAACCGACGTCTTGCCGATGTGACCCTGGTGGACATCGTCGAAGGAATGCCACAGGGCAAGGCGCTCGACATGATGGAAGCGACGCCGATTGTCGGTGGTGACTGCAAGATCACCGGCACCAACAACTACGTGGATACCCAGGACTCAGACATCGTGGTGATCACTGCTGGCCTGGCCCGGAAGCCGGGCATGAGCCGCGATGACCTGCTGTTCAAGAATGTACAGATCGTTGGTGGTGTGGTTGAAGAGGTTGTCAAATACTCGCCGAACTCGATCTTGATCCTGGTTACCAACCCGCTCGACGCCATGGTGTACGTGGCGCAAAAAAAGTCGGGTTTTCCACGCCAGCGCATTATGGGAATGGCGGGGGTCCTCGACTCGGCGCGCTGCCGTGCGTTCATCGCCATGGAGCTGGGCGTGTCGGTCGAGAACACGCACGCCTTCGTACTCGGAGGGCACGGCGACACCATGGTGCCCTTGCCGCGCTACTCGACCGTCGCTGGAGTGCCGATCACCGAGCTCATGAACAGCGAGCAGGTCAATCGGATCGTCGATCGTACCCGCAACGGCGGTGCCGAGATCGTCAAGCTGCTCGGAACGGGCTCCGCCTATTACGCCCCCGGCGAGTCGGTAGTTGAGATGATCGAGGCGATCCTTCTGGACAAGAAGAAGATCCTGCCGGTGGCAGCGTGCCTCGAGGGTGAGTACGGAGTCGAAGGTCTGTTCGTCGGAGTTCCGGCAGTGCTCGGCATCGGCGGAATGGAAAGTGTCTTGGAGATCGAGCTCACGGAGTCCGAGCAGGCGGAGTTTGATCGCTCGGTGGCACACGTGCGTGAGCTCGTTACGAAGCTGGAGGAGTAGCGAGGATGGCTGATGAGCGCACACTTGCCATGATCAAGCCCGACGCCACGGCGCGGAACCTGGCGGGCACGATCCTGGCGCACTACGAGCAGGATGGCTTCCGCGTCATCGCATGCAAGAAGACGCAGTTGTCGCGCGCCGAGGCGGAGGCGTTCTACGCCGTTCATTGCGAGCGCCCGTTCTTCGACAGCCTGTGCGACTTCATGATCTCCGGACCGATCTTCGCGGTGGCCCTGGAGCGCGACAACGCCATTGCCCATCTGCGCCAGGTCATGGGGGCTACGAATCCCGAAGACGCCGAGCCCGGAACGATCCGCTCGCTGTATGCGGAGAGCATTGAGCGCAACTCGGTGCACGGCTCTGACGGGCCCGAGACGGCAGCGCAGGAGCTTGCGTTCCACTTCTCGGGACGCGAGCTGCTCTAGCCGCCGGTTCCATGACAATTCTGTCCGCGACGCTCCTACTGTTGCTGGTTCTCGATCCCATCGGCAACATCCCTTTCTTCCTTGCGGCGTTGTCCGATGTCGATCCAGGGCGTCGGCGACTGGTGATGGCCCGTGAGCTGTTGTTCGCACTGCTCGCGCTGATCGCCTTTCTCTTTCTCGGCGCGCGCTTGTTGCGCTTGCTGGGAATCGCCGAGCCATCGCTCACCATCGCTGGCGGGATCATCCTGTTCATGATCGCCATCCGCATGACGTTTCCCTCTGCGGCGGGACGCGGTGAGGATATCGACGGCGAGCCCTTTATCGTGCCCCTGGCGATCCCCTTCGTCGCCGGGCCCTCGGCGCTTGCCACCGTCTTGCTGATCATGAATCGCGAGCCCTCGCGCTGGCCCGAATGGCTGGTGGCTGTGGTTGCTGCATGGGCGATTACTGGCACGGTGCTGTTCGTGGCCCAGCCACTGGGCCGCATGCTGGGTCGCCGAGGGTTGCTGGCCGTCGAGCGGCTGATGGGTATGGTGCTCACAGCGCTGGCGGTGCAGATGTTCATGGAGGGGGTTCGGCAGTTCTTGCAGGCTGGGTGAGCGGACCTCGGTAGGCGGCGCGGAGCACGCGTGAGGGTGCTCGTGGGGGCGCAACGCACACCGTGGTGTGCGGCCTCGGTTAGAAGCCTCCGCCGGAGATCTTTGCGGTTTCTGCGTCGCGGGGTCTTCTTCCTCTCGGCGCCTGGATGGCGGTGGCTGATCCCCCACGAGCACCCTCGCGCGTGCTCCGCGCCGCGCCACCGCCGGTGGCTCACCGCTCGAGAACGGCCGGGACAGGGGAGGGGACCGTGGTTCGATCAGCGCCGAGGTGCTGCGCTCGCCCTCGATCGACCATCCGATCTCGGTGGTGCGGTGTGGTTATCGATTCTTCGCCGGAAGGACTCCTGTACCGGAGAAAACTCCAGCTGTGAATTCGGGCACCAATCTCCCAGACCCCCCCCGCCGAAGGAGCCCGGCGACCTTCGGGCCGGAACCGAGAGGGTTGCGGGGTGGCACCGGGAGCAGAGGGGGCTCACGGGGGATAAGCCACTGGCGTTTAGGCGCCGAGAGGCGGAAGACCCCGTACGCCAGAGTTTCCGTCACCTCCATCGGGGGTTTCCAACCGAGGCCGCGTACCGCGGTGGAGCCAGCGCCCCCGTGAGCCCCCTCTGCTCTCGGTGCTGCCCCTCTCTCGTCCTGGTTTCGGCCTAACGCCCGCCGAGCACGTTGCCGAGGATTCCACCGATATTTCCGCGCCCCCCGCTCGAGGCGTGCGCGGTCGGCAATCTCGGAACCAACCAGTCGAGGAATGCCTGGTTCGATCGTGTTTGTAGATAGACGTTCCCGGTGCCGGAGAACTCCGCCACGAGCCCCTCGCCAGAGACGAGTGAAGTGAAGATTCCCGACACCTTGCGCACGTTCCACTGCAGCGCTGAGTCGAAGGCAACGATGTGGCCGGTATCGATCACCAGGCTCTGGGAGCTGTCGACCGGCACCTTGTGGATAGCGCCGAAGGAGCTCAGGAGGACGTGGCCGCTACCCTTCAGGTGCAGCAAGAACAACCCTTCGGAGGCGAAGAAGGAACGCGCTCCACCCCACTTGATGTCAGTCTCTACACCAGGGTCGCCAGCCAGGTAGGAGCCCGACTGGACGTACAGGTCGCCTTCGACGAGATGATCGACGACATCTCCGGGCAGGCTCGGAGCGAACGTGACGTGACCGGCGGAGCCCTCGGCGGTGAAGGTGTTGACGAAGAATGACTCGCCGCCGAGCACCTTGCGCATGGCGCCCTTCAGGAGGCCGCCCTGGACGCCGCTCTCGACCTTGACGTTGCCGCTCATGGAGACCATCGCCCCCGACTCTGCCTTTACTGACTCGCCGACTGCTAGCTCGACGATACCGAGTGCGTAGGAGGGCCGATGCTCTACGGTGATATTCATTGCGACTCACTCCGTTTCATTCGTGTGCTCAGCGACGCCATCACTTGAGCATACGTGTGACCGAGGTCGGGTGTTTCGAAACGGGCCGCTCAGTCGTACGGCCGCGACGTCGTCAGAACGGCAGCCAGGCCAACCACGAGTCGGGGATTGCCTTGGTGAGGTCGAGTGTCAGCACAACGACCATCAGCGACACCAGCATCACCAACCCTACCTGCATGATGCGCTCCTTGACCCGCAACGACAGGTCACGGCGGATTGCCCCCTCGAACAGGATCAGCGCCACCTGGCCGCCATCGAGCACGGGGATCGGCAGCAGGTTCAGGATGCCGAGCTGCAGGCTGATAAAGGCCATGAACGACATCACCACGGAAGGATCACCGGTGCGCGTGGCAGCTCCGGAGAACCGCGCGATCTCGATGGGTCCGGACAGGGTTTTCACCGACATGCGGCCGGTAAACAGGCGTTTGAGGATCTCACCGAGCAGGAGGGAGTCTCGTCGCAGCTTACGCCCCGCCTCGACCATTGCCTCGCCCAACGGGTAGCTGCGCACTTCGAAAAAGTTGGCGGGGTTGGGCGCGAAGCCGACATCGAGCAAGTCGTTGTCGCCGAGTTGGGGCGTCAACGTGGTCTCGAAGCGACTCCCGGCACGATCCACCGACAACGTCAGCGGTTCTCCGGGCCGCGAGCTCAGCAACTCGACGAGCCGGTTCCAGTGCGAGATGACGACGCCGTCGATGCCGACGATTCGGTCGCCGGGCTGCAGGCCGGCCTCGGCGGCCATACCGTCTTCGGCGACGGGCCCTACCTCCGGTGGCACCGGGGCGGTGACGCCGATCAGACCGGTACCCTGCTCACCCGATGCCATCGGCGTGATCGGCAAAGTGATCTCGGCCCCGCCGCGGATGACACCGAAGTTCATGGGCTGGTTGGCGGAGATGAGAATGCGGGTGCGGAACTGCTCCCAGTTCGGCATGGTCTCACCGTCGACCGTGACGATTCGGTCGCCGGGCTGCAACCCGGCTTCAGCGGCTGGTGAATCGGCCTGTACCAGGCGGATCACCACCGGGTCATCGGAGTCTGCCTGGACTCGGATGCCGAGTTGGTACACCCCTACGGTGAGGATGAATGCCAGCGCGATGTTCATTGCCGGCCCGGCGATGAGCACCAAGAAGCGCTGCCACTTCGGCTTGCCGAGATACTCGTTGTCGGCGCCCGAGAGTTCCTCATCGGGGTTTTCCCCGACCATCTTCACGTAGCCGCCCAACGGCAACAGGCTCAATCGGTAGTCAGTATCGCCTCGGCGGAAGCCGGCCACGCGCTTGCCGAAGCCGAGCGAGAAGACCTCGACGCCGACGCCGAAGTACTTGGCTACCAAGAAGTGGCCGAGCTCATGCACGAAGATGAGCACGCCAAGTACGAACAGAAGGGCCAGAGCGTTGACGGCGACGTCGAGCATTGGATCTAGGTCGGCAGAGCGGAGGGAGAAAGTGACGGAAGAAACTCTACAGTAGCAGGCGCGATCCGATCAGCGTACGGTGTTGGCAGTGAGCGGCTCAGACGATCCATCCAGCGGTCAGGATGAGGTAGAGAGCGGCGCCGGCAGGGAGGTGGGAATCGACGCGGTCGAGCACGCCGCCGTGCCCCGGCAGCAGCGCAGAGGAGTCTTTGACCCCGGCGGCGCGCTTCAGGGCCGACTCCATCAGGTCGCCAATCTGGCCGATCGCGCCGAGCAGCGCACCCAACCCGATCGCCTGGAGATCGCTCACTCCTGATAGCCACATTCCGACCACGTAGCCGGCGGCAGCGCTGCCGACGAGCCCCGACACGGTTCCCTCGACCGTCTTGTTGGGCGACAGGAAGGGAGCGAGCTTACGGCGACCGAAAGCCGTACCACCGTATAGCGCTGCCGAATCGCCCACTGCCACCGCGGCATAGACGAACAGCAGCCACAGGTCGCCGTCCGGCAGCCGGCGAACACCGATGTGAGCGCCGGGAAGCAGTCCCAGCCAGGCGATGCCGCAGAAGGTTGCGGTGATTGCACCAACGAACTCCGCCGGATCCGAATAGCCCCTGTACAGGCTCGCCGCCGTTGCTACCAGCATGGCCAGGAGAAACCATGCCAGAGGTGCAGCCGGGCTGGAGGAGGCGAAAGACAACGCACAACTCAGAGCCATCAGGGCCCCTGCTGCGGAGGCCGTGATCACACCCAGAGAACGGACCATGCGTGCGTACTCGTTCCATGCCAACAGCAGCACGAGGGTCATCGGGAGAGCGAAGGCCTGCCACGGCAGTCGCAGCACCACAACCAATAGCGCGATGATTACCGACGCCGTCGCGACGCGTCTCACCCGGGCCGCCTCGTCTGTCGGTTCGCGCCCGGCGCATAGCCGGCGGGATGCGACTGATGCCACGCCCAGGCATCTCGCAATATCGTCACCAGGTCGGAGCGCGTCGGTACCCACCCGAGCTCGTCGCGTGCGCGTGCCGACGAGGCAATCAGGGCCGGCGGATCACCCGGCCGGTTGGCCGCGACGCGCACGGGAATGGGATGATCGGTCACTTGGCGCGCCGCTTCCACCACCTGCATGACGGTCGTCCCGGTCTCGGTACCGAGGTTGTACACGGCGCTTCCATCGATCGACGCCATGCTCTCCAGGGCGGCGCGGTGCGCGGCCGCCAAGTCGACCACGTGCACGTAGTCACGTACCGCGGTGCCGTCGACGCTGTCGTAGTCGCTGCCGTAGACCTCGAGCGCGTCGTCTCTGCCCAGCGCCACTGCCAACACTCTCGGCACCAGATTGCTGGCCGGAGTCTTGTCTTCGCCGAGCGACCCGTCGGGGCGGGCACCGGCAGCGTTGAAGTAGCGCAGCGACACGCCGCGTAGCCCATAGGCGATTGCGTAGTGGCCAATGGCGTCGTCCACCGCAAGCTTGGTGGCGCCGTAGGCGTTGATCGGCCGCGTCACGGTTGACTCATCGATCGGCATGCGCTCTGGCGTGCCGTACACCGCCGCCGTCGACGAGTGAATGATCCGTCCCACACCGCGGTCGACCATCCAATCCATCAGCGCGATGCTCTGGGTCAGATTGGCGTCGTAGTAGGCGCGCGGTTGCTGTATCGATTCTGCCACGGAGCACTTCGCCGCCATGTGCATGACACAGTCGGGCTGACGGGGTACGGCGTCGAGAGAGGCTCGCTCGCCGCAGCTTCCGACGATAAGCTCAACTTCGGGCGGCAGGGCGGTACGGTGGCCCGACGACAGATCGTCGACGACGCAGACTCGATGTCCGGCATCGATCAGCGAACGGACGATGTTGCTGCCGACGTAGCCAGCTCCTCCCGTAACCAGGACATACATCGCTATTGGAGGCTCGCGGTTGGGGGGAGGAGCGAGTGTACCGTCTCCGCTGCCGAGTCGCGTTGCATGGCAGTCGCGTAATGCACCGCCTCCAGGCAGAGGCCATGAGCTGGCGCGGTAGCACCAGCTGCCGCCCGATCGCCAGACCTGGCGAGCTCCAGGAGGCTGACTGGGGCGCGCCGTCCGAGCCCGACCTCGACCAGAGTGCCGACCATGCCGCGCACGGCGTAGCGTAGAAAGCTACGCCCGGAAACGCGTACTTCGATGACTTCGTTGCCCTCTACCTCGATCGCTTCGAGTGGCCGGTCGGGGCGACCGCCGGCCACCGGCTGGGTAGCAAAGGCGCGTTGGTCGAGTGGGCCGAGCAGATGCTGTGCCGCGTCGTGCATGGCCGCCAGATCCAGCTTGGCGGCGACGTGCCAGGCGAAGGGGGCGCGGAAGGGCGAGGCGATCGGCCGATTGTCGATCGTATACGTATAGAGCTTTCCGATGGCCGAATGTCGCGCATGGAAACGCGCCGCCGTGGGCTGGCAATCCAGCACCCGGATGTCGCTGCGCAGCCTCGCGTTGAGTGCGGCCAGGATCTCCTCGGGTGCGCGCTCGGCCTCGATATCGAGGTGGGCGACCTGGCCGCGAGCGTGCACCGCGGCGTCGGTGCGACTCGCCCCGGTTACGGCCACTTCGGGGCCAACCAGTGGCATGGCGGCGTCCTCCAGGGCTGCCTGGACGGTAGGCTCCGCCGGCTGTCGTTGCCATCCTGCGTAGGCAGTCCCCACGTAGGCGAGAGTGAGCTTCCATCGCATGGGGCGATGGTATCCTGACGTTGTCCGTCGCCCCGACCTGGTCGCGAGTAATGGCCCTGCTTTCCATCGTCAAGTATCCCGATCCACGCCTCGAAGAGCCCACGAAGTCCGTCGAGTGCTTCGACGACGAGCTCCGAGCTCTGGCCGAGGACATGATCGAGACGATGCACGCAGCTCCGGGAATCGGACTTGCGGCGCCACAGGTCGCTCGATCGGAGCGCGTCACCGTGGTTGACCTTTCGGCTGGGGCGGAAGCCGATGAGCTGCTCGTATTGGTGAATCCCGTCGTTGTTGCCGAGAGTGGCTCGGTGAGCGAGGACGAGGGGTGCCTGTCGTTTCCCGATCTGACGCTCGTTGTTCCGCGCCCCGAGCGTGTCGTCGGCGAAGCGCAGGATCTCGATGGCGAGCCGTTCAGCATCGAGGCCGAGGAGCTCCTGGCGAGGTGTGTGCACCACGAGATCGACCATCTCGACGGGGTCCTGTTCCTGCGCCGCGTATCGCCGCTCAAGCGCGATCTG
>DASCOT010000177.1:0-10040 GCA_036012155.1 Acidobacteriota bacterium
GAGTCCGGCGATCTCGGGAAGATCTTCCCGGGCCATGAGGGGGACGAGCCGCCGACGGACGGCTCGATGCCCAGCCGCTGCCCGGCATGCGGCGGCGAGCTGACACCGCCGCGTCAGTTCGGTCTGATGTTCGAGACGCGAGTGGGCGCAGCCGACGACACCAAGTCAGTGGCCTACCTGCGACCGGAGACCGCGCAGGCCATTTTCGTGAACTTCCGCAACGTACAGCTGTCGACCCGCATGAAGGTGCCCTTCGGGATCGCCCAGGTCGGCAAGGCGTTTCGCAACGAGGTCACTCCACGTAACTTCACCTTCCGCTCACGTGAGTTCGAGCAGATGGAGATGGAGTTCTTCGTTCATGCAGACGACGAGCGCCAGTGGTTCGAGTACTGGGTCGAGCAGCGTCAACGGTGGTACGAACAGCTGGGGATCCAGCCCGGCCGCCTACGCCTGCGGGAGCACGAATCCGACGAGCTAGCGCACTACGCCAGCTACACGACCGACGTGGAGTACAGATTCCCGTTCGGATGGGCCGAGCTCGAGGGGATCGCCAATCGGGGGTGCTTCGACCTGCAACAGCATGCCGAGCACTCGGGCAAGGACCAGAGTTATTTCGATCCTGTGCGCAACGAGAAGTATGTGCCGTCGGTGATTGAAACCTCGGCTGGCCTCGATCGGACGGTGCTCACCGTGTTGGCGGATGCCTTCGACGTTGACGAGATTGGCGGTCAGGAGCGTACTGTGCTGCGGCTGGCACCACACGTGGCGCCGCGTCAGGTCTCGGTGTTTCCGTTGGTCAAGAAGCTGGCGGAGCCAGCGCACAAGCTCGCGGATAGTCTCCGGGGCACCCTGTCGGTTCTCTACGACGACGCCGGAAGCATTGGCAAGCGGTACCGTCGTGAGGACGAGGTCGGCACGCCGTTCTGCGTCACGGTGGATTTCGACACGCTCGACGACAACGCGGTGACGGTGCGCGATCGCGATACTACAGAGCAACAGAGGATCGGCCTCGACGCCCTGCCAGCGTACCTCGGCGAGCGTCTCGGCTAGCAGGTCGTGGCAAAGCGCACGCGTCGCCGTTCGCGGGCCCTAGCGACGCAGCGCCGTGCCTTGAGCGTGCTGCATGACAGGTTGCTAGAGCTGTATGGCGAACCGCGACCGGTGCGCGCCCTACCGCCGCTCGACGAGCTGGTCTTGACGATTCTGTCTCAGAACACCACGGATACGAACCGAGATCGAGCCTGGGAGCAGCTACGTCAGCGATACCCCGATTGGCAGAGTGCAGCGGCAGCTCCGCTGGAGCATCTCGAGGACGCTTTGAAGCCCGGCGGGCTTCAGCGCGTGAAGGCGCGTCGAATTCAGGAGATTCTCTCGCGAGTGTACGAGCAACAAGGCTCCTACGACCTCGATTACTTGCGCGACAAAGAGCTCGACGACGCTCGCGCCGAGCTCAGCGAGATCAAGGGGCTCGGGGCGAAGAGCGTCAACTGCATCCTCTTGTTCTCGCTGCGACGCGAGGCGTTTCCCGTGGATACGCACGTGTATCGTGTGCTTCACCGTCTGGACATTCATCGTCAGCGCGACCTGGGTCGGGCCAACGACGAGCTGCAAGACGCGGTTCCGGAGGGGGCAGCCTATCCCTTGCATGTGAACGTCATTCGGCACGGTCGCCAGGTCTGCCACGCGCGTCGACCGGAGTGCTTTCACTGCGGGATCGAGGACCTCTGCGGCTACGACGACAAGCGCCGAAATCCGTAGGCGGCGACGAGGCGGTAGACTGCGCACAGCCCCTGTCCGGGGCGACGCGGTGGGAAGTCGGCGCGACCGACACTTGGGCCTGGAGTATGGAGTGGGTACGCAACGGTTCTACCTCTCGACACCGATCTACTACGTCAACGACGTACCGCATCTCGGACACGCCTATACGACGATCGCCGCCGATGCGGTGGCGCGGTTCATGCGCCAGCGGGGTGTCGATGTGTTCTTTCTGACCGGCACCGACGAGCATGGCCAGAAAGTAGCGCAGGCCGCCGCCCGTCGCGGTGTGTCCGAGCAGGAGCACTGCGACGAGCTGCACCGCAACTTCAAGCAGCTGTGGGGGCGCCTCGGAATCTCGCACGACGCCTTCATACGGACGACGGATCCCGAGCACAAGGAGCAGGTGCGCGACGCGTTGCAGCGACTCTATGACGACGGTCAGATATACGAGCAGGACTACGAAGGCTGGTACGACGTCTCGCAGGAGATGTTCGTCACGGATGCCGAAGAGATCGAGCGGCTCAAACAGGATGGCAACGTGGAGCGCGTGCGGGAGTCGAACTACTTCTTCCGCATGAGCGCCTTCCAGAACGACCTCGTCGAAGCGATCGATAGTGGCGCTCTGCGGATCCGCCCGGAGACGCGGAAGAACGAGGTTCTCGGGTTCTTGCGACAGCCGCTCGGCGACCTGTCCATTTCCCGGCCCAAGTCACGTCTGGGCTGGGGGATCGAGCTCCCATTCGACCCGGAGCACGTCTGCTACGTTTGGGTCGATGCGCTATTGAACTACTGCACGGCCCTGCGCTACCTCAATCCGGGCTCGCCTGCGGCCGACTCGACGTACGCGCCCTTCTGGCCGGCCGACTACCACCTGATCGGTAAGGACATCCTGACGACGCATTCTGTCTACTGGACAACGCTGTTGATGGCGCTCGACCTGCCGCTGCCGCGCAACATCTTCGCGCACGGCTGGTGGACTGTCGAAGGCCAGAAGATGTCCAAGAGCATCGGCAACGTCGTCGACCCGAATCGACTGATCGATGAATTCGGCGCCGACCCGCTTCGGTACTACGTGCTCCGGCAGATGCCTTTCGGTCAAGATGGTGACTTCGCCGCGGAGGCGCTCGTCGAACGGATCAACTCGGATCTCGCCAACGATCTCGGCAATCTTGCCTCGCGTGTCCTCAACCTCGTGGAGCGCGACGGGGGAGCCTTCGCGGTCGAGCCACCACCAACACCTGCCGCTGCGGATTTGCTGCGTCGGTTCGAAGACATGGTGCCCGAGTATGAAGCGCAGCTCGGCAATCTCCAGTTCTCGGCGGCACTGCGTACGCTCTGGGCTTCCATCGGCGCGGCCAACAAGCTGATCCAAGACACCGAGCCATGGCAGCTGCGCAAGAACCGAGAAGGCGACCCGGAAGCCGGTGCCCTTTACGATGCCGTCATGGTCGCTTGCGGAAACGTCCTAAAGAGCATCGCGGTGCTCCTGGCTCCTGTACTGCCGGGGAAGATGCAACAACTCTGGGGATCGCTCGGTGAGACCACCAGGCTCGATGATTTCCGCTACGAAGGCGATCAACGGCTGCTTCATGTGGGCTCGGGACCCGGTGTTGACAAAGGCGAGATGCTCTTTCCCCGGATCGACGCGAAACAGGTTCGCAGTTTCAGCGAGCGAGCCCGCGAGATCGACCCCTAGCCGCGTACCGCCGGGGCGTGCGTGCTCTGGTCCACATGGGCAGCAAGGCGGTGCGCACGGTCGACAGACTCCTCCAGCGAGCATCCCAAAGCCAGCAGGGTGGCCAGCGCACCGGACGCGGTGGCAGCGGCGGCGGGGCCGACCGGTTGAGGGTAGTCGAGCACGGCCGTGCGCTCCCCGTAGGCGACGAAGTCGACAGCACGCGCACCCTCGAGGTTGCCGCGCACCCAAGCCGCGTACGCTCCAGCGTCGAGCAGTTGCTGCGCCAGCGCTGCCTGGTCCTCGGTTTCAGGCAGCCCGAGCAAGGAGCTGATCTCTGGTGCTGGTAGCAGCGCCACCGTCGTTTCCGGCAGAAGGGCTGCCACCTGCGATCTGCGGTTCGCACCGCCGAGCCTCTCCCCGAGGCTTCCACCCGATGCCATGCCGGGCGCGTAGACCAGGGTCTCGGGGAGTGCCTTCGCCAGGACCTGCGAGAGCGCTCGCGCCTGCCAGTAGCTGGGGAGCAGTCCCACCAACAACCCGTCGACGCGACGCTGGAAAGCCTCGTCCAGCACCCGCCGCAGGCCCCGTGCCGGCGTCGATCGCACGCTTACAGCGCCCTCTGCGGATCGCTCCATGATCCCGGTGGTAACTGGCAGGATCTCGTCGGCGCCGGTGGCCGCAGCGGTCTGGACCGCCACCGACAGTCCGGTCTGACCGCGCGGATCGAGGATGTCCAGAATCAGCAGGCGGGTCGCCATCGGCGAGGCTCGCAGCGAGGAGTGGCGTGGATAAGGCCGCCGGCAAGGAAAGCCGCCGACGGCGGCAAACAGACAGGGCCGCCCACAAGAGAAGGGAGGCCCCAAGCCGGACAACGTGTCGCGCTATGATAACAGCAGGGGAGGCTAGAGACGTTCTTTCGCTGCCTGCGACGGATGTCCTGCCTGCCGGCAGATTGGAGGGGTCAGTGAGATTGCCAGCAAGAGCGGCACCGTTGGTTGCCGCGGCCGTGGCGCTTGCGGGCACCCCTCTGCCGGTGGAGCCCGCCGCAGTTGAGCCGATGCGCGTGGCGAGCCAGGAACGCTCGGAGCTGCCGCTCGATGGCCTGTTGCGCCGGGTGCAGGAACGCTATCGAGGGCTGCAGGATCTTCGTGCCCGATTCAGACAACGCAGTGTCGCGCGCCCCGGAATGCCGGCGCGCGAAGCTTCCGGTACCTGGTTTGCACGGCCGCCGGGGAGGCTGCGAGTCGAAT
The DNA here is from genome assembly GCA_036012155.1 of Acidobacteriota bacterium. Lineage (GTDB taxonomy): Bacteria > Acidobacteriota > UBA890 > UBA890 > WLXD01 > DASCOT01. Next base: position 4,687 of record DASCOT010000177.1, read on the forward strand.
ACGACGCCACCGGGCGCGTTCTTGTTGCCGATGGTGACGTCCTCTATTGGTACCTACCAGAGGATCGACAGGTACAGATTCGGGATCAGGATGCGCTGGCATCGAGCCAGACTCCAATGTTGTATCTGACCAGCGATGCCGACCTCGGTAACGATTTCACGGTGGCGGGTACCGAGTGGGAGGAGAAGCTCGCCCCCGGCAACGTGCAGTTGCGGTTGGACCCCCTAACCGCGGATGCTTCGTACACGCACCTGATTCTCGAGGTCGATCCGGACACCGCGATGATCGCTCGACTGGTATCGTTCGGCATTCTCGGCGAATCATCCGAGTTCATGTTTCTCGAGGTTGAGACTGACTTGGGATTGGCAGAAGAACTGTTTCAGTTCACGATTCCTGCGAATGCCGAGGTCGAGCACCTCGGCAGCTGAGCCACCACCACCCTACGAGATGCAACGCGACGGCCACCCCGTTACCCAGATAGCCGCTCTCCACCTGGCGAAGGATCGGCTAGAGCTTGTCGAGCGTGAGATCGTGGCTCTACGTGACTCCGACATTCCCCTGGTGCGTGAGATCGCCACCTATCTGCTCGGTAACGGTGGCAAGCGGGTACGCCCGGCGCTGGTGGCCCTGTGCGCTCAGGCGTGTGGCTACCGAGGCACCGGCGATGTTGATCTGGGAGTAATCGTCGAGTGCATTCACACGGCATCGCTTGTGCACGACGATATCGTCGATGGCGCCAAGGTCAGGCGCGGGCAGGAGTCCGCCAATCGCGTCTGGGGAAATCGGCTTGCCGTTCTCTTCGGCGATTTCCTGTACGCCAAGTCGCTTGCCATGAGCGTGGCGCTCGGCAAGCTCCGGCTTGTCGAGGTGCTCACCGGCGCCACCTCACGTTTGGTCGAAGGTGAGATGCTGGATGTGATCCACAATGGCCACGCCGAGCTCGACATGGATACCTACATGGACATCATCGACCGCAAGACGGCGTCGTTGTTTGCCGGCTGTGCGCAAGCGGCGGCGGTGCTCGCGGACACGTCCCCTGAGCAGGAGGCAGCGCTGGCTGGCTACGGCCACGATGTGGGCCTCGCGTTCCAGCTGATCGACGACTTGCTGGACTACGACGCCGATGCAGTGCATCTGGGCAAGGAGCCCGGTACGGATCTGCGCGAGGGCAAGATGACGTTTCCTCTCATCCATCTGCTGCGCGAGGGCGACGAATCAGTGCGCAGGCTGGCCGTTTCGTGCCTGGGCGATGCCGATCGGGTGGCCGACGGACTCGGCGACGTGGTTCGCGGGATGCGAGCCGCCGGTAGTCTGGATGCGACCTTGCGGGCAGCACAGCGCTATGCCGAACAGGCGCGCACCGCCCTGGCCGTTCTGCCGCCGAGCGAGGCGCGAGACGCGCTGGCAGAGTTGCCGGACTTCATCGTTCGACGGCGTTACTAGTGCCGCTTCGCAATCCGCGCAGCAAGAGTGTGCTCGCGCAGGTCCGGTCGTCCGGGTGGTTCGGCCAGAGGCGACGCGCGGCATGGGTGTTACTAGTGGCAATCGGTGCGGCGGCCTGCGGAGGTAGTCGCCCACCGACAACAGACCCGCCCGAGCCCGACGGGCGTGCCGCGGGGCTGGCCGTCGCCGAGGTGGCCGCCGCCGAGTTGGCGGTGATCGCCAGCAGCTTTCGAGCTCGCCTGATCCGGCTCGAGACAGTCATCAACGCCTGCCATCGAGATCGGTGCGTCAGCCTGGAAGGATCGCTGCTGGTAGCGCGTAGCGGTGCCCTCGCCGCACACTTGACGGGACCTGGAGGCAACGTCGAGATGGTCAGCGACGGTCGCACCCTTGAGATGCGGCTCGGTAGCTCGGCCGACCCCGAGGAATACGATGCGCTTGATTTGCCGTCCGGCGGGCGATCACAGCCCTACCTGGTGCTAGCACCGCTTGACCTGGCCGATGCGCTGCTGCCGCAGATCGTGCCTGCTGCGAACAGTAGCCTGGCGGCGCCGGTGATCGAGCGTAGATCGGGCGTCGAGGCGTTGATGCTGGTGGCGGTCGACCCACCCCGGCTGCTTCGGCGTATCGTCTTCGATCCGCTCTCCCATCGGATCCGACGCATCGAGCGGTTCGACGACGCCGGCAGCCTACGCTTGAGCACCACCTACGATGGATGGGATCCGCGTCGCGGCCCACCCAGTGGACGTTTGCAGCTCAGCTGGCCGCAGCGCGATGCCGTGCTCGACATGGCCATTGGTGATGTCGAGCTCGAACCCCCGGTTGATCGTGGGGCATTCCGGCTTCGTGCGCCGTAACGCTGGCGGTATCGGCCCGATTGGAGATTAGACGCCCGGCAGCACCAACAACGCAGCGATAATGGCGGCGCAAATCAGGTCGTACTGCCACGATCCACGTGGCCAGTTCAGAAACAGCCAGCGCCCCGTGGGGCCCCATACTTCGAGCCCTCGAGGCAATTGCGTATCGTCAGCGGAGTCGCGATGCCTCTTCCTCAGGATGCGGTACGCATGCAGCAGGCGCTGTACGGTGGTTAGCCACGCCAAGAAGGCAAGCAGCGTCACAGCCTGCGCGAGGCGTCCAGCGAACAGCCCCAGCATCAAGAGCACCAGCCGTTCGCCGCGCTCGGTGAACCCCACGCGGCACTCTGGGATTACATTCTCGGCGCGTGCGCGTGTGTAGGAGACGCCCAAGGAACCGCCCAGCGATACGGCGCTGAGCACGACGAACAGCGGCTCATCGAGCGTGTGGAAATGGTAGACGACGCCGATATGAACGAGCGTGTCCGAGGCTCGATCTACCACCGAGTCAAGCACGCCACCGAACTCAGTGGTCGTGCCGTAGGCGCGCGCCACGGCGCCGTCGATGAGATCGAGTAGGCCGCCGAGAACGATCCACCCAGCGGCGGCGAACGGTCGCCCCTGCGCCAGGTTCCAGGCGGCGATCATCATGGGAATCAGCGAAGAGAGCGTGAGAACGTTCGGTGGGATCCCGAGTCCCCCGATGACCGCGGCGATGGCACCTTTCACCGCTGTCCCGCCGCGTCCGATTCCCTCGCTGATCATCTCATCCCAGTACGCCGCGGATCGTCCGGCGGGCGCTCTCTACGGACCGATCGAGTGACGATTCCACCCTCGACATCCGGTCGTCTCCGCTGCAAAGCGCGGCTACGATAGGCCGGTGCCCAAAAGCTGTCAAGAACCGCAGCGAGCCGCCTCGAGCGTTGTTGGCGTGTCCTCGGTGGTGGCGGCGCGCGTGAACGGCTCGATCACCCTGCGCGAGCTCGGAGCTCCGCCCTGAGGATTGAGAGGCCCCCAGCGCCGGTGTACCTTCGTCGCGATTCCACGCCGTTGCGCGTGCCGACGTGTACCTCATCCAAGGAGAGGCAGTGGACTGCGTCGCGGTGATCCCCGCACGAATGAGATCGAGCCGGTTCGCTGGCAAGCCGCTGGCGCTTCTTGCCGGCCGACCGATGATCCAGCATGTCGCTGAGCGATGCGCCGCGGTGGATGGAGTCGGGCGGGTGATCGTCGCTACGGACGACGAGCGTATCGTCGACGCTGCGATGGATGTCGGTGTGGAGGCAATGATGACACCGGCATCGCTAGCCTCGGGCACCGACCGCGTTGCACACGTCGCCGAGCAGATTGAATGCTCAGTGGTTCTCAACATTCAGGGCGACGAGCCACTGATCGATCCCGACGAGGTGTCCGGCGCGCTGGCGAGCTTCTCCGCCGGTGGCTATGACTACGGTACGCTCCGGGCACCGTTGATCGATGTCCGTGATCGCTGGGACCCCAACGTAGTGAAGGTAGTTGTCGACAATGTAGGCAGGGCCCTGTACTTCAGTCGGGCACCGCTGCCGTTTCCCAGAGACGCATGGCAGGCGGCCTCAAACTGCGCTGGAGAACCTCTGCTGGCGTTCGATCCGGCGGCGCTGGCGACGGCTCCGTGCTGGATTCACGTGGGCGTCTACCTCTACACGCACCAGGCATTGGCCGGGTGGGCTAGAATCCCTCGGTCGCAGCTTGAGCAGGTAGAGGGGCTAGAGCAGCTGCGAGTGTTGGAGGCGGGGAAGGTCATCCAGACCTTCCCGGTTGCAGAGGCGGTTCCTGGGGTGGATACGCCGGAAGATCTGGAGCGCGTTCAGCGCCTCCTGGAGGAGCATTGAGCAAGCTAAGCGAGTCGCACGGGGTGGGTGCATGAGCAAAGGCATGACCAAGTACATCTTCGTTACCGGTGGTGTTGTTTCTTCGCTGGGCAAGGGTTTGGCCTCGGCGTCGATCGGGCGCTTGATGGAGTCGCATGGTTACAGCGTCAACCTGCTGAAGCTCGACCCGTATATCAACGTCGACCCCGGAACCATGAGTCCGTTCCAGCACGGTGAGGTCTTCGTGACCGACGACGGTGCCGAGACCGATCTCGACCTGGGTCACTACGAGCGCTTCACTAGCGCCAGTATGGGGAAGGCCAACAACTTCACCAGCGGGCAGATCTACGAGCACGTGATTCAGAAAGAACGGCGTGGCGACTACCTAGGCAATACCGTGCAGGTGATTCCGCACATCACCGACGAGATCAAGACGCGGATAACCGAGCTCGGCGATACGGCTGACGTGGTGATCGTCGAGATCGGCGGTACCGCCGGCGACATCGAGAGCTTGCCGTTCATGGAGTCGATCCGGCAGCTGCGCCAGGAGGTAGGCCGTAAGAACGGCATCTTTATCCATCTGACGCTGGTCCCCTTTGTTGCGACTGCGAAGGAGCTCAAGACGAAGCCGACCCAGCACAGCGTCAGAGACTTGCGCTCGATCGGGATCCAGCCGGACGTGCTGATGTGCCGCACCGACCGGTTCCTCCCGGAAGAGATCAAGCGCAAGATCGCCCTGTTCACCAACGTCGAGCAGGACGCGGTGATCACCGCAGTGGACGTGGCATCGATCTACGAGGTGCCGCTGGTCTTTCACGAGGAAGGGCTCGATAGCATCATTTGCGAGCAGCTAGGGTTGGAGATGAGCGACTCGGGGCTCGACGACTGGCAACGGTTGGTGCGCACCTTCAAGGCGCCGACCGATCGAGTTCGCATCGCGTTCGTGGGCAAGTATGTGGAGTTCGAAGAGTCGTACAAGAGTCTCAGTGAGTCGCTCGTGCATGGTGGGGTGGCACACGGGCTGGGTGTAGACATCGACTGGATCGAAGCGGAACGCTTCGAGCAAGGCGAGCAGCCGGCCGATGTGCTCGCCGAGGCTGACGGCGTCCTGGTACCCGGTGGGTTCGGCGTTCGCGGTGTGCGCGGCATGCTGCATGCCATTGAATTCGCCCGCGAGGCCGATGTGCCCTACTTCGGCATATGT
>DASCOT010000178.1:0-19414 GCA_036012155.1 Acidobacteriota bacterium
CCAGATTGGTGATGATGAGCTGAAACGCTCGTCCGATCGAGCTGTTGGCTCGGGCCGTGTTACCGAACAATCCCGCGCCGCTGGTGAACCCGAGGCGCTCGACGATCTCGCCGCTGATGATTGTCAGCGGTGTCGCCGAATGCGTCGTCGCTTGTACGCCGTGGAGATTGAAGCGCTCATCACAGGCGGCGCGCACCAATGGCACCAGTACCTCCATGTATTCGGGTCGGCAACCAGCCATCACCGCGTTGGCGGCGACTTTCTCGACCGTGGCCGCCCCGTAGCACGGCGGAACCAGACCAACTACCAGGTCGGGAGACAGCGGCGTTGCTGCGAGGGTGCGGTCGACCCGTGCAGCCGTTGGCGGAATGACCGGAAGGTACGGAGAGAACCCGACCTCCATGCAGTAGTCATACAGATCGGTGTCATCGTCGACCGTGATGCGTGAGGCGCGCTCTCCAGTCTCGGGTCGCAGATCAATCGGCGCCACGGCCGATTCGGGTGGAGCGTCCAATGTGGGCTCGAGATGGCGTGATGTGCACCCGGGCTTGCTCTCCGGCGCGCCGTCGTCAGGCCGGGCGATGGGCTCAGGCTCAAGGCTCAGCGCGGCGAGCATGCGGGCGCCGATCTCGTTCAGATCGCCCTTGTGAAACCCTGATCCGGCGAACTCGACACGCCCGCTCTTACCCAGGAGAAACAGTGCGGGCACGATCGACGGATCGAAGAGACGGGATACTTCGAGGCCACGATCGATCAGCATCGGCAGGTCGATGTGCAGGCTCTCGATCATCTGTAGGGTGTCGTCCTCCGAATCCTGGGAGATGGCGACCACGCGTCCGGAGCTCGAGCCCAGTGCTTCGTCGAGCCGCTGCAAGTAAGGCACGGCCAACCGGCAGGTTGGGCAGTCTGTCTCGAGAAACGCCAGCAGCACCGGGCCGTGAGCGGTCGCGGCGTCCGAGCTCCAGGAGGCTCCGTCGGATCGTGTCAGCGTGAAGCTCGGAGCAAGATCTCCAGCGCCGTGCATCTCAGGCTATCGACCGGTTTGGCATCGGGTCGCCACAAGTCGTCGTTCGGAAGTTGCTCACCGGGCCGCCTCTACCGTTTCGGCGAGCCGCGGCAGCTCGGCGGTCACGTTGCGAAAACTCTGCGCCGACGGCTTCTTCGGACCCAGCCAGACCAGGCAATGGGTAGCTTCCGCGTACAGATCGGCGGGCAAGAACAGCGAACACTTCCTGCGCGTCCACAGCTGGATGCGTCCGTGGCGGTCGGCGAAGCTCAGCATGCCTTCGCGGATGCCCGCCGCTGGCCGATCGGCATCCTCGCCGGCCCGGAACAGGCCGGTGAAACAGTCGGCCTCTTCTTTGGTGTAGGCGCCACGGTGCGTGATGCTGCCGACGCCCTCGGGGGCGCTGACCGGCATCACGACGGTCATTCGTAGCACGGCTCGCCGCTCGCCGTCGGTGTCCGGTGTGGGAGCGTTCACAATCCCGCCCACGAAGGGCCGTCCGTCCGATTCCCCCGAGTGCCAATCGGTGGTTCCCATGGGGGCCTTGTCACGCAAGGGCGTGAGGCCGTGCTCGCCAGACAGCACGGCTCTGGCTTGGCCACGCGTTCGCTTGGCTATGACGAACGCGAGCCCCAAGGCCAAGATGACCGTGAACAGCGCGATCGTCAAAGGAACGAGCACGGCGTGCTCCCGGGTTGGGGTTGGCGTTGCGACGATACTACAGCGTTCGAGGCCCAGGCTGGTGTGCCGCCGGATGGCCTCGGGGATGCGCTCTCGGGTTCGGTGCGTGTACGACCGGCAGCGTCGGCGCCGCGTGTCAGGGCTGGAAGGGGATGATTGTCGAGACGGCAACCTCCGTCGGTGTCTCGAGTTTCAGGGTTACTTTCTGGCGCTCCCAGTCGATGGCAATCGTGCCGTACTTCGACTCCGGCTTGTTTATGATGTGTCGGTCCTGCGTGGTGTAGGTAACAACGTCGCTGCTGATCACCCCGACCTGTCCGGACGGAATCGTCGCTCCGGCGGGCGCACATTCGCCCCATGCGCCGGGGACACCGTCGCCGTGGCCGTCCAGCTCCGTATAGCACCACGGTGTTGCGCGGTCTGCTGTAGTGCAGCCGTCATAGGTCATGCCCGCATGACCAAACGGGAGCTTGCACCGACTGTCGAATGTGCCGTCTCCCTGGCTGTCGGCCCAGACCGGTAGGCGGTTCGGGCTCGGTACGTCTTCGGGAAAGGCCTGATCAAAGCCAGAGGCAGTAACCTCGTAGAAGGTCACCGCGGCTCCGTCCGCTACGGAAGATGGCGTTGTCTTCTGCAACAGCTCACCCCAGTGCTGGTCGCCGGAGACGAAGATCACCAGCTTGGTCTTGCCGCTGTTGATGGCCCTCTGAGCGAGCCGCAGCAGTCGCTCGCGTTCCACCGGCATCTCCGCCCACGATTCGTATCCCGTTCCGGAAGCGGCAGTCTCCTCGAGGTTGGCGATCGCGGCGTTGAATTCCGCACCGTCGCCGTAGGCGCAGTAGTCGGTCATTGGCCTGTCTCGATTGAGCGGCGGTAGCACCTGGGTCCCCGAGCCGATCACGGTGATCTCCGAGGTCGCGCTCAGCTGTTGCTCCAGCCACGACCATTGCTCGTCGCCCAGCATAGTGGAGGCTGCCCCTCGGCAGGCGCCGTATTCGAGGAAGGTCGGTGACCGATGGTAGCGCGCGTCTAGCATGATCACGTGCACACGGTTGCCCTGCGTTGCGGATCCGAACAACGTGGCGTTGTAGACGCCGGCTTGGCCCCGGTAGCGAACATCGTCGGTCGGCACGTCGAAGTGGCGCAGGAACTCCGATTGGCTTTGCGGGCGCATCGAGTAGTTGTCGCCGCCGTTGTTCACACCCAAATCGTGGTCGTCTCACGTAGCCATCACCGGTATGCCCGCCTGAAGAAACGGCCGATAGGCAGCGCCGTTCTTCTTCGCGTCATAGGTGTCACGCATGGCGGCCATGTCGGTCGTATCGGCGTAGACGTTGTCGCCGAGCCATAGGAACAGATCGGGGTTCTGGGAGGCCAGGCGATCCATCGCCGCCGCGGTTGTCCCCGCGTCGTCGTGCCAGCAAGAGCCAAAGGAGATGGTCTCTAAATGGGACGAAGCGACCGGCTGGGTGTGCGGCCGGACTCGTGCGCAGGCGCCGAGCGATGTCACAGCCAGCGTTGTAAAGAGCGCCGCGGCGCAGGCGCGAACTGCAGGGCCAACCGAGAAAACAGGTTTCTTGTACGAATCCGTGGCGCTCACTTACTGGTCTCCATCGCCGGGGCCAGGCTGCTCCAGATCGGGAATCTGCTCGATATGGCAGTGAATCTCATTCGCAGCATAGGCTACAGGCAGAAGTTTGCGATCGACCGCCCGACCAGGTTCCTGCTAGAATGACCCCAACCTCCGGATGAGCTCGACTGCCGGCTTCGAGCTGCAGTGGCTTACTCGAGGTTGAGAGCCTGAAGTGGAGGGCTCGGCGGCGTCACGCCACCTACGTGTGACGCGGGTCGATTGACCCACTCGCGGCGACAACAGGGCCTCATCCACTACCTGTCGAGGTCACGCTGCCCATCGTTCGATCTGCCCCCCCGTCTGTTGTGCGGGCAGGAACGCAATGACCGCTTGGTGCGCAACAGTGTGCGCCGATACGGTGGAGACCCAGTTACACTCCATGGCTTCTTCATTCAATGATTCTCCGACCGGCTTCGACCGGTTCGGCTTCGATGCTCCCATCCTCAGAGGGGTGGTCGCTGGCGGCTTTGTCGAGCCTCGCCCTATCCAGGTGGATACCATCCCTGCCGCCCTCGCGGGCCGCGATGTGCTGGGTCTTGCCCAGACCGGTACCGGCAAGACGGCTGCCTTCGCCCTTCCCTTGCTGCAGCGCTTGGGGCGCGAGCGCCGACGTGGACCCGGTGCCCTCGTGCTGGCGCCGACGCGCGAGTTGGCGGCTCAGATCGACGCCGAGATCCGCACGCTGGCACGTTTCACTCAGTTGCAGGTGGCCACCGTCTTTGGTGGCGTGTCCGCGCACGGCCAAATCCGGGCCCTGCGCCGACACCCCGAGATCGTCGTAGGCTGTCCCGGACGTATCCTCGATCTCTTGGGGCGCGGCGTGCTTCACCTAGGGGAGGTCGAATGTGTCGTGCTGGACGAAGCCGACCACATGTTCGACATGGGCTTCCTGCCAGACCTGCGCCGCATCCTTGCGGCGCTTCCACGGAAACGGCAGAACCTGCTGTTTTCCGCCACCATGCCAGCGGAGATCCGCGCACTCGCTGACGTGTTGTTGCGTGATCCGCACGTCGTCGAGCTGGATCACTCGGGCCCCGCTACGACGATCGATCACGCCCTGGTGGCCGTCCGTGAGGATCGCAAGCGCGATCTGCTCGAGCGCATCCTTCGAGAGGACGGCTGCAAGACGGCTATCGTCTTCACGCGTACCAAGCATCGGGCGCGGCGCCTGGCACAGCAGCTGGACCGGGCCGGTCATCGCGCCGTGGGGCTGCAGGGCAACATGTCGCAGTCGCAGCGAACACGTGCCATGCAGGGATTCAGAAAGCGGACCTTCGACGTCCTGGTGGCAACGGACATCGCAGCGCGCGGAATCGACGTGCAGGGGGTATCACACGTCATCAACTTCGACGTGCCGAACACGCCCGACGCCTACACGCAACGTATCGGCCGCACCGGCCGCGCCGAGCGTGAAGGCCAAGCGCTAACCTTCGTGACGCACGATGACACGGGCTGGTTGCGAGCCACCGAGCGTAAGCTCGGTAACCCGATCCCGCGGCGCACGGTGGAGGGCTTCGAGGAAGAGCGTATCGACGCGGGCGATCGGCGCAGGCCCTCTCATCGGGTTGGCCGCCACGGCCGAAACACGTCGTCACGATCCGGTGATGCGGCGCGCCCACAGAGCCATAGACGACGTCGCTCGCGGCGCGCGTCGGCACGGCCGCGTCGACGGCAGAGTTAGCTGGGTTGGGCCGCGTTGTACACTTGACTCCTCGGCGGCGTGTTGCGGCGGCTCAACCGAGCCGTCAACGTTCCCATGGAGGCTTGTGCCGTGCAGCCTACGCACGACTCCGATCGACTCGGGAAGCCTGAATCAGTAGCTGCGTCCAAGCGGCTGGGTGTGCTGGTGAGCGGGTTGATCGACGCCGGGGTGATTGTCCCGCCGCTGGCGCTCGAGAGGATGTACCTCGACCGGCGGCTCAAGGCTCAGATCGAGGCGGACGGAACCGTGACCTGCATGGGCCGATGCTTCGACACGCTGTCTTCCGCCGCCAGTCATGCGCGGAGCACCTGCACCGAGTTGCTGGGCGACGGGTGTCATCGGCTCTCGAGCAACGGCTGGGCATTCTGGCAGTTTCGTGACGAACAAGGTGAGCTCGCGAGCATCGGCAGCCTCAGGACTCGTTTCCTGCGCGGCTAACTCGCTGGCTGGCGAAGTTCCCGCAGCCCTGCTATTCGGACGTTGGCTGTATGAGCGCCGCGACCGGTGCGGCGATGCTTAGCTGTGCTGTTTGCGGGCTGTAGCAGATCGTCTCGCTGCAAACCTGGTAGTCGACGATGACATCCAGCTCGACCTGTCGTTCGCCGTTCGTTCCGATCGTTTCAGAAGCCCCCCACAGCTCGGTGGTTCCGGTAACCGGAACGGCGATCTCGGTGACTCCGTCGTAGACGTTGAGGGTCACACCGAGGATCTCGAACTCCCTAGGCTGGGTCGGCGGGTAGACCGGTTCGCCCACTCGCACTCCCGGAGCCGCTTGGACAGCGATCCTCGTCGGATAGAACCCTTCAGGAAGCGGGTCGCCGTAAACGTGATATCCCGCCGCCATTTGCAGACGGACATAGAGCGTGTTCACGACCTCCAGCTTCAGGTCTGGATCCGACAGGAATCCGGTGATCTTGACCCGCTCGCCCTGCTCGTCGGCCTGAGGCGCCTCCTCGTGTAGCAAGACCTTCCCGAGTGCCTTGTCGAGAATCGTGCCGGCCGACTCGCGCGTCGCGTAGTGGCGACTGAAGAACTTCTCGGTGACGACGCCGTGCTCGTCAGCGACGTAAGTGCCGGGGAACGGGATCCCGTAAAAGTCACCGGCTCGGGGGTCCTCCGGGTCGATCAGGGTATTGAGAATTCCGAAGCGACGGATAACTACGGAACCGACATCAGCGAGCAGGTCGTAGGTGATCCCGTAGCGATCCGAGAAACTCTCGAGCGCCTCTGGCGGATCGTAGCTGATGCCATAGACGCGGATCCCCGCTGCCTCGAATTCCCCGATCTGTTCTTGCAGCTCGACCAGCTGCGTCATGCAATACGGTCACCAAACCGCGGACCGATAGAAGATGAGGACGGCCTTTTGTCCTTGATGATGTCGTCCGAAGTCGATCGTCTCGCCGTGCTGGTTTGGCAGCGTGAAGTCGGGTAGCCGCTCCCCGATGGCTGGTCCGGTCGGGAAGTCATCTGAGCCGGGGTGCACGACACCGGGATGGTCGATCGGCACACCGGCCTCGAGTCCGAGCTCGTCAACGAACGTGTTGCCGGGGTCGCTTACTGCTTCGTGCGCGGCGCGGACCGCGGGCTGCGCTCTCGGCAGCGCTGTCGTGTTTGATCCGGGGTCCGGCTGTTCACACGCAGCCAAGGCGGCAAGCGCGACGAACGCCGTGACGGTTCCTCGTTGTCCGATGAGCATCATCTGTCGGTAGTCTCTGGCCGCCCGTTGTCGGTCGTTGCCTCCATTCTAGTGTCCCGCCAAACCGCCGTGTCAATGATGGAGGTCACCGACACCTTGGCGGTGCCTTCGACTTCGAGGTACGGGGTTTCGAACGCGCACGACACATGGAACAGTCTATGCACTTCGGATCGCGCCTCGGCGTGGAGGAGCCGAAATGTACGTGAATCTCCGGACCTCATCTCGATCTCGAAACTGGGCGATCACCGCCGTTACGTTCGGTTCTCTCGCCGCAGCGTCATGGTCCCCAGTGGTGGCGCAAGACGGCGCTCCCGACGCCACAGCGTGGGCAGTGCCGAGAACCCCGTATGGTCACCCGGATCTCCAGGGGAACTGGACGAACGCGACGCTTACCCCTGTCGAGCGTCCGGAAGGGGTGGCCCCCGTTCTGAGCCAGGAGCAGGTCGCTCAGATCGAACGGGGCCAGGCGGCGGCGGTCGTCGAAGGCGCCACGCCGAGTGATCCGAACCGGCCACCGCCTCCGGCGGGGGGCACTTACCCGGTCTGTATCGACACCGCGACCGGCTGCTACAACGAGGTTTACCGGGAGCCCGGTGAGCGCGTCGCGGTCGTGGACGGCGCGCCCAGGAGCTCTCTCGTCACGAACCCGGCGGATGGTCGCGTTCCGGCGCTGACGCCGGAGGGACAGCGGCGAATCGAGGATCGCGCCGAGCTCAGGAGCCGGTTCGGGCCCCACGACCATCCAGAGCTTCTGCCGCTGGCGCAACGCTGTCTCGTATCGTTCGGGTCGAACGCGGGGCCGCCGATGCTGCCGAACTACTGGTACAACAACAACTACACGATCGTGCAGAACGCCGATCACGTGATGATCATGACCGAGATGGTGCACGACGTGCGCATTATCCGGCTCGGTGAGCCCACGTCGCTTCCGACCGGTGTTCGCCCTTGGTTCGGTGACTCGTGGGGTCGCTGGGAAGGGGACACGTTGGTGGTCGAGACCACCAACCTGAATCCCGACCACGCGTTCCGCGGTGTCCCACCCTCCCAAGGAGGGAAGGTGATCGAGCGATTTACTCGGGTTGCTGAACAGACGATTCTCTACGAGTTCACCATCGACGACCCGACGATGTACGCGAGCTCCTGGGGAGGCCAGGTGCCGTTCGAGCGTTTCGATGAATCGCTGTACGAGTATGCCTGTCACGAGGGCAATTACTCGCTCGCCAACGTGCTGCGCGGCGCTCGCTATGAAGAGACCAGCGAGGGGCAACGCCGGTAGCTCTCGGGCGACCGCGCTTTCGCTTGCGGCACACGGATTGGTCGAGCGCAATCGTGCTCGCCCACCTGCGGAGAACACCATGCTACGCCTCGCTGTGACAACCGAGTGACACGGCACGAACCGGGGCGGGGCTCAGCGCCGCAGATCGACCGCATGATGCTCTCGGTCGTCTTGCTGGTCGTTGTCGTTACCTGCCTCCCTTTGGGCCTGGCGCCGGAGCAGTCCGGCGCCTTTGTCACGGGCCTGTACGACGTCCTGACGAGCAACTTCGGCTTCGTGTATCAGTGGTTCGCTGTCGGCGTCATCGGTTTCCTGGGCTGGATGGCGTTCGGACGCTTCGGCTCGGTACGTTTGGGCGCCGAGGATCAGGAGCCCGACTTCTCGACGTTCTCGTGGGCCGGCATGTTGTTTTGCGCTGGCACCGGGGCCGCCCTCGTCTCTTGGGGGGCGGTCGAATGGGTCGACTATTACAACAACCCGCCCTTCGGCGTCGTTCCTCGCTCTGCCGAGGCGATCAGCTGGGCGACGGCCTACGGCCCGTTTCACTGGGGGGTGGTGGCGTGGTGCATTTACGCGCTCCCGACCGTGGCGATCGCCTATCCGTTCTACGTCAAAGGGATACCCCACCTGTGTGCCAGCACGGCGTGCTCGGGGCTGCTGGGGCCGAACGCGCATCGGAGCCTCCTGGGCCGTTTGGTCAACATCGCCGCCGTGCTGGGGATCCTCGGGGGGGCGGGTACCTCGCTGGGCTTCATTGCTCCGTTGATCGCGGCAGCGGTGGCGGAGCTGCTCGGCATCGGCACCTCGTTCGCCCTGGAAGGTCTGGCGATGGGCGTTTGCGTGGCCCTGTTCGGCGCCAGCGTGTACCTGGGCCTCGAGGCCGGGATCAAGCGGCTCAGCGATCTCAACGTCGTGCTGTTCGGGCTCCTGCTGGGCTACACCCTCGTCGTCGGGCCGACGCTGTTCATTCTCGAGCTGTCCACCGAGACGATCGGCTTCATGGCGACGAATTTCCTCCGTATGCTCACCTGGACCGATCCGATCGAGAGCACGGGCTTCGTGGAGTTGTGGACGGTTTTCTACTGGGCCTGGTGGCTCGCATTCGCGCCTGTAGTGGGCACCTTCGTAGCGCGGATCTCGCGCGGGCGCAGCATTCGCCAGGTGATCCTGGGAATGACGGTTCTGGGGAGCGCCGGCTGCTGGATCTCATTCTTCGTCTTGGGCAACTACGCGCTGTTTCTGGAGCTCGAGAGCCTCATGCCGGTAAGCGACATCCTTGCAGAGGCCGGCATGAGCGTGGCGACGGCGAAGATCGTTGCCTCGCTCCCGGCAAGCACCCTCGCGCTGGTGACTCTAGCGGTGGTGGGTATCGTTTCCGCCGCGACGAGCTACGACTCGGCCTCCTACACGATCGCCGCCACGGTGACCCACGAGCTCCACGCTGACGACGATCCGGGCCGAGCGCACAGGCTGTTCTGGGCGTTGGTGCTCGGTACGTTGCCGCTGTTCATGCTGTTCGTCGGCGGGCTGCAGATCATCCGGCTCGCCTCGCTGCTGGCGTCGTTTCCGATCCTGTTCGTCGCCGTGGCGATGGCCGTGTCGTTGACGCGATCGCTGCGAGCGGACGAACGCAGCTCTCGGCCACCGACCTAGCCTGCTTCCGCCGCGCAGCTGCCCTATCGTTGGGTTTGGCTTCCCTCGATCCGCGCCAGACCTGAGCCGGCGCTCTCCAGCGCCGCCTCAGCCCCGAGCCGGATGAGGTCGGTATCATCGGCGGCCTGGAAGAAGCTGAACCCGTTGCGGTTGGCCCAACCCAATGGCCCACCCAGCGCCAAACCTGCTCCCAGGGTCGCGTCGCGAATCGTAGTGACCAGCGCCTCGTACTCGGGATCGCCCTGCCGCTTTCCGGAGAAGCTCCCCAGATCGCTCGCCGCGGCGAAGACCGCGTCGACTCCGGGAACCGCGGCGATCTCCTCGACGACGGCTACGCCGGTCAGCTGCTCGATCATGGCGACCACCATGATGTTCTCGTTGGCGGTATCGCGGTAGTCGTCGCCCCAGAGCGCCCGGTACTGGCCGCCGCCCTGGCTGCGCTCACCCAGCGGCGGGAACTTGGCGAACCGGACGGCCCGCTCCATCTTCTCGGCCGTCGCGACCATCGGCACGATGATTCCCAACGCGCCGCCGTCGGTGGCCTTTTGGATGTCGCCTTCCGTCGCGTCGGGGACACGAATGAACGGAATCGCCGGCGCGCCCCGGCATGCCCAGATCATCCGCGCCACGTCCTGATAGCCGAGCGGGCTGTGCTGCATCTCGATCCAGAGGAAATCGAACCCGGAATTGGCCATCGCGCAGTAGATGTTGGGATCCGGTGACGACACGGTGCCGCCGACCACCGGCTGCCCGTCCAGCAGCTTCTGCTTCACGGTGTTGTAGATTTGCGTGGATGCGGCCTGCCCGTGGGCGCTCGACGACGACAACACACAAATCAGGACTAGTGCCATACTGGACTGAGCGACTCTTCTAGTGGCCATGTACCTCTCCTTTGTCGTGAGCAGCCAAGGCGGCGCACCGTTCCCCCGCACGACGGACGCCGTCATGTCCAGCAGAGACCGCACGTTTGACGCACGTCGAATCCGTCGGGAAGATAGCGCCAGTCGGTCATAGGAAGCCAGGGGATCATATGCACTCACCCGTTCGACCGAGGTTGTCGCGGCACCTCTCACCACGGCGAGCTGCGCTCGGGATGTTGCTTGGCGCGTTGGCGCTGGGGGTGGCGGCAACGCCACAGGCGCCGGATGGGCCCCCATCCGGTTCCCAGGACTGGCGTCAGTTCCGCGGTCCCGGGGGACGCGGCATTGCCGTCGACCCGGTGCTCCCGACCACCTGGAGCGCAACGGACAACATCGTTTGGTCGGCCACCGTTCCGGGTATGGGCTGGAGCTCACCGATCGTTACCGGCGACCTGATCGTGGTGACCTCGGTAGTCAGCTCCGTAGCCGGGGAGGAGCCGGTACCGGGACTCTACTTCGGCGGTGAGCGGCCCGCCCCGACGGATCCCCACCGCTGGGTCGTGTATGCCCACGATGTCGGGACCGGCGAACTGCGCTGGGAGACCGAGCTGCACGCCGGGATTCCCGACATGCCCCGCCACCTCAAGAACAGCTACGCCTCCGAGACCCCGGTAACCGATGGCAAGTGGATCTACGTGTACTTCGGCAACGTCGGCCTGTTTGCGCTCGACATGGACGGCGAGGTGCTATGGGAACGGCGCTGGCCGAGGGTGCAGACGCGCAATGGCTGGGGAACCGCCGCCTCTCCCGCATTACACAAGGGGCGTCTCTATATCGTCAACGACAACGATGATCAGTCGTTCATGACCGCCGTGGACGCGGTTACAGGCGAGGACTTCTGGACGGTGTTGCGCGACGAAGGAACCAACTGGGCGACGCCGTTCATCTGGGAAAACGAGCAGCGCACCGAGGTGGTCACCTCAGGTACCGACCGAGTGCGCTCGTACGATCTCGATGGGAAGCTCCTGTGGGGGCTGGGCGGCATGTCGTCGATCACCATCCCCACCCCGTTCACCGAGTTCGGGCTCCTCTACCTGGCCTCCGGCTACGTGGGTGATGAGCATCGGCCCGTCTACGCGATCCGCCCGGGCGCCAGCGGTGACATCCCGGTCGTGGCGGGGGAGACATCCAACGATCACGTCGCCTGGTCATTGGCACAGGGCAGCCCCTACAACCCGACGCCGCTGGTGTACGGCGACCAGTACTACACTCTCTATGACCGTGGCTTCATGACGGCACACGATGCGCGCACCGGGGAGGAGATCTACGACAAGCGGCGCATCTCGGCGGCCACCGCCTATACCACGTCACCGTGGGCCTACAACGATCGTATCTTCGTTGCCAGCGAGGACGGCGACACCTATGTGCTGCGGGCCGGAGAGGAGTTCGAGGTGCTCGGAGTCAACAGCCTCGACGAGATGATCATGGCAACCCCGGCGATGGCGCGCGGCAGCCTGTTCCTGCGCACGGCTTCCCGCCTGTATCGCATCGCCGAGGCGGGATCCTAGCGTTCCCCACCGGCTGGGCGCCTTCGATCCGGTTCGCGTAGCTTGAAGACGAACAAGGCGGAGCTGTTTTCCGGGCGTGGAATCTCCGGCGTTAGCCCATAGAAGCCGCTGGTGCTGCCGGTTGGCACGGCCAGATACTGCACGCCGTTCACAGCATAGGTCACGACCGTGCCTTGCACCGGGCTCGGTAGCCGCGTTGACCAGAGTGCCTCGCCAGTCTGCGAGTCCACTGCCCGGAAGGAGCGGTCGATATCGCCGTGGAACACGAGGCCACCGCCGGTGGCGATGACACCGCTGTGCGACGATCCGCGCTGGTCTCGGCGCCACAGTTGACGGCCGGTGGCGATGTCGATTGCGATCACGGTGCTGACGCTCCCATCCGACCCTGGCACGGGGCGCAACACGAGGCTGGCGCTATCGTGATAAACGCCGGCCTCAGGAGAAACGTCCTTGAGCGTGTAGTCCATACAGGTGTTGTTGAATCCAACGAAGAACACACCGGCTTCGGGATCCACCGCGGCGCCGGGCCAGTTGCGGCCGCCCGCGAGGCTGGGGCAGACGAACATCGTCTCGCCGACGCCGCCGATCAGGCCTTCGTTCAACTGCGCCCGCCCAGTGTACATGTTGATGTCGGATATGACGTTCTGGTAGTAGGTCTCCCGCGCCCATAGCAGTCGCCCGGTCTCGGCGTCGATGGCGCGGATGATCCCTGCCTTTCCGAACATCCCGAATAGCATCTTCATTGGTTGCCGCGGCAGCTGTTCCGCGATCCACCGGACCTCCGCGGGGTCCGGCCGGACCTCGGCCACGACGACGTGGCGCTCAAACGCCGTGTCCATGTCGAAATTGTCCGAAGGGAGGTGCTGCCGCGCCCACTTGATCTCGCCCGTTACCGTGTCGAGCGCCAGAGTCGAGTTGGTGTGCAGAAGGTCGCCCTGGCCCTGGCCCTGTCGCTGTGCCCGGCCCCAGGGAATCGGTACCGCCGTGCCGACGAAGAGCGTGCGCGTCTCCGGATCGTAGGAAGGCGGCATCCAGACAGAGCCGCCGTATCGCTCCGACCGCGGGGTTTGCCCCCAGCTGTCGCCGCCGGGCTCGTCAGGAGCGGCGATAGTCATGCGCCGCCAGACCTCCGCACCGTCGGCCGGATCGTGAGCGGAGATCCAGCAGCCACCCTCGTTGATCATGTAACAACCGGACATCGGCGCAATGATGCGCCCGTCGGCCACGATGGGCCCGGCCGAGTATGCGTAGCCCAGCGTGTGGTCGGCAACCTCCACATCCCAGCGTACCTCGCCTGTTCGCGCCTCGATCGCCACAAGGTGCGCGTCGCCGGTGCCGACGATGATCAGGTCGTCGTAGATCGCAATGTTGCGGTTCGCGTATGCAAACCGGAAGAGGCCGTCGGGTAGCTAGCGATCGTAGCTCCAGAGCAGATCTCCAGTGGCGGCGTCGATCGCCTGAATGACGTCGGCCGACTGATTGAGGAACATTACCCCGTCGTGGATCAGCGGCTGCACCTGCGTCCGCCGGCCGTTCATAGCCCACGACCAGACGAGCTCGAGGTTGGACACGGTGTCGCGGTTGATCTGCCTCAACGGGGAGTAGCCGGAGAGCCCGTGGCCCCCGCGGTGGCTCAACCACTCGCCGTCACGCGGGTTTTCGAGATCGGCATCCGTGACGCGCGACAGGTCTCGGAGCAGCGGCGGCAGCGCGTCCGGCTGTTCGGTTCGAAAGAACGTTCGCGTACTGCCCTGCTGACCGAGATCGGAGGCGGAGCCTGCCCCCAACGCCTGGCCGCATACCGCCAGAGCCAGCAGCACGGTAGATGTGAGTCGCCCGTGGTTGCTACGGCCGCTGGCCATCTGTGCTCGCTTGCTCGGCGACGTAGCGGATGTAGTGGCGTATAGCCAGCAGCTGCTCGGCGGTGAACTCCGGATAGGCGGGCATACCGCTCGCCTGCCGGGAGCCATCGCGCACCACGGTCGCGAAGGCGATGTCCGAGAGCACCACATGCGAGGCTCGCAGGTCAGGCGCCTGACCGCCGGCGACCACGCCGCCGCCGTGACAGTTACCGCAACGGCCGCCGTACTCGCCGGCGCCCGACCGCGCCAGTCGTTCCTCCACTTCGAAGTCAGGCGCGCGGATCGGTACCGGAGTCTCAGGCGGCGGCGACGGTGGCAGCACGGCGTCCCCATCGAGGGAAAACGCCACCAGCCGGCGCGGATGGACGCCGTATGCCCAGCCGCTCGCGGCGGCCTCGGCTCCGCCGATGCCTGTCCACACGCCACCCCAGCCGACGAGCAGGGCAACGTACTGGCGTCCGGCGATTGCGTAGGTGATCGGAGGGGCCGAGATCCCCGAGCCCATGTCGAATGTCCACAGCGGCTCGCCGGTCCTGGCGCTGTGGGCCGCGAAGGTGCCGTCGGTGCGGCCTTGAAACACGAGGTTGCCGGCTGTCGTCATAGTTCCCGCGTTCCACATGGCGGGCAGCGGAACCTCCCACGCGAGCTCCTGTCGCACTGGATCCCAGGCCTGCAGTGATCCGGTGACTCCATCCGACCTGGAAGAGCCGGCCCAAGTCGTGCTCACCCCGGTGCCACCGCGACCCACGGGCGACTCCCAGGCCTCGACATCGATGCCCTCGTCGCTGTACATCATGGCGAGGTGAATCGCGGGTATGTAGGCGAGTCCGGTCAGCGGGCTGAACGACATGGCGGCCCAGTTGTGGGCGCCGGCAAACGAGGGCGTGACTCGCGCAGGTCGGTCCTCGTATCTGGCGCCTTCGACCTCGACCGGCCGCCCGGTCTCCAGGTCGATCGACGTCGCCCAGCTGACCTCAGCGTAGGGCTCGGCCGAGATCAGCTTTCCGGACTCGCGGTCGATGACATAGAAGAATCCGTTCTTAGGCGCGTGCAGAATCGCCTTCACCTCGCGTCCGCCGACGGTGAGATCGGCGAGGACGATGTCCATGTTGGAGTTGTAATCCCAGGTCTCACCCGGCGTTGTCTGGTAATGCCACAGGTACTCGCCGGTATCCGGGTCGAGGGCGACAATCGAACACAGGAACAGGTTGTCGCCGCCCCCGGGGCTGCGGATCTTCCGGTTCCACGGTGAGCCGTTGCCGGTGCCGATGTACAGCACGTCTAGCTCGGCGTCGTAGGTGAAACCGTGCCAGGCGTTGCCGCCGCCGCCGAACTTCCACCACTCGCCGGTCCAGGTCTCGGCGGCCATCGCCATGGCGTCGTTCTCGAACCCGTCGGCGGGGTTGCCGGGTACGATCCAGAAGCGCCAGGCCTGCTCGCCGGTCTCGGCATCGTAAGCGGTGACGTAGCCGCGGGCGGCGCCGTTCTCGGTGCCGCCGTTACCGACCAGCACCTTGCCCTTGAAGATCTTGGGGGCGCCGGTGATGTAGTAGTGGACGGCCGGGTCGACCGTCATGACGCTCCACAGCTCCTCTCCGGTGGCGGCGTCGACAGCGTTGAGACGGCCGTCCCAGGTGGCGACGTAGACCTTGCCTTTCCAGAAGCCGATGCCCCGGCTGTGATCCCAGCCGGCCCGCATGCGATGCGCCGCGTGCCCGACGATGTCCGGATCGTACTCCCACAGCACCTCGCCGCTGGCTCCGTCGACGGCGCGCACGACGTTCATGCTGCCGATGAAGTACAGGATGCCGTCGACAACGAGCGGTGTGGAAGTCAGTCCCCGATCGTTCGGCAGGTCGAGATACCAATCGACCGACAGGTCACCGACGTTGGATGTATTGACCTGGGTCAGGGGGCTGAAGCGCTGCTCGCTGTAGGTTCTCCCGAACGCCAGCCAGTTCTCGCCGCGCGCCTCGTCGGCCATGGCACTGTCGTCCACCACGGTGGGCGGTGGCGTCGTGCTGGAGGTTTGCGCGGCTCCAACGGACAGCGCGATCGCAGGCAGCAGCGGCAAGAAACAAATCCCTCGAGCCCGCAACTTGGCACAGTTCAATGGACAGTCTCCATCGTCCTACGGATCCGTGCGACTCCGCGTGGCGAACGCGCCGTCCGTATGCCCTTGACCTCGTTCTGAGCGCACGTGGTATGAAGAGATGCCCGCGCAGTGTAGGCGCGGAGAGAGCACAAGGATACGGGCCGTGGCTGTTGAGCTGAAGAAGACGGACGTGGTCGTTGTTGGCCTGGGCGCCGCCGGAGGCGTCGCCGTGTTGCCGCTCGTTGACGCCGGCCTCGAGGTAGTCGGCCTGGAGGCCGGCGACTGGCGCGCGCCGACGGATTTCGCGCCCGATGAGCTACGCAACAACCGGCGCGGCTGGCCGCACGCAGTGCAGAAAGCGAACCGGGAGATTCCCGTGCACCGGCCCGACGCGACATCTCCGGACTCGCCCCGTGGGTCTATCCACCCGATGATGAACGCGGTGGGGGGCACCACGCTCCATTACTGGGCCCAGAGCTGGCGCCTCAACCCTTGGGACTTCAAGGTGGTCAGCGAGACGACGCGCCGCTACGGTGCCGCGAGGATCCCCCGCGGTTCCACTGTGCAGGACTGGCCACTCGATCTAGAGGAGCTCGAGCCCTACTACGACAAGGTGGAGCACGAGATCGGCGTATCGGGCCGGGCGGGAAACATAAACGGTGAGATTGACGCGCGTGGCAACGTCTTCGAGGGTCCGCGCCGGCGTGGCTATCCGATGCCGCCGCTACGGGGCTCCGGGTTCACTGAGCTCATGACCGGTGCGGCCCGAAGGCTGGGGTGGCATCCGTTTCCGGGGCCGGCGGCGATCAACTCGAGACCCTACGGCGACCGGGCGGCCTGCGTTTACCATGGCTTCTGTGGTCGTGGCGGTTGCCACGTCAGCGCCAAGAGCTCGACGGCGGTGACAACGATCCCGAAGGCACAGATGACGGGTCGTCTGGAGGTCGTTACGCGCGCCCACGTCACTACCATCGAGGTGGACCGCCGGGGACGCGTAACCGGCGTCAGCTATGTCAAGAACGGGGAGACGCACTTCCAGCCGGCGTCGGTGGTGCTCCTGGCCAGCTATACCTATGAGAACACCCGGCTTCTGCTGCTGTCGCAGTCGACGGCGTACCCTGACGGGCTGTCGAACAACCATGGCCAGGTTGGCCGGCATTATCTGAGCCACGGTACGAACGCCGGTGTGCGGGCGCTGTTCCCACACGACCTCAACAACTGGTACGGCACCCCCTCGCAGGGCGTCGCCGTCGATAACTGGGCCGACGACAACTTCGACCACGCGGAGCTCGATTTCATCGGTGGCGCGAACCTGTGGATCTACACCGAGCGACGGCCTATCGGCGCCGCGAGCATGAACACTTTCGGCAGGGCGCCCGGCTGGGGCTCCGACTGGAAGTCGTTCATCGCCGAAAACGCCGACCGTTGGAATTGGGCGTATCTCCAGACAACGACACTGCCCTACGAGGACAACTATCTCGACCTGCACCCCACCGTGACCGACCCGCTCGGCTACCCCGTGTGCCGGATCACGGCCCACTACAAGGACAACGAGAAGCACGTTGCCGACTTTGCGCAGGAGAAGATGGCCGAGTGGTACACCGAGGCCGGTGCGGTGGGAATCGTGAAGGACAACATCGGCACCATGGGACCAACGACGCACGCCTACGGTGGCACACGCATGGGCAACGACCCCGACACCAACGTCGTCGACCGTTGGGGGTTCTCCCACGAAGCGCCGAATCTGGGCGTGCTCGGGGCCTCGGTAATGGGCACCAGCGGCGCCCACAACCCGACGCTCACCGCGCAAGCGCTCGCCTGGCGTACCGCCGACCATCTGGTCGAGAGCTGGGCGACGATCGTCTGACGCCCGATACGAGCGGTGGGGGCTCCTCGTGAATAAGGGGACCCGATGCTAGTTTGGCGCTCCCCGGTCAGGCGTCAGTAGCTCCCCGTTGAGCAAGCCCGTGTACTGGCCCTCTTCAATCGCCAACTTTCCGTTCACCACGACGAAATGCGTCCCCGTGCTGTACTGGCGAGCGTTCGCATGGGTCGCGATGTCTCGGGTGTTGTCAGGATCGAAGACGGCGATGTCCGCCTTGTATCCGCTGGCGAGTAGCCCCCGATCTTCCATGCGCAGGAACCGCGCCGGGAGAGAGGTCATCCTCCGGATGGCCTCTTCTAGCGTCAAGACCTGCCGTTCCTTCACGTATCTGGCGAGCACTCTGGCTTGGCTACCGAAGGAGCGCGGATGGCTGATGACGGGCGCATCGGACTCGTTCACGACAGGCCGTGCGTCTCCGTCACTGGAGAGCATCACCCAGTCCTGTCCCATCGCTAGCCCCATGTCGGCTTCCGACATGACCCCGCACGCGACATAGAGGTCCGGCTCGTCGATGACGAGATCCGCTGCGACGTCGAAAGGATCCCTGTTCTGCTCCGCCGCAATGTCGGAGAGGATCCGCCCTACCAGATCCGCGTTCTTCTCGGCCACGACGACCAAATAGCTGTCCCAGCCCGCTAGGGCCACCGAGCTCGGTCTGTCAGGCGTGCCGACGAGGACCGATCGTCGTATCTGCTCCCGCTTCGCCTCGTCCGACAAAGCCCGTGCCAGCTCGTCGACATAGCGACTCCTCAATGCCCGTCTTTCGGAATCCGGCAAGCTCCGGTCGCTCAGGGCTTGTCTGAGCTGTGCGAACGGCTCCATATCACCCGGGAGATGAAACGGGGCCCAACCATCATTGCTCGCTATCGGCAGAATCGGGCCTCCCGATGCGAAGTGATACGGATACAGATCGGCGCCGACGTCCACGCCTCTGGCGCGAGCCGCGTTGATGAGCTCGATGAGCTCTTGCATCGCCCCCCAGTTGTTCTTACGCGCGATCTTCAGATGAGTCGAGTTGCCGCGCACGCCGGCTTCTTCGGCGATTCTGATGGTTTCCCGCGTAGCCTCCATCGTGCCGTCGAACTCGTTGCGCTGATGGCTCGAGTAGATCCCACCGAACTCGCCGACGACTCTCGCCACCTCGATGATCTCCTCGGTAGAGGCATAGCGGCCTGGTACATACTCCAACCCCGAGCTCATCCCCCAGGCGCCCTCCTGCATCGCCTGTCGAACCAACGACCGCATCCTCGCCAGTTCGTCGGGCGTCGGCGCACGTGCCTCCACCCCCAAGACTTCCTCTCGGACCGCCCCGAAGCCAACCAAGTGCGCCGCGTTGGTGCCAATACCGAGCGCTTCCCAATTCGTCTTGGTCTCCGCAACCCTGAAGGTGCCGCCGCCGTCGTTTCCGGTGAGGACGGTGGTCACCCCCTGGATCAGGTAGTTGAGGTTCGCGCTGGCGCCCGCTTCGCGGAAACCGCGCTCCGGGTGAGCGTGGAT
>DASCOT010000179.1:0-13495 GCA_036012155.1 Acidobacteriota bacterium
AACCCGATGTTGCGCGAGTGATACATGCGGATGACCGGGGGCCCGAAGGCGCCGCGACGCTCGGGGCCAAAGGCAAAGTTGTTTGCTGCCTCCAGAAAGAACTCCCGTTTCTCCGCAAAGAAGAGCGCGTCCCGAGTCAGGTTGACACGCTGATCATCGACTTCGACCTGGGCGAAGTCAGTGTTGTAAGTGAACTGCGACGTCAGATTCGACGTCAGCTTGACCTTGAAGTCCTCGATGCCCCAGTCGGCGCGCGTGTCCTCGAACGGAACCGGGCGGCGCTCGAACGAATCCCAGATCCCGGTCACGTACGGCTTGATGCGAAAGCGCTCTTTGAGGCGAAGGTTGTCCAGGCCGGTGAGCTGACCCGCCTGAGAAACGGCGATGAACTCATAGTCACGCGAATAATTGGCCCACAGGACCTCTTCGTTCTTGCGCCGAATGTCGCGGCGCAAATCCATTCCCCAAACAGCAGAGTTGGTGTCGTAGCGCAGGATCGCCCAGGGAATCGCTACCTCGGCCTCCCAGCCGCGATCGGTAACCAGTGCAGCGGCGTCCCAGCGCTCGTCCCAGTTGGTGTTGACCAGGCTCTCGCCCCGAACGGTGGCGTCGAGCTTGGTACCCAACGGGTTGACGGCGAACAGAAAGGCGTTGCGCCGGTCGTTGAACGTGTCGAGCACGACGGCGACCGTGTCGTCCGATTGGTCGCTATCGATGAGGCGTGACCCGAAGCTGCCGACGCTGATGCTGTCACGACGGAGTTGCGTAGCCCGGATCTCACTCGGGTCGCTGTCATGAAGCACGAAGCCGAGATAGAGGTTGTCGTCATCGTAGAGCACCCTTACTTCCGTCCGTTCTGATGGCTCGCCGCCGGCCTGTGGCTCCCGCTGGCGGAAGTCACTGATGACGGGTGCCGTCTCCCAGATGGCCTCGTCGACGCGCCCGTCGAGCATCGGCGCCTCGTCGGTCCAGGTAGCTGTCGCCGTCTTGCCACGCGGCGACTCCTCGGTCAGCGTCTCTCCACCGATCATCCGAACGGGAATCTGACGCTCCTGGGAGCCCGAGCTTGACGATGAGCCGGGAGCCTCGGCGGCCGACGCGATGGCGCCGTTGGTGGCCACCGTCAGCGCACCCGCGGCGGCGAGGATCGACGCACAGCGTATCTGCATGCGCCGCATAGGATGGCTCACAGGTCGGTTCCGCTCTTGGGTTTGTGGCACGCTCGGGCGTGCTGTCGGCGACGGCCAGCAGCCTGGTCCCGATTGAACCATGCGTACCCGCGCCAAGTGCCGACGCCAGGCCGCAGTTGACCGCCCGTTGCTGGTAGTCTCAGCCTCGGAGGATCGAGATGACTGAAGAGACAAACGAACATCGAATCGCCGTCATCGGGCTCGGCAAGCTCGGTGGAATCCTGCTGCGCGCCTTCCTCGACAATGGGCTGGTGCTGCCGGAGAACGTGCGGGCCACCGTTCACCGCGAAGAGAACGCCGACCTGCGCGCTGCCCTCTTCGGTGTGCAGGTATCGACCGACAACCTGAGCGCCGTGGAAGACGCCGACCTCGTCCTGCTGTGCGTCAAGCCGGCAGCCGTACGCGCCGTATGCGAGCAGATCGCCCCGGTCATCGACCACAAGCTGGTGATATCCGTGGCGGCGTCGGTGCCCACGAGCCTGATCGAGGAGCCGTTCGACGAGGTACCGGTAGTGCGCGCCATGTCGGGGACACCGGCGGCCGTCGGAGCCGCGATGACCGGTCTGTGCGCTGGGACCAATGCCACAGACGAACATCTGGCGCTGGCTCGAGCGCTCTTCGACGCGGTGGGCCGCACCGTCATCCTCGACGAGAAGCACATGGACGCGGTCACCGGGTTGTCGGCCAGTGGCCCCGCCTTCATCTACGTGATCATCGAGTCGCTTGCCGAGGCGGGGGTCAAGGTCGGACTGCCGCGTGACGTTGCGACGACCCTCGCTGCACAGGCCACCCTGGGCGCCGCTGGGATGGTGCTCGACACCGGCAATCACCCGGCGCTACTGAAGGACGAGGTCACGACGCCGGCGGGCTGTACGATCGACGGTCTTCTCGAGCTCGAGGACGGCGGGCTGCGCGTGACCCTGATCAAGGCAGTCGTGAAAGCCACCGAGAGGGCCGGCGAGCTCAAGGACTAGGACCCACGAACCCCGAAGGACGAGGCGCATGAGACCACCGCGAGCGACGATCGAACTCCACAGTGTTCGCTCGGTGGCACTCGCCGCCAGCGTAATTGCCTCACTGGCCAGCGCAGCCGGGGCACCACCGGCCACGCCGAACCTTGTCGCACCAGCGAGCCAGCACGCATCAGACCTCACGAACATGCGGTGGCGTCCCATCGGCCCGGCCACGCCGGGCGGCCGTATCGCGGATTTCGCCGTGGTGGACGAAGACACGTTCTATGTGGGTGTTGCCTCTGGAAACCTGTGGAAGACGACCAACCGAGGCACCACCTGGCAGTCGTTGTTCGAGGACGAGCAGGTCAACTCGATCGGCGACGTGACCGTGGCTCCGTCCGACCCGGACATCGTCTGGATCGGCACCGGCGAAGCCAACAACCGGCAGAGCTCCCCGTGGGGAGCGGGTGTGTACAGGTCGACCGACGCTGGCGAGACCTGGAGCCACCGCGGGCTTACCGAGACGCGCCACATCGGCCGCATCCTCGTCCATCCAGACGATCCTGACCGCGCCTTCGTGGCGGCGGGTGGGAGCCTATGGGGTGCGAGTGAGGAGCGCGGCGTGTTCCGCACGCGCGACGGCGGGGCATCGTGGGACAAGGTGCTCTATATCGACGCAGACACCGGCGTCACCGACATGGTGATGGACCCGGACGACCCCGACACGGTGATTGCCGCCACCTATCAGCGTCGTCGAACGGCATGCTGCTTCATCGGTGGCGGCCCCGGCAGCGGCATCTATCGGACCCGCGACGGTGGTGATTCGTGGACCCAGCTGACCGCAGGGTTGCCAGACGGCAACCTCGGTCGCATCGGGCTCGACATCTATCAGCGCGATGGCAGCCTGGTCATCGCGACGGTCGAGGCAGCAGCTCCCGAAGGCGGCATCTACCGGTCGTCGGACGGTGGCGACACTTGGGACCAGCTCAACGAGACGAACCCACGACCCATGTACTTCAGCCAAATCCGCATCGATCCGACCGACGCTCGCCGCGTCTATGTGCTCGGCGGCGGCCTGCTCATCTCCGACAACGGTGGCGTGAGCTTCCGGCGCACCGAAGCGACCGGCATCCATCCCGACCTGCACGCCATGTGGATCGACCCCAGCGACTCCGACAACGTGTTGCTGGGCCACGACGGTGGAGTGTTCGTGAGCGCCGACCGGGCGGAGACCTGGCGGTACCTCGACAACCTGCCGATCGGCCAGTTCTACGAGATCGGCGTCGACATGCGCGACCCCTACTGGGTATACGGCGGCCTACAGGACAACGGCGTGTGGGGCGGGCCGAGTGCCAGTCGCGACCCACGAGGCATCCGCAACAGCGACTGGGTCAAGCTGGTGAGCGGCGACGGCATGTACGCGCGCATCGATCCGCGTGACCACAACGTCATCATCACCGAGACGCAGAACGGCGCCCTTATCCGCTTCAACTTGGCGACCATGGAGCGCCAGTCAATCCGCCTCGAGACGCCGGGATCGACCGCCGACGGCGAGTCCACCGAGCCCTACCGCTGGAACTGGGACAGCCCGCTGATCATCTCCGAGCA
Organism: Acidobacteriota bacterium; assembly: GCA_036012155.1. Taxonomy (GTDB): domain Bacteria; phylum Acidobacteriota; class UBA890; order UBA890; family WLXD01; genus DASCOT01. Next base: position 3,752 of record DASCOT010000179.1, read on the forward strand.
CGACCCGGACACTCTGTTTGCCGGGGGCAACGTGCTGTTTCGATCGCGCGACCAAGGACAGGCATGGGAGGCCATCAGCCCCGATCTCAGCAAAGCGATCGATCGCGAAACCGAGACCATCATGGGGTTTCATCCGGTCGAAGGTGTGCTGTCGCTCAACGACGGCGTATCGACCTACGGCAACATGACTACCGTTTCGGAGTCGCCGCTGAATTCCAACGTGATCTACGGGGGCACCGATGACGGCAACGTGCAGCGCACCGTCGATGGCGGCGCCAACTGGACCGACCTTACCGAGACCTTCCCCGGTTTGCCAGAATTCACCAGCAGCAGCCGCCTACTCGCCTCGAGTCACGCAGAGGGTCGCGTCTACGCTACCTTCGACGGCCACCAGCAAGACGACATGGCACCGTACGTCTACGCCAGCGACGACGCTGGAGACACCTGGCGATCGATTGCCGCCGGACTTCCCGACTGGTCGATAAACGTCATCGCCGAGCATCCGCGCAACGAGGACCTGCTGTTCCTCGGCAACGAGCTCGGGCTCTACGTCTCGCTCGATCGCGGCGGCTCCTGGGAGCGGCTGAAGAACAATCTGCCCACCGTCGCGGTCGATGACATCATCGTGCACCCACGCGACAACGACCTGATCATTGGCACCCACGGCCGCAGCGTGTGGATTCTCGACGACATCGTCGTGCTGGAGAGGCTCGCCGCGGCGCGCGCCACCGGTCGTCGGTACTTGTTCCCCGTGAAGCCGGCCAAGTTGTTCAATGACCTACCGAGGAACACCTACGCGGGAGCTGCCGAGTTCTGGGCGCCCAATCCTCCGTCCAGCGCGGTCATCCGCTATCGCCTACCCACCGCGGTGCAAGAGTTCGGAGGTGTACGGACCGTATTGCTCGCGATTACCGCGCCCGACGGGAGCCGGATTCGGAACCTTTCGGGGCCGGGGGACGCGGGCCTGCACGGCGTCGAATGGGATTTGCGAATCGACCCGGCGTATCCCGCAGATGAGGCGACTCGGCTCGAGCTTCCGCCACCACCTCCTGCGCCCCGCGTCTTACCCGGCACCTATCACGCAAGGCTGCAGGTCGGTACGATCTCGGCGTCAATCGAGGTGGTAGTAGCCCTGGCATCCGGCCTCGACGCATCGCGCGAGGATCTCACCCAGCGCCAGAACGCGCTTCTCCGGGCGCACGATCTGACTCGAGATCTCTACGAGGGGCGCCGGGCGCTCCGGCAGCGATCGGAGCAGACGCCGGAGACCACGGCAATCGACGAGCGGATCGCGCTCGCGCAACGCCAGCTGTCTTCGCTCGCCTCGCGCATCGACGGCTCGACAACGCGCCCCACCATCGATCAGCTGCGAGCTATCGAGCTCGCCGAGGCCGACACGCAGACGCTCTTGTCGAGCATCGGGAGCCAGTAGGCCCTACCCAACAGTCGAGCTAGACAGGCACGCGTGGCGCGCCACGGCGCGGACTCGTTGCCGCCGGCGCCTCCGGGGGTTAGCGTGGGCGCTCGACGGAGGCCCGGAGATGCGAAATCGACGAGAATTCTGCTTTGAAGCGGGAGCAAGCCTGATGGCAATGAGCACAGTCCCTACCGGTCCAGCGCCGGCTCCGCGTGCGACCGGTACCGGTCTGGTCTACGACGCCCGCTACCTCGAACACGTCCTCGATACCCGGCAAGGGGGGGTGCACCCCGAGCGCCCGCTACGCCTCGAGAAAACCATGGCGATGTTGGAGGAGCGAGGGCTGCGGCAGCGGATGACAGACGTGCCGCTGCACAGCGATCCGATGCCGCACATCCGTGACCACCATACGGCGGAGCACGTCGACTCGGTACATCAGATCGAGATCACCGGCCAGGTTGCCGAGCTAGCGGTGGCCGGAGCGCTCGCCTCGGTGGACTCGGTAGCCACCGGCAAGCTGCGCAACGTCTTCTGCGCCTCCCGTCCCCCCGGCCACCACGCCAACAACACGGGCATGGAAGAGGGATTCTGCTTTTATAGCAACGCCGCCATCGCGGCGAGGTACGCGCAGCAAGCGCATGGATTCGAGAGCGTTCTCATCGTCGACTGGGACTACCACCACGGCAACGCCACGCAGAATGCCTTCTACGACGATCCCACGGTGTTGTTCTTCTCCACGCACGACTGGTACGCGTACCCGGGAACCGGTGATCCGGCGCTGGCGGGACAGGGAGACGGCAACGAGCTCAACATCAACGTGCACCTGGATTGTGGCTGCACCGACCGCGACATGCTCAGCAGCTGGGATCGGAAGCTGATGCCCACGGTCGAAGCGTTCAGGCCCGACTTCATCATCGTTTCGGCGGGGTTCGACAGCCGCATGGACGACCTGCTGGGTTGCTTCGATGTGACCGACGACGCCTTCGTGCGCATGACTCGAACGGTCATGGACATGGCCGACCACTACTGCGACGGTCGCCTGGTATCGCTACTCGAGGGCGGCTACAACGTCGATGGGCTGGCGCTCGCGGCCGCGGCGCACGTCGAGACCTTGCTGGATCACCGATAGCCGCCAGCGCACGCCAGCTGGCACCGGTGGGTGCCCGCGTCGGGGGTCGAAGGAGCCTATCAGGGCACCGCGACAATCTTGCCGAGAGCCTTGCGGTCGCCGATATCACGCAGCGCCTGCGGCACTTCTTCAAGCGTACAGCGGCGTGAGACCAGCGGACGCAGATCGCCGGCGGCGGCATGCTCGTCGAGCTCGCGAGACATCTTCTCGAAGAGCTCGGGTTCCTTGGTGCGCGCCGCGCCCCAGAAGACACCGACGATGGAGCTGCCCTTGAGAAGGGCGAGGTTCAGCGGAATGCGCGGGATACCCGCGGTGAATCCGATGACCAGGTATCGACCCCGCCAATTCGTGACGCGAAACGCCGCGTCCGCGTAGTCACCGCCAACCGAGTCGAAGGCAACGTCGACGCCCTGTCCCCCGGTCAGCTCCTTGACACGCCCCTTCAGATCCTCCTGGTCATAGTTGATCGTCTCATCGGCGCCGCGCTCCCGACATAAGGCCAGCTTCTCGGGCGTCGACGCGGCAGCGATGACCTTCGCGCCGAGCAGCTTGCCCAGCTCGATCGTTGCCAGCCCCAGGCTCCCGGCTGCCCCGAGAACGAGCAGGGTTTCGCCGGGCTGCAGGCCGCCGCGGAACTTCAGACCGTAGTAGCTGGTTCCGTATGCGTAGCCAAACCCGGTGGCCTCGGCGTAGTCCAGGCCACGCGGCATGGGTCTCAGATCGGCGACGGGAAACGCAACGCGCTCGGCGAATCCGCCGGTGAATCCCCAGCCGACGACGTCGTCGCCTTCCGACACACGGTTCACGCCATCACCGACGGCGCTTACCACTCCCGCGGCTTCGGTCCCCGGAATGAACGGCGGAGAGCCCTTGAACTGATAGAGATCCTGGATGATGAGCGTGTCGGGAAACGTAACCGCCACGGCGCGAACGTCCACCACCACCTCACCTTCGCCAGGGACCGGATCGGCGACGGTCTCGACAACCAGATTCTCTGGCGGGCCAAACGCCTTACAGACGACGGCTCTCACCTGGCACCTCGCTGATGAGACCGGAAGGTCCTGCAGACACTGCCGCCTCTACTCGGCGAGGGCAACGAGCTTCTGTCTAGCCTCCTCGAAGCGCTGACGCAACCGCGGAATCGGCGTACCGGCGTAGGCTCGCTCCAATCGCGCCGTAGCAACCTCCAGAGCTCGCAGCAGGTCGTCGGCTGCCGCTGCCCGCGAGACCGGCTCGGTGCTCCCTCTCTCGTCGATCCAGACAGGTCCGGTGTGAGCGAACGGATAGCTCCCCATCGTTGGCCAGGCGTTGCCATCACCCCCCGAGCTCGAGCCCAGGGTGCGTGCGGCGATCCAGCCACCCACGGGCAGATCGATCTCACCCGAATAATGCGCAGCTCCCGGCTCGCTCAAACCGGCTTCCGACCAGACGACCGTTCCGTTGATCATCAGCTCGGTACGATCCACCGCTACGGCGCTGTATAGATCGATCTCGAATGGCGTACGACCGGTCGGCGTCACCCCGCCGGGTCCGACCGACGGCGCTCCCACCCTCAGCAGAAGCATCGGCCCGGTGGTGACGAACGAGCGGCCTGCACGCAAACCCGCCAGGTAGGACGTCAGATCCGGGCGCTGGCCCGTATCCACGTAGAGCCGCGTCGTTCCTACCGCCATGGTGCGGTAAAGGTTCGTCATGACGTCCGTGCCAGCACTTGGCGCGACCGGGATTCCCAGGTTCAGGAACCGGTACCAAAGCTCCGAAGTGCCGACCTCGTCGCTCCACAAGCACGCCACCTCGAGCGCGTCGAGGTCACCGGCCAGCGCATCCGGGATGATGTCGACCGGAATCTGGCCGAGGCCACCTCGGCCAAACGGGTTGCCGGTGGATACCGGGTGCACGTAGTACCCGACCGCACCCTGCGCGCGTCCGTGTTGCAACGGATCGGCATTCGGGCGGTCATCGGCTCCGTACACCTGATAGCCCGGGCCCCAAATCCACGGCCAGAACATCTCGTGGCCTCCGAGGAGACCGACGTGTCCCAAGAAATGCGAGCGGATCTCCTGGCCGAAGGCGATCAACGGCGACCGAGGCCTTGCCCAACCCCACCACTGCAGATCCTCGAAGCGATTGTGGAGATTGGCGGTCAGCGGCGTCAGAACGTCTATCGCCTCGCCTCTGCCCGGAGCCACCAGATCCTGGGGTCGTAGCCGATAAGCGCCACCGTAGTTCAGGTGGAAATGATGGTCGCCCGAGAACCAACCTGCCGCCGCCGCATCCCACAGCGGCTCCAGCTCTAGCTCGGCCACCGTCGTCTGATCGGCCGCAACCGTGACCTCCAGCACACCGGGCGGGGTGGCCAGACCTTGAACCGCGGTGATGCGAGCAGGTCCCGCCGGCATCTCGATCTCGATCTCGCCCGACGAATAGAAGTACGTCATCCCATTCTGGCCGTCGAAACGCACCAGGCCGGTCTCGGGAACGTGCCCGCGACCATCGGGCGAGCGGACGTTCAGCCGCGCGGCAGCGAAGCCATGCCCACCGGCGAGCCGTGTGCGGACTCTGAGTCGTCCGGTTGGCGCTCCCCAATCCCACTCATCGATCTCGACCTCGACGGGATCGCCACCACCCCGGCGCAGGCTGTAGAGACGCATCGTCTGACCGGAGTCAGCCTCACTGAACAGCACCGCGCCGCCGTCACGAGTCCAACTCGGCGTGATCGGCAGTCGGCCGTTACCAGTCAAGCCGATCGGAGCGTCGGGCTGCCTCGTGTCGACCAACTCGAGCCGCCAACCCTCGGCCGCCGGGACCCCCAGTGCGACCGTCCTGCCGTCGGGGCTCAGAGCCGGCCGCGTCTGCGAGGCAATCCGCTCGGCCCAGATCGGGCGGGCGCTTCCAGAACCGCCTATGCGGATCGCATCGGCCCCTTCTCGAGTCTTCGCCAAGTATAGAAATCGGTTTCCATGAGGCTGCGGCCGCAGTTCCAGTCCGGCCTCCTCGGTGAGCCGATCGGACTCGCCGCTGGACAACGCCAACCTCCAGATGTCGAGGTCGCCCGATGCCGCGGACGAATACAAGAGCCCGGCTCCATCGGAGGTGTACGCAGGATCCAAATCGAGCGCCGGCGTTTCCACCAGTGGCCGCAGCTCGCCGGTCGCCAGGGCGAGCTCCCAGATCGAGGTGTCGCGAGTATCGTCGCGCACGAACGCGATCCGCTCACCGTCTGGCGACCACGCCGGCCGAGAATCAAAGGTGCTGCCCGCCGTCAGCCGGCTCGCCGTCCCGCCGTCGAGCATCCAAAGCCAGCCGCGAGAAGAGAACACGATGCGGTCATCAAGCGGTGATTGCACCGCGTCGACCGGACCGCGCGTCACCAACGGCAGCTCGTACCCCTCCGCGTAGATGTGATGGGAATAGCCCGCCAACTGCGGATAACGGTTGGTCCACTGCGCACTCGCCGTCGGGATGCCGCCACTGATGGCGATAGAAAAGGCAATCATCAACGTCAGGCCACAACGGGCTCTCGATCTCATCAACCTGTCCTCTGCATGCGTGCTGAAGCGGGGTGGTCCTACCGGCGCGCCAGGCGCGGGCCAAACAGCACCGCCAACCAGAACACCACGGCTGCTGCACAGATGCCGAACACCGGCAGTCCGCCGAGGATCGCGATCAACGGGATAGCGGCGCCGGTCCACAGCCCACCGCCCATGATGGGCTCATGCAACAGCTGCTTGCCAGCGAACGCCTTCGCGGCCGACGACTCATAGTCGGGGTCGACCACGCGAAGCAACAGCAGGCCGGTCGCCGTGACACCCATCGATTGGCCCATCTCGGCGATGCTGCGCTCGAACCAGGCATCGCTGAAGACGCGGCGGGCCAAGAACACCACACAGAACACGTTCCACAGGATGCCGGCAACAATCAGGATCAGAAGCGGTGTAAGGCCCGTGGCGACAACGTCCAGACGAATCGTGGCGATCGCCGCGATCACCAGGAAGTCGAGCGCCGAGTTCTGGATCCTGCGCATCAGCCCGAGATCGATGAGGTCGTGCCGGTCGTGATTGTCCTCCCACCACTGGACGAGCAGACCGCCGAGCATGCACAGCGGAAACAACGGGAAGCTGGCCAGCAATTGGTACTGCGCCAGACCTGGGATCGCCGCCTCGATAATCAGCAGGAGTTCCTTGAGGAGGATGCCGAACAGGATTGCCACCCCGACAATCACCAGGTGTAGGCTCAGCGATTCGACGGCGTCCGTATTCACCGTCAGGCGACCGGCAATCGGCCGATCCTTCGTCGGCAGGAATCCCGCAGCCTCGGCGGCGGTCAATTCACTGGACGGCCGCTTGATCTCGGCATGGCCATTGCGAACGGCCCAGTTCACCAGACCCATACCGACGATGATGGCCCCCAGGATGCCACCGGTCGCCGCTGCCAGAGCAAAGTCCCGTCCCTCATCCCAGCCGAGATCGGTGAACACCGGCGCCAGGCCACCGGCCGTCCCGTGCCCGCCCTCGAAGCCGACCGGCAGGATGCCGCCGAACAGATCGGGCAACCCGAACATCGGCCCCAGCAAGGCCAGCACCAGACCGATGCCCACGACGTATTGGCCCCAGGCCACCAGCTGCCCGTACGCGAATTGCCGCCCCGCCGTACGCCATAGCGTCGAGAGCTTCGGCAGCGTCACGCCGAGGAACAAGCACGCGAAAACGACGTTGATCAGCAACCCCGGCAGCGCGCTCCAGCCCGCCGTCCAGCCAACCGGGAACGCATAACCGGCGGCACGCGAGCCCTGGAGAATCGCCAGCCCGAGCAGCCCGCCGATAACGCACGACGGCAAGTACAGTGTTTGCAACGCGCGGAATCTGGTCCGCACGATGTGGCCGAGGCCAAGCAGTAGGCAGAGGCAAACGAAGGATTGCATCGACGCAGTGTCCTGGAGCGGCAGTCTCGAACGCCCTGTGGGGTGCGGCTACTCGCCGCCCAGGGCCTCCTCGGACTTCAGACGGACGGCCCACAGGCCAGAATAGAAGTCTGAGAAGAAGATGTTGCCCTTGTGGTATTGCGGACCCCAGCTGAAGACGGAGTTTGGGAAATAGCCCTCGGGATCGAACGGTAGGAAGTAGGCAATCTCTCGGCCCTGACGATACAAATCACCCATGAGCTCGCCGGAAATATCGACTACCCGGAGCCCGCCCTGAATGTAGGCGATATAGAGGATCTCGTCCTGCACCCACAGGTTGTGGCTGCCGCCTTCCGGCACCTTGTAGCGCGCCACCTCACGGGGAGTATCCCACTCGTCCCATTCGACGAAATGGACCCAGCCCTGCTGACGCTCAGGCTCGTCAGGACTCATCGGCTGGCCGAAGCGTAGCACCGCCTCGTCGCCGGCAATCATGTAGAAGCGATTCGCAGACTTGCTGTGGAACGGCAGCGCCGCGTGGTTCCAGCCGCTCGGATGCGTGTAGCTGCCGAGCATCACGGGGTTGCGCGGCGAGCCTCCTCGCCCCCCGCCACCGACGTCGACGGCCACCACACCGTCGGACCAGTTCGACGAATAGGCGATGCCGTCCTCGACCCAAACATCGTGAATCGCGTGGCCCGGCGTATCGAGCTCGAAACGCGCCACCCGGTACGGATTGCGTGGGTCCTCGATGTTGATGATCTCGTAGTACTGACCGGCGCCCACCGCATACACGTGGTTGTCATAGACGAACGCATTGTGGACGCCACCGGTGAGATGCTGGTCGTAGCTCGACAGGATCCGCATACCGTCTTGCGGGCTTGAGACATCGAGAATCACGATGCCGTTGCGCCGGTTGGAGGCGCCCTCTCGGGTCAGCACGGCAATTCGACCGTCCTCGGAGATCTTGACGTCGTTGACGGTACGCGCATCGATGCGGACTGAATCGATTCTCGCGATGGCGCTCGGGTCGGTGACATCCCACATGAACGCCTGGCCATCGGCGCCCCAGGTACCGGTAATGGCATAGTCGCGACCGTCGGTTCCCTCCCATACCCACAGGTCCGAGGTGCCGCGATCGCTGACCCGACCCTGGCCGACGAGCTCGATCTCGCGCTTGGCGTTGCGCGGGTGGACGGTGATCTGCTGCTGTGCATGGTGGCCGCCCGAGATCGCCATGATGGTGTACTCACCAGGCAAATCAGCGACGAACCGGCCGTCGGAGGCCATGACGCCGGATCCGGGCTCGCCGCGCTCGTGCTCGGTGGTGCGGGCGCTGAACGCATACTCGACGGGAGCCCCCGCTACCGGTGCTCCGGCAGCGTCCAACGGCGTCGCCTCGAAGTGCACGACCTCTCCGGTCCGCGCCTCGGCGGTCGAGGCGGTGAGGCGCAGCGACTCCGTCGGATTGGCCTCCACGTCAATCGACATCGCGGCCGTAGCTGGGCCGCCCGACGCATTGTCGACCCGGGCCGTAATCGTCGCGTGACCGGTCGCTATCAACTTCGCCCGGCCGAAACGCCCCACCTCGACGATGCGTGAATCGCTGCTACTCAGGCGCACTTCATCGTCACGGCTGGTCTGCGCAACATCGGTCACCGCGGACTGCAAGCGCACCGTAGTCCCTTGATAGAAGCGCTGCGGCGGATCAACGAAAACGATGCTGGCGACAGCCGGCCGTGGTACGACGACGCGAACCCGTGCTTCGAGAGGGGGCGATCCCTCGCCTCCGTCGACGGCGGGCTCTCGTGGCACGCGAACCAGGATGGTGTGGCTGCCGGGCTGAATCGCCTGCACCATGCCTTCGCCGTTAACGCTGACGCTGCGCGCTGCCAACGACAGGAACACGACGCGAGCGCCGGGGAGCGGGTCCCCGTTGGAGTCGGTCACGTTGGCTTGCAGAACCCGGCTCTCACCAACCTCGAGCCGCAGCTCGGCGGGCTCCACGGACACGCTCGAGGCGACGGCCAGGCCGGCGACGTCCTGCTGTGCGAAAGCCGCAAGAGCCACGGCGGCGATCAGAGCAGACCGTGCCATGGCTCAGGTACGCTCCGCCCACGGGTACTGGAACTCCGGTCGCAACACGTCGCCGAGCAACTCCTGCACGGCCCGGTGCCCCTGATCGAAAGCAGCGTGGGTAAGGCAGGTCGCCGCGGCGTCGGAGTTGGCGACGGTGATGCGGCCAAAGCGCTGGCGGCCCACCACCCAAGGCACCTCGTCGTACCCCCACTCAGGATC
>DASCOT010000180.1:0-27565 GCA_036012155.1 Acidobacteriota bacterium
CGTTCAAAACAACCGTGGTACTCGCCGAGGAGCTAATGCGCCTGGGCAAGGACTTCGATTTTGCCTTCGCCCCCGGTGCTACCCACGGCTGGACGGGCCCGCCCCACTACGCTCGATACTTGCTCGGCAAGCTCGTCGCCCACTTCGACCGATACCTGGGGGCTGGGCCTCGCGACCAAGAGTGAGCGCACCCGGGTGGCCTGGCGGCGGGAATCGCCTCCGACAGCATCGCGCCGTCGACAAGCTGCATGGTGATCAAGTGCACGGCAGCGCCATCGCGCTCGGCTTGTTCGATCGAATGCACACCGACGACATTGGGATGATCGAGTCGCTGTGGAGTCCGGCATGGTCCCCTCTATTCCATAGGGCCGTCCGGAATCGCAGCCGTACGGCGTACGACGCGCGCCAGCGCGGACATGTCTTCGTCGCCGTAGCCCTGAGCGATCAGCCCGTCTTCCACGCCGGCTACGTACGCCGCGATTGGCAGCGGTAACTGGACGGCGCGGCCGGTATCGAGAGCGATGCCGAGGTCCTTGCGATGTAGCCGCGTCCGGAAACCCAGCGGATACTCATCGCGCACCATGTTTTCGGCCCGATTATCGAGGACCCAGGACGCCGCCGCGCCGCTCTTGATGGCGTCGATGACCCGGCGCGGGTCGGCGCCGGCGCGGAAAGCGAGGGCCATGCCTTCGGCCACCGACTGGAAGGTACCGGCAATCAGCACCTGATTCACTGCCTTGGCGATCTGGCCACAGCCCACCGGCCCGACATGCGTGACCTTGGAGCCGATAATCTCGAGCACCGGCAGTGCCCGCTCGAAGTCCGCCTCGGCCGCCCCGCACATGATCGCCAGGGTCCCGTGTATGGCGCCCTCGGAGCCGCCAGAAACCGGTGCGTCGACGAAGCCGATCTCCTTGTCCGCCGCCGTGCTCGCCATCTTGCGTGCCCCTTCGGGCGAGATGGTCGAACAGTCGATGACCAGGCTGCCAGGCGCCAGTCCCGCCAGCGCACCGTCGGCACCGATCAGCACCTCGGCAACGTCGTCGGTATCCGAGACGCAGATCAGCACCGCGTCCGCCCCCTCCGCCGCCTCCCGCGGGCTCGCCGCGCGTGAGGCACCCTCAGCCTCGAGGGGCTCTTCGCGGCTCCTGGTGCGGTTGTGCACCGTGACCTCGATCCCTGCCGTGAGCAGGTTGGCAGCCATGGGCGCGCCCATCGTTCCCAGGCCGATGACGGCGACCTTCATATAGGCAATCCTCCTCCACGTTCGGGGTTCGTGCCGCAGGATATCATCGGACCCCGTCGCCCAGGCTCGGGAGTTGTCTGGCCGATCCAACCTCTCAGCCGACCACACTCGTCCGAACTGCGGCGAAGAGGCCGGCGACTCGGTTGACGACCGGATCGAAAACGCCGCTCAGAATCATGGCCACGACGATGAGGGTAAGTACGACCCCGACGATCGTGCGCACCGCTCCCCTGCTCTCGCCGAGTGGAGCGTTGCGAAACCAAGAGATTCCATTGGCCACCGAGTAAGGGATCAGGGCAAGGAACAACAGCGCCCAGGGCGCCATGACGACACCAAAGAGGACCCGGCGAACGGTATCCGGGACTCCGACAAGGGTATCGACCACGGCAAAGACCCAGAAGAAGACCACCCCACCAACCAGCCAGGGCATCAGAAAGCGCGCCACCCGAGACATCAGACGCTGCCCGGGCGGCCGTGGGCGGGGGCGCCGGACTGGACGCGATTCACCTCTGTTCAAGCTATCCGCGTCCGACATCTTGCCGCACCCCTCTGGCCGGGATCGTAGCCGATACTCCCCGACAAGCCCAGGTGGGCCCACTGCCGCGTCCGGCCCGCGACCGCCGCACTGAGTCAGCTGAACAGGCGCTCACTCTTGGGGTCGTACAGCGGCTGCTCGACAACTTTCGCAGATCGGCGCTCGCCGAGGATGCCCACCTCCAGCTCTGTGCCAGGTTCGACGTGGGCGACCGGCAGGTATGCAAAGCCGATCGACTTCTGAACGCTATGGCCATAGCCGCCCGAGGCGATGTAGCCGATCGGTTCTTCGCCTGCATAGACCGGCTCGAAGCCATGTGCATCCGCATCATCGGCGTCGATGACGAGGCAGGCGAGGCTGCAGTCGACGCCTTGCTTCTTCTGCTCGAGGAGTGCGTCGCGGCCGATGAAATCACCTTTCTCGAAATCCACAAAACGCTCCATCCCCGCCTGCAACGGTGTCCAGTCCGCCGACATGTCGGCTCCCCAGAGCCGGTACGCCTTCTCGAGACGCATTGATTCGAGCGCCCGATACCCCCAATCGACGATTCCGTACTGTGCACCCTCCTTCATCAACGAATCGTAGAGGGCACGTTGATACTCCATGGGGGTGTGCAACTCGTAACCGAGCTCGCCGACGAATGAGACACGCAGTGCCCGGACCGGTACCTTGTCGACCTTGAGCTGCTTGCAGCGGAAGAACCGGAACGCCTGATTCGAGATGTCCGTATCGGTGAGCGGCTGGATGAGATCGCGTGAGCGGGGTCCCGCCACGGTCAGGGTTGCCATGCTGCTCGTCGCGTTCACCAGGCTTACGCTGCCGTCGTCGGGCAGGTGGCGCTCGATCCAGGCGTAGTCGTGGAGCTCTGTCGCGGCCGCCGACACAACGTAGTAGTGATCGTCAGCGAGCTTGGTCACCGTCACATCGCACTCGATTCCGCCCTTCGGAGTGCACATCTGAGTCAGGACCATCCGGCCAATGCTCGTTGGGAGCCGGTTGGCACAGAGGGTGTCGAGGAAGCTCTCGGCGCCGGGTCCCGAGGCCTCGTACTTTGCGAAGCTCGCCTGGTCGAGAACGCCGACCGCCGATCGAACAGCGGCACACTCCTTCCCCACCGCATCGTGCCAGTTGCCGCGACGAAATGAATACTCGTCCTGCCCCGGCCCCTCCGTATCGAACCACAGCGGGCGCTCCCACCCGAATCGAGCGCCGAAGACGGCTCCCTTCGCGAGGAGCCGGTCGTATAGCGGATCCGTCTTCAAGGGCCGGCCCGCCGGAAGCTCCTCTTCGGGGTAGTCGATTGCGTATTCGCGCTGATAAACCTCCAGGGCGCGTTCCGAGACATAGCTGGACGAAGCCGCGTAGTCATCGAACCGCCGCACATCGAGCTCCCACATGTTGTCGCTCGGCTGCCCATCGACGATCCACTCCGCCGCGTACTTTCCAGCTCCGCCACCGAAAACGATGCCGAAAATGCTGAAGCCCGCCAGGACATGGAAATTCGGGAGGCCCGGTACCGGACCCATGAGGCAATGGCCATCCGGCGTGTAGCCGTCGGGCCCGTTGACGATGGTCTCGATCGGCGCATCTCCGAAAACGGGGATGCGCTCGGCACAGCCGAGGAGAGACTCGTCGAGGCGTTCAAGCGCTGGCTTGAGCAGACTGCTGTGGAAGTCATCTGGGATTCCCTCGTCCCCCCAGGTCACCGTCTCACGCTCGAAGGGGCCGATGAGCAGAGCATCTTCTTCCTGTCGAACGTAGAACGATGAGTCGGCATCCCTCAGTACGGGCAGCTCGCTCGTCAGATCCTGTACCTCTTTCATTCTTGCGGTAACGAGGTAGTGGTGCTCCAGGGAAACAATCGGCAGCTCGACTCCGACGAGGCGGCCGATCTCCTTAGCCCATTGGCCTGCGGCGTTGACGACCACATCGGCGCGGATCTCGCCCTTCATTGTCTTCACGAGCCAACGGTCACCGTCCCGCTCGATCGAGGTTACCCCTGCGTGCCGCCAGATTTCGGCGCCGGCGGCCGTTGCTCCGCTGGCGAGCGCCCGGGTAACTCCGGACGGATCCACGTGGCCATCGGTGGGCAAGTGAGCAACGGCGAGCGCGTCGTCGAAGCGTGCCAGCGGAAAGAGCTCCTGAGCCTGCGCGGGAGTGATGATGTCGAATGGAATACCCAGTGTCTCAGCGATGCCCTTGCGGTTGTTGAACTCGTCGAGACGTTCTCTGGTCGTGCCGATCCTAAGGCTGCCGCACGCATGGAAATCGACCGCCTGCCCGGTCTCGGCCTCGAGCCGGTTGTACAGCTCGAGGCTGTACCGGAGGAGCTTCATCAGGTTCCAGCTGGCGTTCATCTGCGTGCACAGACCCGCCGCGTGCCACGTCGAGCCACTGGTCAGATCGTCTTTCTCGACCAGGACCACGTCGTTCCAGCCCAGCTTGGTCAGGTGATACAGGACGCTGCAGCCCGCAACTCCCCCTCCAATGACGACGGCTCTGGCTTCGCTTCGCACGTTTCCTCTTCTCTCTCGGGTAGCTCGGTGTGGGCTCGCTAGTCGACCGCGACCATCACGTCGAGGGCGATCGAAAGGACATTCATGGCGTCGCTAACGGGCGACACGGCTTGATGGTCACATAAACGAGCTCCGCCATCGTGTCGCCGACGTTGCCCGAGTTGTGCCCCTCGGAAAGGTCGATGGCGTCCAGCCATCCGGCGGAGCCATCTTTCGAAGGCTCAGTTTGCCTGTACACCTCGCGACCGCCGAGGCGGCCGGCCCAGGTGCCTCCTTTGATGTGCACGTAGACCTGGTTGCCCGCATGGGAGTGGACCCCCTCCCACTCCCCGGGCTCGGCGACGAACTTCTGCACGACGACGCGATCATTCTCCAACAGCGTTTCGACCGGGATGTTCGGATAGAACAGACCGACGGTGTGGTTCGACAGTGGCTCGCAGGCCTTCAGCGTGACCCACACGAGGTCGATCGGCGTATCGCCGACGTTGCCGGACTCGTGCTGCTCGGAGATATCGATGGCATCCATCCATCCGACCGAGCCATCCTTCGTCGGCTCCGTCATCCTGGAAACCTCGCGGCCTCCGCGGCGTCCGCCCCAGAGGCCACCCTTGATACGCACCGCGATCTGGTTGCCCGGATGGGAGTGGATCCCCTCCCACTTTCCCGGCTCGATGATGTACCTCTGAACGACGACGTAGTCGTTCTCGAGCAACAGCTCGCCGGGAATGTTCGGGTAGAACACGCCCGTCTCCTGCGCCGTGATGCCGGCAGCCGGCACCCCGACGATCAGGGCAACGAACACCATGCGGCCGACGAGCGACGAGGCCGTGCTGTCCTGCCTTCGGTGCGCTCCGCGGCCAGTCTCGATTCTCCGGAGCTGCGTAATCGATGACATCTTCAGGCTCCTTGTTTCAGCGGAGATCGATCTCAGGGATCCGATGGCCGTTGCAGATCGCTGAGCTCGAGCTTGTTCACCTCGTCAATGATGCGTGCGTGGGCGCGAGTCGCGGCCTCCAACCCGGTCCACGGCACAGTCTCGGGTGTCTCCCGGTCGGTATGGAAGTAATGGTAGAACTCGCTCGTCGCCAGTCCGGGGACGAACTGCCAGAAGCGGCCTAGATCGCCCGCCGGGGGCACCGGGTTCGGCTCGACATAGGTGCTGACTCCGAACTCGCGAAACGCTTGGGCCGCAATTGCCTGCAGCTCGGGCCGACTGGGTCCGCCCGCATACCATTGCTGTGGCATGTAGGTATTGGACCAGACGATATCGTTTCCATCCTGGAAGTTGGGACCGTCGGCCGTTTGCACTGTGCCCTGATACCGCGGACGAAGAGTCGTTTGCAACGTCGCTGGATGCTCTAGGTTGATCAGCAAGGCGGTGTCGGCAAAGAGCTCGTCGCGATGATCGACCATCCACCTCCTGCCCACGCCTTGTCCTGGGCCGGTGTTGTGATGCCCATCCAGACCGACAAACACCAGCGTCCGCCGGCGCTCGGCGCGGGTCATCTTCGCATAGTGCTCGGCCAGGCCGATCATCGAAGCGACCCCGGAGGCATTGTCGCCGGCAGCGTCGAACCAGCCGTCACGGTGCGCCATGACGTAGATGGTCTCGTCGGTACGCCCCGGCAACGTCCCCCATACCAAAGCTGTTTCGAGGCCCCCTCTCAACTCGACGTCGAGGTTGACCGCGACCCTTGGCGCGTTGCCATCCTCAGCCTGCCCGATCAACTCGCGGACGGCGTAGCCATCGTCACCTCCCAAGGTAAACGTCGGCGCGTCAGTTCCCGACGGATAGGCTTGGTAGCGCATGTTCCCGGAGAGCATCGGGACGTTGAGGATGACCGCCGCGCCCCTGGAATCCGCCCGCTGCAACGCTTCTTCCGAGCTCGACAACGGCGTCCTGAGCGCCAAGACCGCCTTGCCGCGAACCTCGCGGCCGGCGAAATCTGCCTCGCTGCCCAGACCTACGTATACCGCTTCGAGATCCAGGCCCTGCGGAGGCGTCGGGTTGGCGCGATAGGCGGGCTGCGCCGACTCGAGCTCCATCGTCTCGCCGCCGGCCGTAACCGTGACCTCCCACGACAGCGGCATCCACTGGGGTTCGAGGTCGAACGACTGCGCACGCACATCCGACAGGCCGATCTCCCGGAACTTGGTAATCAGCCACTCGGCGCTCTCGGCATCCCCGGAGGTTCCGGTGATCCGGCCCCAGAACCGTGGCTGCCCCTGATCGCGATAGCGGCGTGAGATCGCCGCCTGCTCCACGACGTACTCATGCAGCCGCCTACCGTCGATGTCCGCATAGGCCTCGGCTCCCGGCGGCAACGCCCATCGCAACAAGCCATCGTCAGGCGCAGACGAAAGTGCGCGCGGGGTGGGCTCCTGTGGTTGCACGCCACACCCGATCAACATGGACAGAGTGGCCATCACGATCGAAGCCGACCGACATGAAGTAGCTTTCCGCATCCTTCGATTCCCTCGAGCCAATACCGTTGGGCCGTCTGGCGGTTACCTGCACCAGGAGAGTAGATTCCGACCCCGTATCTTGGCTCGACCCTAACCCGGGAGTCCCACTAGAAACAGGCGGACTCGTCGGACTCTCTGGTCGCAGATAACTTATCTTCACCACGGCGCCACCGCGATCTGGGCTCAGGTGCGGCGCGCCGATCTCAAAACCGATAGGCTTACGCCGGCGAGGGTTTCGAGGCCCTCCATCGAACCCCTTGCGATCAATGCGCCGAGACGCTTCAGACAGTGAACACTACCCGCCTCGATGCGCTGTTGAATCCCCGAGCGATTGCGATCGTCGGCGCGAGCGACCGGTCCAGCTCCTGGACGCTGGAGATCTATAACAACCTCCAGAGCTTCGGTTTCGAGGGCAGGGTTTTCCCGGTAAACCCGGGACGACCCAGCGTTTGGGGTCTGGATGCCTACGCGAGCCTCGAAGAGATTCCCGACGAAGTCGACCTGGCCATCATCGCGATTCCCGCCACCGCCGCAGTCGACGCGGTGGCGGCGTGCGGCCCGGCCGGTATCCCGGCGGCAATGGTCGTCTCCAGCGGCTTTCGAGACGCTGGGAGCGAAGGCGCCAAGATCCAGGAAGCGCTCGTCGCCGTCGCCAAGGCGAGCAACGTCGCCGTGCTGGGACCCAACGTCGAGGGCTTCATCAACTATCGCGATCGTGTCGCGGGCTACGGGGCGGAGATGCCGCCAACCTCCACCGTCGGCTCGATCTCGATGTTCTCCCAGAGCGGCACCGCCGCTTGGACCTTCGCGCACATGGCAGGCGATCGCGGGGTCGGCCTGCGGCTCGTCACCGGGGTCGGCGTGGAGGCCACCCTCGACATCGGAGATCTGCTCCAGTGGGCAGCGACAGACGATGCGACCTCCGTTGTCGCGTGTTATGTCGAGACCGTCCGCGACGCCTCCCGCCTGAAGAGTGGCCTGGAGGCGCTGGCCACGGCAGGTAAGCACTCCGTAGTGTGCTGCCCGCGGGCGACGGCCGACGCTGCGCGGCAGTCGATGATTGCGCACACCGGAGAGCTGCTGGGCGATACGACACTGCGCGACGCCTTCCTGCGTCGCTGCGGCGCGGTGGTGGTTCACGACCCCATCGCTCTATTCGAGACTGCACTCCTGATCGAGAGCTCCCCGACACCCGTTGGTGGGAGGGTGGCCGTCGCCATGCAATCCGGCGGAAACTGCACGCTCTTCGCCGATGCACTCGACGATGCCGAGGTCACTCTCGGCGAATTCAGCGACGAGACGACGGCAGCGCTGCAAGAGATCCTGCCGGAGTTCACTGAGCCCCGGAATCCCCTCGACGTAACCGGCCAGGCGGTCTTCGACAGCGAGATCTACTGTGGCGTGATCGACGCGTTGGCGGCCGACGCTGAGGTGGGCCTCGTGGTGATCGACGTCGCGCCCAGTCGCCGCGATCCCGATGGCTCCCTGCTGAGCCTGATCCTCAAGCACGCAGCTGAAGTGCAGCGTTCCAGCGGAAAGCCCGTCATCTCCGTGCTTACGACGCCGTTCTCCTATCCGCCACGTACGGTGACACTGCGGGCTGACTGCGGCGTCACCGTGCTGCAAGGCCACGCCGCGGCGGCCTCCGCGATTGCCGGCTTGCTCAGCGTTTCTCAGCCGACACGACCTGGTTGCCAACGCCGCGTCGAGCAGCCCGACATCCCCATTCCATCGGGCGTGCTCGATGAGATGGAAAGCGCTCGAATCTTCACCGCGTACGATATCGAACGGCCCCGCGAGCTGGTCGCACATACTGCTGAACAGGCGGCGGATCACTCGGGGCAGCTCGGCGACCGGGTCGTGGTGAAGCTCATCTGCGCCGACGTGCCCCACAAGGCGCGGGAGGATCTTGTAAAGCTGCACCTGGAGTCACCGACGGAAGTCGAGTTGGCTTCCCAGGATGTGCTTGATCGCGCCCGGGTGCTCCGCGTCGGCGGCAGCCTGCTCGTTCAGGAGCAGCTCCCCGCAGGACCTGAATTCCTGGTCGGCATTACCGTGGACCCCGTCTACGGGCCGGCGATGACGGTTCGCCCCGGGGGCGGCGACGTATCGGGTATCTCGAAGTTCCATATGCTCCCTCTCCGCCAAGGCGAGGCGGAGGAAGTGGTCGCAGAGGCGTCGGCTACGCTGTCGAAGTCGGAGCTGCGAGTACTAGCCGAAGCCGTGGACCGATTCTCGTGGATCGGCTCCGATCTTGCGGATCGGCTGCTCGAGATCGAGGCCAATCCGATCATCATCACTGGTGGCCGCGCCGTGGCTGTGGACGCGCTGGCCGTCACGAAGGACGAAACAGGAGAAGAATAATGTCGAAAGAGGCACTGTTGCGCGTGCGCATGTCAGCCCGCGATACCCACTATGGTGGAGCCCTGGTGGCCGGCGCCAAGATGCTCGAGCTGTTCGGCGATCTGATCACCGAGCTCGCCATCCAACAGGACGGCGACGAGGGCCTGTTTCGCAGCTACGATGAGGTGGAGTTCCTTGCCCCTGTCTACAGCGGCGACTTCATCGAGGCCAGGGGCCGCATCGTCAAGGTCGGCAATACCTCGCGACGCTGTGAGTTCGAAGCCCACAAGGTGATCGGAGTGCGACCCGATGTGAACGATTCGGCCGCAGATGTGCTGGCGGAGCCTGTCCTCGTCTGCCGGGCCATCGGTACGACGGTGGTGCCCAAGAACAAGAGTCGGCTCTAGTCGACGGATCGATGCCCTCGTGTGACCGGCGGCGCTACAGCAGAGCAGCTACCTCAGCACCAGCTGGCACGATCGGAATCGTCGCTCAACAACTCGCGCACGTTGGCCTCGATGATGCGGTAACCGACATTGCCGTATAGCTTCTGGCGACCCTCATTGAGCAGGAACGTGGGACTGCCTGAGATCCCGTGCCGCTCGGCGGTATCGTGATCCTCTGCCAGCGCCGCGAGGGCGCTGCCGTCCTCGAGTCGGGCTCGCAGGTCGCTCACCGGCAGCTCCATGGATGAGGCCACGTCGAGCTGGACATCGAGTCGCGCGATGTTGCGTGCGTCGACGAAGAAGGCGCACCGCAGACTCCAGGCCAACTCGGTGACGCGCTCGGCTTCTATCGCACCTTCGGCGGCCAGAAGACCGGCAGCCTTGATGAACGCGTGCGACGAGAGAGAGCCGGCGGGCACATCGCGTGTCCATGCGTCGCGGTGAACCTCGACGTGGTCGAACCGCGCCGCGACCTCCTGCACGTGGCGTGCATAGCCGGCCCAACCGCCGCGTTTCGCCCAACCCTCGCCGATCTTCGTAGCATTAGCTGAAAACACCGGAACAAAACGGTGCTCGATGCTCACCTGGTCGGCGAAGGTCTGGCGCAACTCGTCGAGGCGGACCTGCGCCACGTAGGCCCAGACGCAGAGCAGATCAGAGTAGTAGCCGACAGAGACCGTGGGCTTGGCCATGATCCGAGCATCCTCACACATGAGCCGGCAGATGCTTAGTCCAACCCGCCGATCTTCAGCCACAAGGCGCGCTGCAAAGGACCGACCAGCGACCTATCGGTCGGAGAGCAGCGCGACGGACCCCGGGCGCCCCTCGGACGGTAGGAGCATGGCAACCAGAGCCACTACCGCCCCCAGTCCCCCAAGTGACACCAGCACCCAAAAGAAGCCGCCGGCGAACTCGTGCAACGCAGCGACCATCGGGACGGCGAGCGACGCAACGCCGAACGCGATGACGAACTTGACGCCGTAGACGGTGCCACGCCAGTCGGGCGGCGAGTACCGCGCCAGAAGGACGTTCTCGACCGTCAGGCTACCGGTTTGCAGAAATACGACCGCGGCCAGGACCACCACCAGGCCGTAGCCGCTCGTGCTGGCGGCGATCAGCAGCAATGGGGTGATGATCGCGTAGACCCCGACGTAGACGGGGCGCGCCGTGTGGCGATCCGCCAGATACCCGCCGAACACCTGGGCGGCGGCAGCGATGAGGTAAACGAGCGACACCAGGCCACCGGCACCGAGAGCGCTGAACTCGCCGGGCTGCAGCAACCGTTCGGCGAACAACTTCGGCATGACCACAGACAACGCCGTGAACACCATGCCGCCGCACAGGATGGCGATCGTCAGCACCAGGAACACGCGCGACCGCCCCTCGCTCAGTGCGCCGCGATCCGTTTCCTGCACGCCGCGCTCCTGCACGGCAATCGTGCCGTCACGGATGTAGCGCCAGAGCCACAAGCCCGTGATGATCGAGACGATTCCCGGAGCAATGAACGCGGCGCGCCAGCTGAAGAGGTCGGTCAACAGGCCGGCGATCAAGCTGGCGGAGGCAACGCCCAGGCTGCCGAACACACCGTTGATCCCGAGAACCCGGCCGGGATTCGGAGCGCTGCGCACCAGCCAGGCGATGCCAACCGGGTGGTAGATCGATGCGAACAGCCCCATCAAGGCAAGGCCAAGCCCGATGCCAACTGCACTGCTCATCAAGCCGGTGAGGATCGAGGCAAAGCCGAGACCGACGAAGAACAGCACCATCATGCGGAGGGAGTCCCAGCGATCGCCCAGCCAACCGGCAGGCAGCGCACCCACACCGAAGAGCACGTTGCCGGCCGTCAGCAGCGCGATCAGCTCCGCGTAGCTCATGCCCAGCTGCGCCTCCAGGCCGAGCAGCGCGGTCGGATACAGCAGCATGAACAGGTGCGAAAAGCTGTGGCCGACGTTGGAGAAGCGCATCGACAGCCGCTGAGACGAGATCATGGCTGAGCCAGTCTGTACCAACGCCTCGGTCGCCCCCTACCTGGCAGAGCTCTCGGCGATCAGGCTGGCGGCGAAGCCGTCGGCGTCGGCAGCGCGACGTCGCAGCATGTCGCCCAGATGCTCCAACGCCTGCTCTCGGCTCGACAGCCCGTACATGTAGATCTTGAGCGGACCGATCAGGCCGATGATCTTGTAGTGGCCCAGGGTTGTGCCGGTTCCCATCCGAACCTCGTGAGACAACGATTTCCAGGACGCCCGATGATAGCTGATCCTCGGCAGGCGTTGCGGCAGCGTAGTCATCGACGAGGCCCACTCCGCTCGGAGTTTCCTCGGTGGATGCCATCCACGGGATATGGGAGAGTAGCCCTGCTCGCGCAGCTCAATCAGAGGAGAATCGGGTGACCAGAGTCAACAGTTCGAAGATGCTCATAGGGACGTGCCTGTTTGTCTTTGTCGGCGCCATTGTGCCGTCGAGTGCCGCCGCATCGCCTCCGTCTGCGGCCAGTCGGTTGGAAGCGCCGGGAGCGAGCGTATCTGCTGAAGAAACAAGCCGGCCGACGACTCGTGCGGCCGCCAAGCTCACGCTCGATCTGGTAGAGAACAGCTTCGATACCGGTTACGACAAGGGGCCCGTCAGGTACCTCTACGCCGAGGGGGAAGTATTTCGCAACGGCAAGTTGTGCGGCTACTACATGATGGAGTTCAAGATCGTGTTCGGCACGGTCGACGCACTGAACACGGCGGCAATCACCATCAACCTGTTCGAAGCAGGGGGAGATCCTCCCGAGAACCTCACCCTTCAAGGCTCACACAGCTTCGACACCGGCGACCAAAAGGGCGGCGTCAGCGGCGCGTCAAGGAAGTACCGCCGCACGATGGGGAACCGCTACACGCTCAGCAACGACGGGCGTGGCCATGGCGGAACGCTGGTGATCAGAAAGTAGCCTCGTCGTCCGAGCAGCGAATGAATGGAGAAGCCGGCCACCGGTAAGCGGCACCGAGGACGACGCAACGGGGGACGTGCGGGCAACAAGCAGCGCCGCTCCCTGAGCGCCGTCGCACAGCTACCCTGGACCGTGCCGCGCAACTCCGACTCGGCCACCGAGCCGCTCGACGAGGAGGGTGTGCAGGCGATCCACGAGGGCGCAATGCGCGTGCTCGAGGAGATCGGCATCGAGTTCCTCAACGAGGAGGCCAAGGGTGTCCTGCGCGCCGCGGGTTGCACCGTCGCCACCGACTCCGACAACGTGCGCATGGATCGTGACTTCGTCATAGAGCAGGTCGCCAAGGCGCCGGGTGAGTTCACGATCACGCCGCGCAATCCGGCGCGGCGAATCCCAGTGGGCGGCGACCACATGGTGTTCGTGAACGTGTCGAGCCCCCCCAACTGCTCCGACCTCGACCGTGGCCGTCGGATCGGTGACCAGGAGAGCTTTCGCGACCTCCTCAAGTTGACCCAGTACTTCAACTGTATCCACATGGCAGGCGGCTACCCCGTCGAGCCGGTGGACCTGCACCCTTCCACCCGCCACCTCGACTGTCTCCACGACAAGCTCGTGCTCACCGACAAGGTGGTCCACGCCTACTGCCTCGGCAAGGAGCGCGTCGAAGACGTCATGGAGATGGTGCGCATCGCCGGCGGCCTTACCGACAAAGAGTTCGACGCGGCGCCGCGCATGTACACCAACATCAACTCCTCCTCGCCGCTCAAGCACGACTTCAACATGCTCGACGGCGCCATGCGTCTCGCCCGCCGCGGGCAACCGGTATTCGTCACGCCGTTCACCCTCGCCGGAGCGATGGCGCCGGTTACCTTGGCCGGCGCCGTGATGCAGCAAACTGCGGAGGCGCTCGCGGCAATCGCCCTGCTGCAGGCGGTGAACCCGGGCACGCCGGTGGTCTACGGCTCGTTTACCTCCAACGTCGACATGAAGAGCGGTGCGCCAGCCTTTGGCACGCCGGAGTACATGCGCGCCACCCAGATGTCGGGACAGATGGCGCGGTTCTATGGTCTGCCGCTGCGGTCTTCCAACGCCTGCGCCGCAAACTGCCCGGACTCGCAGTCGGCGTGGGAGAGCGCTTTCTCGCTATGGGCCTGCATGTCGTCACGCACGAACGTCGTCTACCACGCCGCCGGCTGGCTCGAGGGCGGGCTGTGCGCTAGCTACGAGAAGTTCGTCATCGACTGCGAGACCGTCCAGCAGATGATCCACTACATGCGCCCGGTGCCGATCTCCGACGACGACATCGCCTTCGAGGCAGTGCGCGAGGTCGGGCCGAGGGGCCACTTCTTCGGCGCCGACCACACCCAGCAGCGCTACGAGACCGCCTTCTACAGCCCCTTCCTGAGCGACTGGAGCAACTTCGAGAGCTGGGAGGAGCACGGCAGTGTCACCACACCCGAGCGCGCCAACCGGATCTGGAAGCAGATCCTCGCCGAGTACGAGGCGCCGCCGCTCGACGCGGCCATCGCCGAGGAGCTCGACGCGTTCGTCGCCCGCCGCAAGCAGGAGGGCGGTGCGCCGACCGATTTTTAGCCGGCCCGGCGACCGCGGGCACGAGTCCGGGTCCATCTCGCTTCGTTGACATTGCCGCTGGAAGAGATCGGCCCGCTAAGAACCGGCCTTCAACAGCACCTCGCCGGCGAGTGCGCCGGCATATCGACCGTCCTCGATCGCAACCACGCCGTTCACCAGCACGAACTCCACCCCGGTAGCGTAGCGGTGAGCCGAAGCGTATGTAGCGTGATCGGAAATCGTCGCCGGGTCGAAGACCGCGACATCGGCCTTGAAGCCCTCCAACAACAGGCCGCGATTCTCCATCCCCAGAAACTGCGCCGGCAGCGAGCTCATCTTGCGTATCGCGTCGGGGAGCGTCAGCAACCCCTCCTCGCGAACGTACCGGCGAAGCACAACGGATTGACTCGCGAACGACCGCGGATGAGCGCGAACCGCGGGCGCATCCTCGTCCACCGCCGCGAATCCGCCTCCGTCGCTGCTGATCATCACCCAGTCCTGAGCCATAGCGTGCCGCATGTCGTCCGGCGATTGCGACGCCGCCGCGTACAGCATGTCGGGTTCCTCGAAGGCCAGCTCGGCAACGACGTCGAAGCCATCCCTGCCCTGCTCGTCGGCGATCTCATCGAGCGTCCGTTCAAGCAGCTCCGGGTAGTTGTCGGTGACCTTGATGCGGAAGTCCTGCCAGCCCCAGCGTGCCACCCAGCTGGGATCCTCACGGCGGGGCTCGTACGTCGATTCACGCAGTTGGGCGCGCCTCGTGTCGTCGCGCAGCGCTCGCTGCAGCTCGGCGACGAACTCGCGTCGCGCCGCGCTGCGTTCACCGGGGGAGGCGCCGTCGGCGAATTCGCTCCGGCGCATCACTCCCCGTAGATCCGAAAGCAGGGTCAGGTCATCGGGGACGTCGATCAGGTCGGTGATGAAGTCGATCGGAGCGCCCTGCAGGAAGGGGTATTGATCGGCGGTGATACGCACGCCGCGCGCGCGCGCCTCGTCCACCATGGTGACGAGCCGACGCATCTCACCCCAATTGTCGCGACCCGTCGCCTTGAGGTGGGTGATCTGCACCGGTACCCCTGCAGCTTCGCTGATGCGGATGATCTCGTCGGCGGCTTCGAGGATGCTGCCGGCCTCGTCGCGCATGTGCGAGATATAGACGCCGCCGAACTCTGCCACTGGCCTGGTGACCGCGACGACCTCTTCGGTGCTCACGTAGATGTTGAGCCCGCCGTACTCGAGCCCCGTGCTGAGTCCCCAGGCACCCTCGCTCATCCCCTGCTTCGCCAGCGATCTCATCCTGGCGACTTCTTCAGGGTTGGCCGCGCGCTGATCGTCCGCGCCCATCACCTCGCGCCGAATGGTGTTGAACGGGACCATCATGACGGCGTTGGCGCCAATACCACCTGCCTCCCACCGCGCTTTGGTCTCGGCAACGCGGAAGCTCCCGGACCCATCACTCCCAGTCCGCACGGTGGTCACGCCCTGCAACAGGTAGTTGAGTATGGCGTTGGCAGTGTTGCCATCGAAGGCATCGCCGACGTGGGTGTGCATGTCGATGAAGCCGGGCGAGACCACCAGCCCCTGAGCATCGATGGTCCGGGCGGCACTGCGGCCTGTCAGATCGCCGATCTCCGTGATCGTGTCGCCGCGGATGCCCACGTCGGCGAGGAACCAGGGGTTGCAGGTACCGTTGATGATCTTGCCGTTGGCAATCAGAACGTCGAAGTCGACGGGCGGCGCCTGCCCCAGCACAAGCGCGGGTGCGGCTGCCACGGCCAGCAGGAACAGCTCGAGCAAGACAGCACGGCTCGACGGTGGCCGCAATGGTCTCTCCTTAGCTTCAAAGGGAAGGCAACGGGATGCTCTTGCGTCCCTCTGCCGATCCCTTATGCCACAACGTACGGGCGCCCTTCCAGGAACGCGACGGGCCGCCCGAAAGTGCTCGGGCGGGGTGCCGCAGTCTAGCGGGAGAAGCTCACGTTGAGCATGAGCGTCCGTGGCAGCCCCGGGCGGACCCCTGCCGGACGTCGCGCCACGATGTAGATGCGATCGAACGCATTTTGCACCGCTGCGTGAAGCCGGACCCGATCGCCGATCTGGTAGCTTGCAGTCAGATCGACGACCGTCGACGCGTCGGTGCCGCTGCCGGCGGGGATGGGGCCCTGGCCGGGCTCCGTGCGCATCGCGCTACTGGCGCTCGCCGTCCCGAAGATGTCCCAACGAGCTGACTGTACCCCGATGGACGCATGTGCCTGGTGCTCCGCTACGTAGGGCAACCGATCGCCCGCTCGGACACTCCCCCACGGCTTGAACTCGCTGTCGAAGCTGGTCAGGAAGCTGCCGCGTGTCCACGTGTAGGCAACCGATACGGGCACAGAGAGTCCGCGACCTGCCGGGCTGCCGAGATCGTACTTTCCGGCCGCTTCCAACCCCCAGACGCGCGCCGCACCTCCATTGAACAGGTCGCCGGTTCCGCGGCCGCCCGATGAGAGGGTGTCCGAGCCCAGCAGGTTGTCGTAGTCGTTGAGGAAGCCTGTGGCATTGGCCGAGAGGCGCGCCGTTCGGTAGCGATAGCCCGCCTCGTAGTTGATGCTGGTCTCGGGCTCGACCCCGGCCGCGGCCCCCGGACCGGGTGGCGCGAAGCCGCGATGGATTCCTGCAAAGACGCTACTGCTGTTGCCGATACGGTGGTCAAGGCCGATGCCTGGGACGAGCACGCTGACGTGGGAGTCGCGGACCCGCGTCGGTGAAGAACGACTAGGGTCAGTGTGCGCGAAGTCTATCCGGGTCATGTCGATCGACTCGAAGCGCACCCCCGGGGTGATCGCCAGTCCGCCGAGATCGATTCGATCCTGGGCGAAGAAGGCCCAGGCGCGGGCGTCTCCGACGCGGTTTGATTGACTACCGGGGGCTCCGACGCTGGTGAGCTGCTTGGCACCACCGATCAGCCGGTAACCGTCCTCGCTCTGCAACCGGTCTTCTTGGTCGGCGTGATAGCGTGCGCCGATCTCGAGCTCGTGGCTGGCCGTGTTACCTCCGAACCGCAGCCCGACAACGCTCTGAACCCCCTGGCCGTAGTACCTACGATTGTTGTGGCGCTGGGCGATTGCGTTCGACTCGCTATCGGCTCCTCTGAGAACCGCCAACTCGTCGTCGTAGAGGCCGGGGAAGGCAAGCACGTTGTCGATACCGACGCCGTTGACGCTTTGGATCTTGTACCAGTCGCGCTCGAACTCGTTGCGGTAGGCAACCGTGGTGATATCCAAGTTCTCGTTGAGAACCGTGAAGTGGCGTACCTGAAGCTGGCGATGCTCGGCATCGAGCCGGTCTCCCTGTGACCCGGCGTAACGACGCATCGGATCGACCGCGAAGTCCGCGTCGGTCAGCCCCAGGTAGGTTTCGTCGCTGCGCTGATCGGTGTAGCCGAGCTTGAGCTCGACCTCGTGCGACCTACGAGCTGTCGCCTCCGTACGGTACCGAAGCTTGGCCACGAAGTCGGCGAGTCGAAAACCGGAATCGCCGCCACCATCGACGTGCTTGTAGCCCTCGCTGCGCAGCTGGTAGGTCTCGATCAACCATCCCCAGCGGGGGGAGCTACCACCAACAAGCATGCGGGCCTTCCCCGCGGTGTGGCTGCCCCCGCCGAGCTCACCGAGCAGGCGGAGCTGATCGGGAACCCTCGTGGAAACGAGGTTCAGGGCACCTCCGTTGGTACGCGGACCGAACTTGATCTGACTCGATCCCTTGCGGATCTCGACGGCCTCCATGCGACCGGAGCTGGGGAAATAGTAGGCGGCGGGCGCCGCATACGGAGCCGGTGCGGCCAGTACGCCGTCTTCCATCAACGTGATCCCTGCCGACCGCTCGCTCCCCGAGCCACGGAGCCCGATGTTCGGGCGCAGGCCGAAGCCCTCTTCCTCCTGAATGTTGACCCCGGGCACGCCTCGGAGGATCCGGTGCACGTCTCCGAACCCCGCCTGAGCACGGAGCAGGGGTGCGCCGTCGATCTTCGCCGCCGAGCCGGGAATCGTCTCGAGATTCTCGGCCTTGCCGACGACCATGATGCGATCGCTGAGCGTCGGCCTGGCCGGCTCGGCCTGACCCTCGCCCGCCTGTGCGGACTCCGGCTCGGCCTTTTGCTGAGCGGCCACGGCTACGGATTGGATGCCGAAGGACGCGGCAGCGACGGCGAGCCAGACAGGAAGCGCGTGATTCGAAACGGACATGTGTGGAGGCCCTCAGCGGGAAATGTTTGTACGTTGATTATTGAGACTGCGTCTCAGTCTCGCAAACGCACTATACACACTCGACCAGGGCGTCGTTTCGGCTCGTTGAGCGCATCCGTTGGCCGCGATGGCACGGACCGGTCGAGACTCCTGGTAGGGTGGGTACGGTTTCGCAAAGGAGGGACTCGTGAACAGGAACCGGGACTTCTCGGCGGGTCGATATATGACTACGCCACGTTTCTTGTGTCTGCTTCTGCTCGTCGGCTTTTCAGCTCAGGCCACGGCCACGGCCCGGGCTCAACGGGAGAGCGACGGACCGGATCCGTATCTCGAGGAGAACAATCAGATTCGCCGGGACAAGTTCGACATCGTCCTCCCGAAGGCCATGCGGGACAGCGATGTGGACATGTGGATCCACGTGATGCGGGAGGCGATTCCCGATTCCTTCGGCGCCGAGGAGCTCGGTAGCACCTCCGGTGTCTTCGTCTTCACGGACCGTGGTGGCGACCGCATCGAGCGGGCAATTCTCGGTCGTCGCTGGGGCGCCACCCAGCGCGAGCGGGGCGAGGCCGATTACAGGTTGGTCGAGGAAAGCGGTGCCTACGACATCATCGGCGAGGCGATCCGGGTGCAGGAACCGGTCACCGGTCCGATGACCGAGTACGACTACCGATTCAAGGGTCTCAGGGCGTTCGTTGCGGAGCGTGACCCACAACGGATCGCCGTGAACTTCAAGCGAGATCTGGGACCGTGGTCAACGTTCAGAGGGCATGCGGACGGTCTTTCGCACACCGACTACCTGTTGCTAGCCGAGGAGCTCGGCGACCGGTACGCCGACCGGCTCGTTTCTTCTGAATACGTGATGTTGGACTACATCCACACCAAGGTGCCGAGCGAGATAGCGCTGCTCAAGCGGATGAGCGTGGACGCCGCAGAACGGCAGAAGCGGACGTTCGATCAGATCGTGCCGGGTGTTACCAGGACACGGGGCGACGGAGTCACCGTGTTTCGTCGGATGAGCGCTGGACTATCGCAGCGCGGGCGGAGCGTCGGCTGGGAAAACAGCGTGGTCCAGGGAGGCGACATCGTTGCCGCACCGAGCACCGGCATGTTCGGATACGTGTTGCGCGACGGAGAAACAGAGCCGCCCCCGGAAATCAAGAAGCTCTGGGCCGAGTATCTGAAAGTCGACCGGATTCTGGCGGAGACCATCAGGGCAGGGCTCACTCCTCGGCAAATCGCCCAAGCCTACGAGCGAAGGTTCGAGGAGGAGGGAGTCATCGTTCGGGCCGACCAGTTACATATGGTCGTCCCCAAGAACGATTTCCAGGTGTATTCGGCCGGCTTCGAGCCCGGGAAGACCCACCTGACCATCGACGCGCACGCCCACATGAAGGGCGCGCGTAGGAGGTCAGTCGAGACCTACTTCGCCCCCAGGATCGGCTCCTACGGTCCCGACTGGACCAAAGACCGGCCGCTCGCACCCAACCATCACTTCGTCATCGAGTACTTCTTCTACATGCCGTCGCCTGCCAGCGAGGACAAGGACCAGTATCTGCTCTGGTGGGATCACGAGGAGGCGATTGCCACCGAGAACGGCATCGAGTACCTGACTCCGCCGCAAGAGGAGCTCTACCTCATCAAATGACCATACGCTCTGCTGCATTGCGCTCTGGGATGTCCGACAGGTTTCGCCACGTTCTCATCGCCGGCGCCCTGCTGGGTGCCGCGCTTGCGTTGGCGGTGCCGCGCGCATTGCAGGAGCCGGCCGACCCTGACCCCGGCCGTTTTGCGGATGAGATTGCAGCTTTCGAGCAGTGGGACCGCAAGAATGCGGTACCGCACCACCCCGTTCTGTTCGTCGGTAGCTCGAGCATCCGATTCTGGCCCACGGCCGAGTCGTTCCCAGAAGCCTCGGTCGTCAATCGCGGCTTTGGAGGTGCCCATATCTCGGACGTCAACCACTTCGCCGAGCGCATCGTGCTGCCGTACGCGCCGAGCGCGGTAGTTTTCTACGCCGGCGACAACGATGTCGCGGCTCAGAAGAGTCCGCAACGAGTGTTCGACGACTACCGCGCCTTTGTCAGCGTGGTGCGCGAGGCGCTACCGTCGACGCCGATCCTCTTCCTGCCGATCAAGCCCAGCTTGAGCCGATGGACGCTGTGGCCCCAGATGGAGCAGGCCAACGACCTGATTCGTGCCTACTCCGAAGAGCACGCACTGTTGCTGTACGTCGACATCGCCACACCAATGCTCGGCAACGACGGCACACCTTGCCCGGCGCTCTTTGTCGAAGACGGGCTGCACCTGAGCGAGGCCGGCTACGCGGTCTGGAACCGCATCGTGACGCCCTACCTGGACCGTATGAGAACCGCTGCAGATCCGTCAGCGACCACCTCCTACGGATCGTGACAGCCTCAGGGCTTCGGGGCCTCCGTCGACCACTGTTCGAGGAATGCCAGTAGCGTCTGTGCTGAATTGTCGGCGGCGAGATCCTGGAACGCCCGCAGATTGCTGACATCGTTACCACCAGCCAGATCCGACAAGGAGCGGAAGGCCAGGAACGGAACGCGATTGGCGTAGGCGACGTGGGCGACCGCAGCGCTCTCCATGTCGAGGGCGTCGGCCCGGAACGTCTCCCACACCCACTGTCGATACGCGGCGTTTTCTACAAACGTCGGGCCGCTGACGCCGTTGCCGCCGACAACCACCTTCGGGGCGACCTCCAGGCAATCGCCATCTTGGTCGCAACGCGCCAGCCTCACTGCTGACGAGACTCGCGTTGCCACTTCCAGCATCCTCGGGTCGGCGGGAAACCAGAAGAGTGTGTTCTCGACCTCGGGCTCGTCACCCTGCCGCGTGGTTCGCTGGGCGCGCGGGAACATCATGCCGTAGTTGCTGAAGTCCACAGGTCGGCCGCCGATGTCCCAGCCATCGGTAGTTTGGCCGGCAAACACATGCTCCTGATACTGGCCCCATTGCGAAGGTACCGTGACGTCGCCGATCGACAGCCCCGGATTCACGCCGCCCGCAACGCCTGAGAAGATGATGGCCCCAACCGAGAAGCGATCGATCAACGATTGCGCCATCATCGCCGCGTTGACCATGCCTCGGCCGCTGAGCAAGAGCACCACATCGACGCCGCGCAGCACTCCTACGTGATGGGTTCGGCCGATGAAGACCTCCGTCGACTCGATGTCGGCCGCCGCCAGTAGCTCTTCGAGCTCCAGCGGTACAGCCGACAGGACCGCCACGCGCGGCTCCTGCGCAGCGACGATCACCGTGCCTCCGGTGAACAGCAAAACTGCGGCGATGACAATGCCGGCAGGCCGGTATCCTTGCTTTCCCATGGGCCCGCAGGCTACCGCGCCTGCTTGAACCATTGCCAGCCGCGCTGCGATCGAAGTGCCGCTCCGTGGAAGCTCGGTGCCCCGGAGGTTAGGGTTCATGGGCGCGCCGGCACCATGCGGCCAAGCAGTTGGGGCCTGTACCCGAGTCGGCGCGACCAGCACTCCGCGGCACCCTTGACCGCATCGCTAGGGCAGCCCTATCCTCGCCGCCAAACAGGGCCCTTCCCCTCCATTCCACCTGGAAAGTCTCTTGAGCTTCCCGCGTATCGCGCTGCTAGTAGTCCTCTGCGTCGTCGCCGCGTGTGCCCCCGAGCCAGCTTCCGAGCCTGAACCCACGCCGGCAACCGCCCCTATGGATGATGCATCGGCCATCGACGCGGTCCGGGTAACCAACGTCCGCCACGACGGCGGCGACATGTAGCCGAACCCCGAGCTCGCTTGTATGCGTCGCCTCATCGTTGCCCCAATTGCCCTGACCTGCTGGGCCGCCGCGTCCAGCGCACCGGCAATCGTTGCGGCCGAGCCCGAGACGATCTCCCTTTGGGATGGCCGTGCTCCGTGGGTCGGAGCTCTCGCGGGGCAGCAGAACGTGCCGCGCAATCAGGCTCTCTATGTAACGATGCGCGACGGCGTCAAGATCGCGATCGATATCTGGCTACCGGCGGACCTGGATCCTGATCAAGAGATCCCGACGGTTCTGCGAGCCACACGCTACTGGCGCGCCACCGACACCGCCACCGGCGAACCCGAGGACGATCGCAACTTTGACGAGGCGGAGCTCTTCAACGGCAATGGGTATGCGCTGGTCGTGGTAGACGCTCGCGGCAGTGGGGCGTCGTTCGGTACCCGGCCCTATGAGCTTAGCCAGGAAGAGGTTCGAGACTACGGCGAGGTGGTCGATTGGATCATCGAACAACCCTGGTCAAACGGCAGGGTGGGAGCGTGGGGTGTCTCCTACTCGGGAAACACGGCAGAGATGCTGGCAGTAAGCGGTCACCCAGCGGTCAAGGCGATCGCGCCGTTGTTCAACGACTTCGACAACTTCGGCCACCTGGTGTTTCCGAACAGCTTGCTCACCGTCGGCTTCTTGCAGGACTGGGGCGAGGCGGTCCATGACATGGACCTGAACGACATCTGCGCCCTACGCGACGTGGCCGGAGACGCCTGTGCCGAGCTCCGACAACAAACCAGCGGTGTGAAGCCAGTCGACAGCGATCAGGACCGTCAACGGCGCTCGCGGCCGCCTTCGCGCTCACCCGCCTGATGGCGTCGCTGCTGTTCGGTGTCAGCCCCGTCGACCCGGTCACCTTCTCGGCGGTGGCTGTCGGCGTTACGGTCGTGGCATTGCTGGCCAGCTACCTGCCGGCCCGACGTGCGGCGCGCGTGGCGCCCGTCGAAGCGTTGCGCTGGGACTAGCCGTCCCGACGGGATCAGGATCGACTCCGGCGGTCCCGGCTCGTGCCCCATTCGCCCGTTAGGCTACGTCCGTCTTCCGAGTACAATCTCGCCCATTACGTTGCCCCCGGGGAGGACATCGGCATGAGCCCGACGCGAAGAGGCTTTCTCGTTGGCGCCGCGGCAATCGGACACGGTGCTGCTCTGAGCCGGCGCCTCGTAGCGTTGTTGAGCGGACGGTCAACGACCACCCGCGACGCATCGGACACGGTACGGTCGGCCGCGCCCGCCATTACCCACGGGCCGTTCGTAGGGCACCTCACACCCACCGGCGCTACGGTATGGGCCAAGTGCTCGATGCCAGGCGTCTATCACCTGACCGCGCATGCAATCGATGGCCGCCAGGAGCGTATTGCGGCGGCGACGGCAACCACCGAGAACGACACGTGTGTCGTCTGGCATCTGACCGGACTTCGAGCGAACACGAGATACGACTACGAGGTCGCCCATCAAGACCAGCCGATTCTCGGCGATGAGGACACCTTCTTCGTAACGCCCCTTGCCGGGCGCACCCCGGCGCTCACCCGACTGGCGTTCGGGTCGTGTGCGTTCGAAGACCACGAGTCGGCAGCGGTGTGGCAGCGAATGTCTGCCCTGGCCCCCCACACCGTCGTGCTCTTGGGAGATACGCCATGTATCGACTCGACGGCACTGGATGTTCAGCGGAGCCGTTACGGCGAATTCGCCGCCGTCCCGGAGTTTGCCGATCTACTCCGTAACAGGTCGCTCTATGCCACCTGGGACGATCACGATTTCGGTGCCAACGACACCGATGGGCGTCTCGACGGCAAGGCGAACGCCCGGCGCGCCTTCGTCGAGTATCACGCCAATCCGTCGTACGGCGACGGAGATCACGGGATCTACACGAAGTTCCGGCGCGGTGGCGTCGAGGTGTTTCTTCTCGACACGCGGTATTTTGCCGGCACCGAGCCCTCGCCGGTTGACCCGGGGCAACCGACGCTGCTTGGCCGGCAGCAGTGGGAGTGGCTGCGTCGGGAGCTCCGAGCATCGACCGCCCCGTTCAAGCTGTTGGCTTCCGGGATGATCTGGAACGGAGCCGTGCGGCCGGGCAAGCCGGATCACTGGGGAAGCTACCGGCATGAGCGAGAGGCGCTGTTTCGTTTTATCGGGCAGGAGAAGATCTCCGGGGTGGTGTTGGTAGGCGGCGATATTCATCGAACCCGCGTACTCCGGCACGACACCGTCGAGAGCGTCGGGTACCCCCTCATGGAGCTGATCACTTCGCCCATCCATGCAAGCATCATCGATGCCGCCAACGCGCCCCATCCCGGCTTGCTTCACGACTCCGGTGAGCCCCACTCGTTTCTCCTCATCACCGTGGATACGACCGTGACACCTGCGATCCTCGGCGCCCAGTTCCAGAACGCGGCGGGCCGCGAACTGTACTCGCTCACACTAGACACCGCGATGCTATCGCCGGCGTGAGGGAACCTCGCCGGGTGGAGCATCGGCTGGCGCGTTTCACAAAGACAGAGGACCCCATGAACTACAAGTCACCGAGTCTCGTCACGTTGGGTATCTGCCTGGCACTCATCCTCGTCAACGGCTCGGGCCCGCGGCCTGCCGTAGCCCAGAGCACAGGCTCCAAGATCGCCTTCGTCTCGACTCAGGATGGCAATCCCGAGATCTATGTGATGAATGCGGATGGCTCCGACGTGACCCGGCTGACGAACAGCCCGGGGTTTGACGGGGCCCCCACCTGGGCCCCCGATGGTGCTCGAATTGCGTTCGCATCGTCGCGCGACGACAACGCCGACATCTACATCATGAACGCCGACGGCTCCGACGTGACCCGACTGACGACCGACCCGGCCAACGATGGCGGCCCCTCCTGGTCGCCCGACGGATCGATGATCGCGTTCGACTCGAGCCGCAGCGGCAGCTCGCAGGTATGGCGTACGAACGTCGACCCAGGCAACTGGGGTTACAACCTAACGCAGCTGACCGATGACCATCCTCTGGGGCGCGTCAACAACTTCCTCGCGTGGTCACCGGATGGCCGGTGGATCGCCTTCGAAGCCGATCGAGATCGGGACGACCCCGAGATCTACCTCGCCAGCGCCGTCGATGGCACCTACCAGCAGCGATTGACCTTCACTCGCGCCCTCGACGAAGTACCCGGCTGGACCCCTGACAGCAAGCAGATCGTCTACTCGACGGATCGCGACGGCGAGCCTCAGAACGGTAACTACGAAATCTACATCATGAGCGTCGACGGCTCCGACAAGCGCCGCCTGACAGACGCGCCAGGGTACGACTCGAACCCCTCGGTATCGGCCGATGGCGCCCGCATCGCATTCGATTCCTCTCGCGCCGGTGCGCGCGACATCTACGTCATGAACATCGACGGCACGAACCAGATTCGGCTAACGACCTCGGGTACCGAAGGCACCGATGGCGAGGGAGGCGTGTCCAACAGCGACCCGGCCTGGTCGCCTTTCTAGCCGCTAGGGCAAGATCGCGACGACGCCTCAGTCGCGGGCCAGTCGCCGTTGCTCTTCCTGGACGTACCAGAGGACCTCGCGCAACAGCGCCGGAGCGTCGTAGACGACGCCGTCCTTGATCGTCCAACGCACGCCCCCTTGCTTCCACTGCTCCTCCCTCGAGGCAATGCCGTAGAGGCCGTACCCCAGGCCGTACAGCACCTTGAAATTGTCGGCCGGGTTGCCGTTGACCACCGCCAGATCCGCAGCGCAACCGACACGAACGCCACAATGCCGCTCCATCCCGAGAACCTGGTAGGCATTGGTAGTGGCCACCCGAAGGACATCGAAAGGATGGAGACCGGCCTCCTGGAGAAACTCCAGCTCTCTGATGATCGCGAGGCCGCCCCAGGGACTCGTGTCACTTCCGGCGGTCAATATCCCCCCACGCTCATGGAACTCGCGGACGTACTGCATCCAGACCTGGTAGTTGTTTCTCCAGCGCACCTCATCGGAGGTCTTCCACTGGGTGTGATACCCACCGTGCATCCCGGCGTCCGGCCAGAAGGTATCTATGATCGCTGGATGGAACAGCGTGTCGCGATACGGGAGGGTGACGTAGCGCGAGTAGTCGCGCTCGCTCTCGTAAACTACCAGCGTCGGATCCCAGGCGGTGCCGTTCTCGATCAGCGTCTCGAGCACATTGATCAGCTCCTCCGGGTATTGAGCTGCCTCGACCCATAGAGCGCCGGCCCAGCGAAAACGATCGAGTTCTGTCCAGTAGTTGTAGTCAGTCGGAAAGCTCTGGGTATGCGGCAGAGCAGCATCCGGCACGCCGTACCAGTGTTCGATGCTCGACACGCCGGCGTTGGAGGCGACAACAGCATCGGTCTCCGAGACCTTCAGATCTACCATCACCGGCAGACCCAGAGCCCTGCCCTCGTCGGTGATCGCCTCGAGAACATCGGGATAGTGTCCAGGACTCTTGCTCACCTTGACACAATCAGCACCGAGCTCCTGGAAGCGACGCACCATTGCGCGAGCCGACTCCGGCGAATTGCCAACATCCCACCGCCGTAGCGGCAGCGGCCAGCGTTGGCAGAGGACCAGCCTTGGTGCAACGATCTCGTGGGCGGCGCTGAGACGCCTCTGCTCAACCATCGTCTCGATACCAGCACCCGTCCCAGCATCCCGAACGGTCGTGACTCCATGCGCCATGAACAGCCGGTACTGATAGTCGAGCGCCCTCGCGCCGTAGGCACCACCGTTGCCTCGCAGATGGACATGCATGTCGACCAACCCCGGGATGACGTACATTCCGGTAGCGTCGATCACACGATCAGCTGCGGTCTCCGTCGCCCCCTGATCGTACCCGGCGACGTTGACCGGATCGCGTGGGGTCATATCGACGATCCGGCCATCCTCGATGAGGATGTCGATGGGGCCTTCGGGTGGCATCGAGCGATTCGAGCGTGGCGAGCCCCGGCCGCTAACCACGATGGCGTTACGGATCAGCAGCCGATCCGCCCTCTCGCCACGAGATGTGCCTATCGGCAGCGGATCCGGAAGCTCGATCTCGAAACGACTCTGGCCGCTTCCGGCTCGCACGCCCAACCCGACCATCAGCAACGACAGGAACAGCACGCGCAACCTACGCCACTGCCCGATCGCCGGCCTTCCACCTCTCTGCATGACCGCGCTCCCGGAGGACAACCCCCTCCTTGTTCGCCGCTGCAGGATCGTCGAACCCAAACGACGACCTCTGCGACTGGCTCAACCCGGCAGGATCCCAACGTACCCCAAGGGGGTGAAGGTTGGCGACGCCATCAATCCAGATAATCGGATTTATTTATGACTTTTCATCGATGCCGGCTCAGCGAACTGTCGCTACCTTGGCCTTCAACAGGCCGGCCATGATCTCGGCTTACGCTCGAGTCCCGAAGACGGCCCCAGCGTCGCTTACCGAGCTGACACGGTGAGTGCCCTCCCCCGCGACGGGGCCGCCAGTCAGTGCAGCGATGGCTAACGACAGGG
>DASCOT010000181.1:0-12397 GCA_036012155.1 Acidobacteriota bacterium
CAAACACGACCGGCTATACGAGCGCTACAGCGGCAGGCCCCGCCGCACGGGAGAGCAACGATGAGTAGGCGACTCAATGGGCGCAGACGGCAACTTCCACAGTTCGGTGTAGGGCTGGGGCTGGTGCTGCTCGTGGGCCTCACCGTGGCCTGCGAACCAGCGTCGGGGGGCTCCGACCTGGACGGCTCCTTCGCTGACGACGGTATCGAGTTCCGTGAAACGTGGATCACGATGCCCGACGGGATACGCCTGTCGGCCGACCTCTACGTACCCGAGGGCGGCGACCCCGATCAGGTGTATCCGGTGTTGCTGGAGTACCTCCCCTACCGCAAGAACGAGTCGCGTAGCGGCCGCTACTCGACGTACGCCTACTTTGTCGACCGCGGCTATGTCATGGCAAGGGTCGACATCCGCGGCTCGGGCAACAGCGAGGGCAGGCTGATCGAGTACGAGTACACCGACCAGGAACAGGAGGATGGTGAGGTCGTGATCGACTGGCTGTCCAAGCAACCATTCTCCAACGGCAACGTCGGCATGTTCGGTATCTCCTGGGGCGGCTTCAACTCCATCCACATGGCGATGCGCAACCCACCGGCGCTCAAGGCGATCATCGCCATCGAGGCCACCGACGACCTGTACGAGGACGACGTCCACTACATGGACGGCAACGCTCACATCGACGCTTACGAGGCCGGCCAGGATCTGTCCAACGCGGTGCCGGGTCCGCCCGACTACGTGATCGACGAGGAGTACTTCGAGAACCGCTTCGACACCAAGCCCTGGATGTTGATTTACAAGTCGCAGCAGCGCGACGGGCCGTTCTGGGACCGTGCCTCGCTCAACACGCGCTACGACTCCATCAAGATTCCCACGTTCGTCATCGGCGGCTGGTACGACGGCTATCGCGACAGCGTGCCGCGAATGCTCGAGCACATGGATACGCCGGTGAAGGCGATGGTGGGGCCCTGGGCCCACTCGCTGCCGCACAGCGGCTACCCGAAGCCACAGATGGAATGGCGTCACGAGGCGGTGCGCTGGTTCGACCAGTGGCTCAAGGGCGAGGACACCGGGATCATGGACGAGCCAGCCTTCGCCGTGTACGTGCGCGACTGGTACCCGCCCGACATGTCGCTGGAGGAGATCCCCGGACAGTGGCGCTTCGAGGAGGGATTTCCGCTCGAGCGCACCCAGTACCGCGAGATGTTCCTGGGAGCTGATCACGCGCTCGGAGAACGAGCCGCGCGCTCAGGCACGCATTCTCTCGAATACGATCCGACGGTCGGCATGGAAGGTGGCGGACCGGTGATGTGGTGGGGTGACCTGACGCCCGACCAGCAACCGATGGACGACGCCAGCCTGGTGTACGACAGCGCGCCGCTCGACGAGGAAGTCGAGATCCTGGGGTTTCCGCAGGCTCTCCTGAACGCCTCGGCGGACGCCCCGCTGGCAAGCTGGGTGGTGCGCTTGTCCGACGTTGCCCCGGACGGATCGGTGACACAGGTCGCCGGCGCCGGCTACAACGGCGCGCATCGGAACTCGTCACAGGACCCTGAGGCGCTCGAGCCGGGCCGCGAGTACCCCCTCGAGATCGAGCTGCACTTCACCTCGTGGGTCTTCCAACCCGGCCATCGGATTCGCGTCGCCATCACCAACGCCCAATGGCCGATGTTCTGGCCCACGCCCTACTCGATGACAACCTCGCTGCGATTGGGTGGCGAGAACGCGACGCGCGTGGTTCTACCGGTGATCCCGTACGAGGATCGTCCGACGCCCGAGTTCCTTCCTCCGGCCGAGCGGAGACCCGGGCTACCGGGATACGGGCGCGTGGCTGTGGAAGCCGACGACGACGAACGCACCACCTCCGGTTACGCCGAGGTGGAAGGCCTCGTGTACGACGAGGAAACTGGAACCGCAACGCTGGTAGCCACCAACGGCGGCGGCAGTTTCAATCCCTGGGCTGAGAACCGATCCTCGCAGAAGATCACGCATGCGACCAACAAACACGATCCAGCGGATACCTCCGTGCGCACCGAGTACTCGAGAACGATCCTCGTCGACGACCGCGAGCTACTTTTCGAGGCGGTCCTCGACTTCAACACCGACCTCGAGAACTTCTACTACGTCTATACGCGCAGGCTCTTCGAGAACGGCGAGTTGGTGCGAGAGAAGACCTGGGACGAGACGATTCCGCGCGACTTCCACTGAGCCTCGGGCCACGGCGCGAAGTCGATCGTGCCGTGGCCGGACGCCGGTTCCGTATATCGGGCCAGAGACCGAGGTGTCTTAGCGGGACGCTGCCGGCGCCGGCATCTCCTCCGCACTGAAGCGCGGCAGCAGCTCGTCGCGCATGGCCAGCTCATAGACCGTCGAGGCCACCACCACCGCCGCCGCCTTGACGTCGTCCTCGACGACTCGCTCGTAGGTGTCGAGGTTGGTGTGCCAGGTGTGGCTACCGTATTCGATGGGGTCCTGGAAGAATCCGATGCCGGGCAAACCAGCAGCATTGAACGAGGTGGAATCGGTGCCGCCGCGCCGGCGGCTGGCCGTATCGATTCCCCCTACCACCCCCAGCTCGGCAAGCGGAGCCAGGATCTCCCGCAGGATGTCTCCCGTCTGGGGAGGACCGAACACCGAAGCGCCACGTGGCCGACCCGTACCAGAATCAATGTTCAGGTAGCCACCGAACTTGTCATAGTCGGGCTTTGGTTCCTCGAAAGTGCCGAAGTGCTGCGCGACGTACGCCTGCGAGCCCAGCAGCCCCTGCTCCTCGCCTCCCCATAGAGCCACTCGGATGGTGCGCCGTGGCTCCACATCGAGCGCCGCCAGGATCCGCGCCGCCTCCAGCATGATGGAACAGCCGGTGGCGTTGTCGGTGGCGCCGGTGGCCGAGTGCCACGAATCGAGGTGACCGCCGAGCATCACCACCTCATCCGGCATCTCGGTTCCACGGATCTCGGCGATCGCGTTGTGGGACGTCGCACCCTCGGGATACCAGCGGTTGATGATCTGCACCTCGAGCTGCACCTCGTCACCGTCGGCAACCAGGCGGGCGATGCGCCCGTAGTCCTCGTTGCGCATCACCAACGTCGGCACTGCCTTGTCGGCATCGTAGGTGCGATTGCTGAAGGCGCGGATCTGGCCGTGCCGCCGACCGGCATCATTGACGCGCACGGCGGCTCCGTTGGCGACCAAGAACTCGTCGATCCGAGCGCTGACCTCGCGTGCCGACAAGGTGCCCTCGGTAGGCTCAGGCGGCTGGCGACGTGGAAAGGACCGCCGCTCCTCGGGTGGGATGCTGGGGTCCACCCGGCGCTCGACCTCGTCGTCGGGTCGCCGCTTGAGCGCCGGATCGAACTCCACCTCGAGCTCAGCTGCTGCGCCCACCAGGACGATCCGACCCCGCACGCGCTGGGCGTATCCGGCCAAGTGCTCATCGAGCTCCTCGCCGGTCGGCTCTTCAGCGGCGGCTGGCCTCAAGTGAACCACGCTGGTTCGCACAGTGCCCTTGGTACTCGGCGTCCATGCGCGCACCTCGGCGACGAGGGTGTCCTGAACCGGCGAGACCAGGTAGACCGAGTGCCGTTCGGTGGCCCATCCCGGCCGGCCGAAGTCGAATGGCTCCAAATGACCATTGGTCAACCCCCACGAAACCATCTGCCGTACGGCCCACTCCCCGGCCAGACGTAGATTCGGTGATCCCGTCAGCCGTGGACCGTACCGATCGGTCAGAAAGTGCAGAGTGCGCATGATCTCCGACCGATCCATTCCTTCGGCCAGGATGCGCGCCCGCATCGCATCGTCGACGGCCACGGATGCGGTGCCGAGAACGGGCGCCAGGAGGAAGACAACCAGCAACACGGCAACAACGACAGTGGGCTTGCGCATGGGCCTCATGATTCGAGGGGATCGATCCGGTTTCATCGCACGGGGACTACCTTCGTCGAATCACACGGCCAGGTAAGGCTCCCGTGTGCTCACCGTGTTCGACAACGAGCTCGCCGTTCACCAGCAGGTGGGCGACTCCCTCGGCCAGCTGATGCGGGTCCTCGAACGTCGCTAGATCAGCGATCGTCTGCGGATCGAATACGACGATGTCGGCCTTGTAGCCGGGCAGCAGCATGCCGCGGTCGGCCAGTCCCAACTGACTGGCAGACAACCCGGTCATCTTGTGGATCGCCTCGGCCAGCGAAAGTAAGCCGCGCTCGCGCACATAGCGGGCCAGCACGCGTGGGAAGGTGCCGTACGAGCGTGGGTGCGGATGGGATCTCGCTAGCTCTCCGGTCGGGGAAAGCGCCGATCCGTCGCTGCCGATGCTGGTCCACGGCAGGGTGAGAGCGTGCTCCAGGTCTTCCTCTCGGATGCTGAAGTAGATGGCGCCAGCGCGGGCGCCCGACTGCTCTACGAGCTCCAGAATCGCGTCCACCGGATCGACTCCCATCTGGTCGGCGATCTCGGCGATCGTCATTCCCTGGTAGGCGCGGTATCCGTCGGACGGGGTACGGGAAAGCAGCACCGTATCGGGCGTCCCCCCGGCGATCCCCTTCGCCAGGTGTTCGGCGACCTCCTGCCGGATGCGCGCCCGAAGAGTCGGGTCGCCAAGCCGTTCTGTCAGCGCCGCGGAACCGCCCTCGCGTGCCCAGTCAGGGATCCGGAGATTGAGCGTCGAGGAGCTTGCGACGTACGGATAGACGTCGGCATAGACGTCCAGCCCCTCTTCGCGCGCTGCCTCCACCACTTGCACGGCCGACACGAACGGCGAGCGCTCGTGGTGCACTTTGCTACGCGTGCCCGAGAACTTGAAGTGCAGGATGTGAACCGGCAGGCCGGCTTCTCGGCCAATGCGCACCGCTTCTTCGACGCCAGCTACCAGCTCATCCGCCTCGTCGCGCAAGTGGCTCGTATAAAACCCTCCGTGTGCCGCAGCGACCTTGGCGAGCTCGATCAGCTCCTCCGTCGATGCGTATCGGTTGGGTATGTAGATGAGGCCGCTCGACAGCCCGAACGCGCCATCGCGCATGGCCTGCTCGACGTGGCGCTTCATCTCCTCGAGCTGCTCCGTCGTGGCGGGTATGTTGTCGTGTCCCACCACGCCGGCTCGAAGCGCGCCGGAGCCCACGGTGGAAAGCACGTTGACGCTGATTCCTTCGTCCTCCAGCAGGGCGAAGTACTCGGCGAACGTGGTCCAAGCCGGACCCGACGACGCGGTCGCCTGACCGAACACCGGCGCCGCCGATCCCGACTCGCCGAGCAGCTCGGTCGTGACCCCTTGCTTCACCTTCGATAGGGCACGTCCATCCACCAGCAGCGTTCGATCGGAGTGCGAGTGCATGTCAATGAAGCCGGGCGCCACGGCCAGACCGGTTGCGTCGATCTCCTTTTCACCAGAGGCGTCGGCAAGGTCCCCGAGGAGGGCCACCGAGTCACCCCGAATTCCGATATCTACCCGCTGTGACGCGGCACCGCTACCGTCGAATACGGCACCACCGCGGATGAGAACGTCGAAATGGGCGGCGGGCTCGGTGCACCCATGGGCCAGCGCGAGGATCGATAACGCGAGGGCCGCGTTCACGAGATTGTGGAATCGTCTTGAGGCGGCAGCGACTTCTGGTCTCATGGTCAACCATCCCGGTCGAGCGTCTACTTGGCAACAACGTCCGCCGGGTCGATTCTCTCGCACTTCGCCCGTACGCTAAACCGAACGGAGGGGAAAGGATGCGGACACGTCAGGGAACACCACTCATCGCGATCATTACCCTGCTGTGTGGCGGCCTGGGGGCCAGCGGGGCGTGCGCGCCGAGGGCCGAGGGCCCGGGTTCCGGATCGGGCCAGGTCGTGGAAACGACAATCGCGCAGATCCACGCCGCCATGCGGGCCGGGGAGCTGACCTCACGGCAGCTGGTAGAAGCCAGCCTGGACCGGATCGACGCCTACGACAAGCGGGGACCGGCGCTCAACGCCATCGTGACAGTGAATCCCAGAGCGCTCGAGCGGGCCGACGAGCTCGATGCTGCTCTCGCCGCTGGACAACTTGTTGGACCGCTTCACGGCATCCCGATGATCGTCAAGGACAACTACGACACCGCCGATATGCAAACCAGCGCCGGATCGGCGGCGCTCGCCGGATCCATGCCGC
Organism: Acidobacteriota bacterium; assembly: GCA_036012155.1. GTDB lineage: Bacteria > Acidobacteriota > UBA890 > UBA890 > WLXD01 > DASCOT01. The sequence continues at coordinate 6,134 of DASCOT010000181.1, forward strand.
CCGACGACGCCTTCCAGGTACGGCGGATCCGCGAGGCTGGCGCGATCGTTCTGGTGAAGTCGCACATGGCGGAGTGGGCGTTCTCGCCATACCAGACTGTAGGCAGCATCATCCCTGGCTACACGCGCAACCCCTACGCTCTGAATCGTGTCCCCGCCGGCAGCAGCGGCGGCACCGGCGCTGCTGTGGCGGCCAGCTTTGGCGTGGTCGGGCTCGGAACCGATACAGGGAACTCGATTCGTGGCCCCTCGTCACACAACCTGTTGGCGGGGATCCGCTCGACGATGGGCCTGACGAGCCGAGACGGCATCGTGCCACTCGATCTCGATCACGATATCGGTGGGCCGATGGCCCGCAGCATGGCCGACGCCGTTGCGGTCTTCGACGTCATTGCCGGGTACGACCCGGCTGACGGAGTGACCGCCAGAAGCCGCGAAGATCGCCAAGACGGAACTCCTCGGCGGCCCGACAGCTACCTCGACTACCTACGTGACGGTGCCCTGGCCGGGGCGCGCATCGGGGTAGTGCGGCAGCTTTCGGAGACCGAGACCACCGACGCCGAGATCCAGGAGGTATTCGAGCGCGCCCTCGAGGATATGCGCCGCCTCGGTGCCGAGACGATCGATGTGGAAATCGTCGAGCTCGACACGATTCCGCGCAACGAGCGCTGGTGCGACCGGTTCCGCTACGACCTCGAGGCCTACCTCGCGTCGCTCGGCGAGGCGGCGCCGTATACAACGCTGGCAGAGATCATCGAGTCGGGACAGTTCCACGATTCGGTTGGAGGCGGCCTGCGGGAGTCGCTGGACTCCGAGGGCGACCCCGAGGAAGACGATGCGTGTCAGACCGCCCGCGCCAATGGGCGCCGGCTCGCCGACGGTGTTGGGCGGGTAATGGAGACGGGGAGGCTCGACGCTCTCGTCTACCCGACCTGGAGCAACCCACCACGGCTCATCGGCGACATGCAGAGCCCGGCCGGCGACAACAGCCAGGATCTTTCGCCCCACACTGGCTTCCCGGCCATCACCGTCCCCATGGGCTTCACACGCCGCCAGCCCGACGGTTCGGCGTCACGACCCTACGGGGGCCCCGGCTTGCCGGCCGGCATCACCTTCCTGTCGACCGCCTGGAACGAGGCGCGGCTCATCGAGCTTGCCTACTCGTACGAGCAGGGCACGATGCACCGGCGGCCACCGTGGGCAACCCCGCCGCTCGCCGAATAGCGAACAAAGCCCCGCCCATGACGTACCGAGCACCAAAGCATGTGAGGTTCGACACGTACGCCGGTTGGCCGGTTGCCGGACGTCGCGGTCAGAACCATCCCTTGACGCGGAACAACAGCAGCAGGCCGATGCCGGTCAAGCCCATGACGCCGAGCGCCATGAAGTAGCCCAGGGGCCAGGCGAGCTCGGGCATGTTCTGGAAGTTCATGCCGTAGATGCCGGCAATCAGCGTCATCGGCATCATGATCGACGCGAAGAGCGTCAGGACCTTCATGGTCTCGTTGAGCTTCTGCCCCTGCAGCGAACGATAGGAGTCGAGCGAGCTGTTGATCATCTCCCGGAGCCCCTCGATGGAGGTCACCAGAACCTGCGCGTGGTGGTAGACCTGCGCCAATGAACCGCGGCCGGCCTCGGTGATCACCGGGATCTTGCGTCCGGAGACGTGCATCAAGAGGTCGCGCACGGCGCTAGCAACGCGTTTGTAACGGAGCGTGCGGCGCTTGAGCCGCAGGATGTCCTCGTTGATCGCCTCGGTCGATTCATCGAAGATGCGGTCATCGATCGACTCCGACTCGATTTCGAGCGGCGGCAGCATGCCGACATAGTCCTGCACCACTTGGTCGAGCACGAGAAACAACAGGAATCCGATCGACTGAGCAAAGCGCACGTTGCGTTCGTAGGTTCGATCCACCTTGGTGAGGCACGCGGCCTGCTCGGGCGAGTAGCTCACGAAGAAACGCTCGCTCAAGAAAAGGCTCACCTTGATCGTTGATCCGGAAGCGGAAACCTCGTCCCCCGACGGCGTCGTCCGGATGCTCCCCTCGAGCGGCGCATCCGACTCGGAGCCCTGGATCGTGCGCCCCGGGCTCCAGTAATCGAGCATCAGCGCGATCGAGCTGGCGTCTTCGGTTATCTGGCGCGCCGAGTCAGCGGTCTGCCACCGCCGAAGCACTCGATCGGGGATCTTGAAAGGCTCGGCGATCGCCGACAGCTCCTCGACCGTGGAGCCGTTGAGGTCTGCCCAGTAGGCAAGGCTGCCGCGCGGACCATCGCGCAGGAACTCCTCCAAGGACAGCTCACGCGACTGCTGCTTCTGTAGATCGAACTCGACGATCTTGCTCATGTCGTAGGAGATGCTAACTCGATCTCGATGCGCTTGTTGATGCGCCCCTTGTTCTTGTGACCGGCGATCCGGATGCGCCCCACCTCGCGTGTGTTGGCAACGTGCGTGCCGCCGTCGGCCTGTAGGTCCAACCCGACAATCTCCACGGTACGGATCTGGGTAATGCCTTCCGGCAGTAGGTTCACCTTGGTGCGAATCAAGTCGGGAATCCGCAAGGCCTCGGCGCGGGGCAAGAGTGCCACTCTGACCTGGCGTGCCGCATCGACCTCCACGTTGAGCTTCTCTTCGATCTCGCAAGCTAGCTCGGCGCTCAAGGCCTCGAGCTCGAAGTCCAGACGTCCGGTCAAGGGCCGCACGCTGCCACCCGTGACCTGGGCGCCATAGTCGCGCCACACCACGCCACACAGGATGTGCAATGCGGTGTGGGTACGCATCAGCGCGTGCCGCCGGCTCCAGTCGAGCGCACCATGCACCGTTGCCCGCACAGGCGGCACCGGACCGTCCAGAGTGTGCACGATCTCCGCGCCGGCACGAAATACCTTCACGACCTCGACTTCGTGATCGCCGAGCCCCAGCAGGCCGTGGTCACACGGCTGCCCGCCGCCCCCCGGATAGAACGCCGTGCGATTCAGTACGACGGTGCGCCGCTTCGCATCGACGCCCTCCACCACGGCATCGAACTCTCGCACGGCAGCGTCGAGCTGGAACAGCTGTTCGGTCATCGGCATCCCATCGCGAGTAGCCCACACGACCACCACGCATCGGCGAGCCGGCCGTTTCTGCATGCCACGCGCTCGTGCCCGCCACGCGCCCTACGAACAGGGTACCCGCTGCACGATTGGGTGATCCTCCTGATCCGGTACAGTTACGCACCGGGCTGATCGCCCCAAGGTAGCCGTCCAATTCCGAAGCACCGAGTCTAAGATGAAACTAACGCCCCACCGGGGAACACTCCGTACCTCCGCGTGCGCTCTCGTCGCCGTCGCCTGCGGGGCCTCGGCGCTCGTGCCTCAACCTGCCGCTGGACAGGTGGCCTTGACGGCGCCGCCGACCGGGTTTGCGCCGCATCGCGTCGAGGCGCAACTGGCCTGCGAAGCCCAACTGATGCACCTGCCTCGTCCGGCGCAGTTCCGCCGGCACCTGGAGACCATTACCCGAGTACCGCACCCAGCGGGATCAGCGGCCCAGCGCGACGTCGAGGACTACTTGGCGCAGGTGATGGCAAACGCCGGGCTCGATGTGGAGCGCTACCCCTACGACGTGTACCTGCCGCAGCTGACCGACGACGTGACCGCCGCGATCGTCACTCCGGAGCCGATGACGCTGTCGAACCAAGAACCGGCGCTGCCCGAGGATCGCTTTTCGGGCCATCCTGATCTGCTCAATGGATGGAACGCCTACTCGGGCTCGGGCGACGTTACCGCACAGGTCGTATACGCGAACTTCGGCCGCAAGGAGGACTTCGACCACCTCACCGAGATGGGCGTGTCGATCGCCGGGAAGGTAGTGATTGCGCGATACGGCGGCAACTTCCGTGGCTACAAGGTGAAGTTCGCACAAGAGCACGGCGCCGCCGGCGTGATCATGTTCAACGATCCCGGCGAGGTGGTGGGCATCGACGAGTATCCCCGCGGGCCGAACATGAGCCCTGGTACGATCCAGCGTGGGTCAGTGCTGACGCTCAACTACAAGGGCGACCCGCTCACACCGTTCGAGCCCGCCTATCCGGTCGACTCCGGAATCGACGTCAACCGACTCGATCCCTCCGACGTGGACCTTCATGAGATCCCGGTACTACCGCTCGGCTATGGCGCGGCATCGGAAATCCTCCGGCGCATGACCGGCGGCGTAGCTCCAGAAGAGTGGCGCGGCGGCATCGACGTGCCGTATCGGTACACCGGCGGGAGTCAATTGACGGTCCGCGTGAGAGTGGACCAGCCGAAGGCGTTGACCCGCGCGGTGAATGTGGTCGGAACGGTGGTCGGCGCAGAGCTACCGAACGAATGGGTCATCTTCGGATCGCACTACGACCCGTGGGGATTCGGCGCCATCGATCCTAACGGTGGCACGGCGATGCTGCTGACCATGGCCGAGGCACTCGGCGAGCTGGCTGCGAACGGCTGTCGGCCGCGTCGCTCGATCCTGGTCGCGCACTGGGACGCCGAGGAGTACGGCATCATCGGATCTGCCGAATGGGTCGAGCAGTTCCGCGGCGAGCTCGACGCCAGCGCAGTCGCCTACATCAACGCCGACTCAGCGGTGTCGGGGCCCCGGTTCGGCTCGTCGGCCTCGCCGTCACTCAAAGGGCTGATCATCGAGGCCACCAAAGCGGTCGACTATCCGAAGACCAGCACGACGGTATACGGCGAGTGGCTTCGGGCCTCCGAGGAGGGCGGGCCGCGCATGGGCAACCTCGGCGGCGGCTCCGATCACGTCGGCTTCTATACCCATATCGGAGTGCCTTCAGGGTCGCTGGGGTTTAGTGGAGGAGGCGGCGTCTACCACTCGAACTACGACAATTTCGCCTGGTACGAGCGCTTTGGCGACCACGAGTTCGTATACGGGCCCACGCTGGCGCGGGTCGACGGCGTGCTGGCGCTGCGCCTGGCGAACGCCGACGTGCTCCCGTACGACGTCGAGCGTTACGCTGCCGACCTCGAGACACACGCTCGCACGCTACGCGAGCTCGCTGCCGAGCACGACATCGAGGTACGGTTCGACGATTTGGCGGCGGCAGCGGGACGATTGGCGGAGGCCTCTCATCGTTACGTCGCAGCACGCGACGTGGCGGTCGTTGAACGACGTTTCCCCGACGCCGAGCTGCGCGCGATCAACCGATTGCTGCTGTCGCTCGAGCGAGCTCTGCTACACGAGGAAGGACTCCAAGAGCGCCCGTGGTACCGGTCGCTGTACGCTTCGCCCGACCCGTTCAGCGGCTACGCTTCGTGGATGCTCCCCGGTCTTCGTTACGAGATCGAGACCCAGAACCCCGGCCAGCTGGCTTTCTGGGAGACCGTATACGTCGACGCCGTCGGCGAGTTGTCGCGCCGAGTCGACGAGTTGACGGAAGCGCTGGGCGTACGTGATTAAGCCTCCGCCGAGCAACCGCGGCGAGTCGCCAGTGGAGGTGGGAGCAACATGAGCTCGACCGTTGTTGACAGATCCCACGCAACGCCGCAGCGACGCCACTCGCGATGGCTGGCTCAGGCCGGGCGGAGCCACAATGTAGCGGCTGCGCTCGCGATGCTGGTGGTGCTGGCGCCCGGCCCCGCACCCCGGCCAAGCACCCAAGGTGTGGCACTACGGGCCGGGCCGATGCTCGGCTACTCGCAGATGACCGAGGTCGCGATCTGGGTGCAGACGATGGAGCCGGCCAACGTCCAGATCGCCTACGCGCCGCGTGACAACCCGGCAGCACGAGCGCTGACCAGCACCATCGCCACCGCTGCCGTTACCGCCAACACGGCAACGCTGCGCGCTGAAGGCCTGACGCCGGGCACACGCTACGACTACACGGTTCTGGTCAACGGCACGGCCATCAACCTCCCCTACCCGACGAGCTTCGCCACGCAGGAGCTGTGGCACTGGCGACACGATCCCCCCGCCTTCACCATCGCGGTGGCAAGCTGCTTCTATGTCAACGAGGCAGCGTTCGACCGACCATCCCCGCCCTACGGTAGCGACTTTCAGATCCTCGAACATCTGCAGGCGCGTCGGCCCGACGCCATGGTGTGGCTGGGCGACAATACCTATCTTCGGGAAGCCGATTGGCACTCGCGCTCGGGCATCCTGCACCGTTACACGCATACTCGCGCCTACCCCGGGCTGCAGCCGCTTCTCGCATCGACGCACCACTACGCCACCTGGGACGATCACGTCTATGGCCCCAATGACTCCGACCGTAGCTACTGGGGCAAG
>DASCOT010000182.1:0-21217 GCA_036012155.1 Acidobacteriota bacterium
CAACCAACACGGTGAAAGCGAGACGCGCCCATGGTAGTTGTGGCAGAGAGAAGCGATCTTCCACCGGACCTCCGAGGGGTTGGGTGTTGCTCGAGCGCGTCGGCCAACGGGGTCGGCGGCGGTCACTATAGGCAACATCGGAGCAACGTGTGCGCGAATGCGCTGAAGCCGGGCTCGTGATCGTACCACCGAGTTTGACAGGGTACAGGGGGGCGGCTAGCTTACGGTCAGACTCACCGTACAGGTGCTAACAGCTACCGTGGAGAGCACGATCTCATGTCGACACCGGCACGACCGGTAGTTGCCGGTGGCTTCGGCACCACCTCGCGCCGCGACACCTGGTGGCGGCCCACGCTGCTGACGTTTCTGGGCCTGGGCACCTTCGTCGTCTACTCAACCTGGGCGGCGCTACAGGGTGAGTACTATCACCTCGGCGGCTACCTGTCGCCAATGTACTCACCGGAGCTGTTCGGCGAGACGCCGCACGCGATCTTTGGTCCCAAGCCCGGATGGTGGCCGACATTCTTACCTTGGTCGCCGGCGATTCTGATCCTCTGGGCGCCGGGTGGCTTCCGCTTGACCTGCTATTACTACCGCGGCGCCTACTACAAGGCTTTCTGGGCCGACCCCCCGGCATGCGCCGTAGGCGAACCGCGCAAGAGCTACCTCGGCGAGAACTCGTTCCCGCTGATCATCCAGAACCTACATCGCTACTTCCTGTACTTGGCCCTCGGGTTTCTGCTCGTGCTTGCGTATGACGTATACCGGGCGATGTGGTTCGTGAATCCGCAAACCGGAGCCGAGGAGTTCGGCATTGGCATTGGCACCCTGGTGCTAACGCTGAACGTGGTGCTGCTCGGTGGCTATACGCTGGGGTGCCACTCGCTGCGGCACCTGGTCGGCGGCTTCATGAATCAGTTCTCCAACGCGCCGACGCGCTACAGGGCCTACCGCTGCGTGACCTGTCTCAACACCCGCCACATGAACTGGGCGTGGGCGAGCCTGTTCTGGGTCGGGTTCTCGGACGCTTACGTGAGGCTTTGTGCGATGGGCATGTGGACCGATCTGAGACTGCTCTGATGCACGAGTTCGACAGCCACGAGCACGACGTCCTGGTAATCGGTGCGGGTGGTGCCGGTCTCCGCGCCGCCATCGAGGCGTCGGCTGGCGGTGTCTCCGTGGGCTTGGTATGCAAGTCGCTGCTCGGTAAGGCACACACGGTGATGGCCGAGGGCGGTATGGCCGCTTCGCTCGCCAACGTCGACTCTCGCGACGACTGGCGCACCCACTTCGCCGATACGATGCGCGGTGGCCAGTACGTCAACGACTGCCGCATGGCCGAGTTGCACGCCAAGGAAGCTCCCGACCGAGTACGCGAGTTGGAGGCCTGGGGCGCGGTCTTCGATCGCACCGACGACGGCCGCATCCTGCAGCGCAACTTCGGCGGTCATAAGTATCCCCGCCTGGCGCACGTCGGCGATCGCACCGGTCTCGAGATGATCCGCACCTTGCAGGATCACGGCATACATCAAGGGATCGACGTGTACATGGAATGCACCGTCGTGCGCCTGCTGATGGACGGCGGGCGCGTTTCGGGGGCATTCGGATACGATCGCGAGCGCGGTCGGTTCCGCGTGTTCAAGGCCAAGGCCATCGTGATCGCCACCGGCGGCTTCGGTCGCGCGTTCAGCGTCACGAGCAACAGCTGGGAATACACCGGCGACGGGGCGGGGCTCGCCTACGACGTCGGCGCCGACCTGCTCGACATGGAGTACGTTCAATTCCACCCGACCGGCATGGTCTGGCCGCCGAGCGTACGCGGCATCCTGGTGACCGAGGGTGTTCGCGGGGAAGGTGGCGTGCTGCTCAACAGCGAGGGGCGCCGATTCATGTTCGACGATATCCCCGACCTGTACGTGAATCAGACGGCCGACAACGAAGACGAGGGATGGCGTTACACGCAGGGCGACAAGGATGCCCGGCGACCACCGGAGCTGTTGACCCGCGACCACGTCGCTCGTTGCATCGTGCGCGAGGTCGCGGAGGGGCGCGGCAGCCCGCACGGCGGCGTGTTCCTCGATGTCGCGTGGATCAAGGAACGATTACCCGATGCGGAGGCACACATCCGCCGCAAGCTCCCGAGCATGTACCACCAGTTCAAGCAGCTAGCCGCCATCGACATCACCAAGGAACCGATGGAGGTAGGGCCGACGACGCACTACGCCATGGGCGGGGTCCGGGTCGATCCGAACTCCCAGATGTCGACAGTGCCTGGGCTGTTCGCCGCCGGCGAGGCCGCCGCCGGCTTGCACGGCGCCAACCGGCTGGGCGGCAACTCGCTCTCCGATCTGCTGGTGTTCGGCAAACGTGCCGGTGAGCATGCCGCCCTTTTCGCCGGCAACGAGGGCCCGGCTACCATCGACGATGCGCAAGTGGCCGCAGCAGCGGAGTATGCGCTGGCGCCGTTCGGTCGGGCTCCAGACGAAAACCCATACCAGGTACAGCACGACCTCGAGGAGATGATGCAGAGCCTGGTCGGCATTGTTCGGGAAGAGAGCCAGCTAGCCGACGCTGCCGAACGCCTCGTTGGACTGCGCGAGCGGGCCAGCCGCGTCGGGGTGTCAGGCAACCGGGAGTACAACCCGGGGTGGCACACAGCGCTCGATCTCCCCAACCTGTTGATCGTATCCGAGGCTCTGGCCCGGACCGCCCGCGAACGACGCGAGAGTCGAGGCGCCCAGTTCCGCAGCGACTGTCCCGGCAAGGACGAAGAATGGGGTAAGACTCGGCTTGTCGTACGACGTGGTGACGACGGGTCAATGCAGGTCGTACGCGAGCCGGTGCCGACGATACCCGCAGAGCTGCAGGCAATCATCGAGGAGAACGCCTGATGCCGACGGTGACCTTCAGCATCTGGCGCGGCGACAAGGACGGTGGCCGCTTCGAGGACTACACCACCGAGGTCGTCGACGGGATGGTGGTGCTCGATGCCGTACACCAGATCCAAGCCGAATCGGCAGGCGATCTGGCGGTGCGCTGGAACTGCAAGGCAGGCAAGTGTGGCTCCTGTTCCGCCGAGGTCAACGGCATGCCACGCCTCATGTGCATGTGTCGCATGAACGACGTGAACACCGACGAACCGGTACGACTCGAGCCCATGTACAGCTTCCCGATCCTCAAGGATCTGGTTACCGACGTGTCGTGGAACTTCGAGGTAAAGAAGCGCATCAAGAAGTTCAAGCCGCGCCCGCCGGATGACAACGACGGCACCTGGCGTATGACGCAGGACGACGTCGACCGAGTGCAGGAGTTTCGCAAGTGCATCGAGTGCTTTCTGTGCCAGGACGTTTGCCACGTCTTGCGCGAGCACGACAAGCACGACGAGTTCATCGGGCCGCGCTTTCTGGTGTATGCCGGAGCTCTAGAGATGCACCCGCTCGATACCGAGGACCGGCGCGCCGAGCTCAAGGACGAGTTCGGCATCGGGTACTGCAACATCACCAAGTGCTGCACCGTGGTGTGTCCGGAAGAGATCAAGCTCACCGACAACGCCATCATCCCGCTGAAGGAGCGCGTCGTCGACGAGTTCTACGACCCTGTCCGGCAACTCTTTCGCGTGCTCAGCGGCGGCAAAGCACGGACCTAGGCTGGAACGCGAAGATGCCGTCCTCGGTGGGCACCCGCCTCACTTCTCCGCGTGCTCTTTGCGATGTGCCACGATGTCGAAACCGACCTTCATAAGCACCATCAGCACCAGGCCTGCAGTTGGTGTTCCGATGAGCAGGAGCAAGAACCCGCTACCGATGAGCACCAGGTGGAGCAGGATGACGCGACGATAGGGCCGACTCATCAGCTCCTGTAGCGTCGCAGACCGGTACTCTCCGGCACCGAGAAAGTTCACCACGAACGACACCCCATGGCTGACGGTCAGCGTGATCGCGCCGTAAGCAATCGCGCGCTGGCTGAGCGCGTGCGACAGAGTCCCCCACAGCAATTGGGGTACCAGCATGATCACGGAGTCGATGTGGGTGGCGTCGAGCGCCGCCGGCACAGTCGACCCCTGTTCGTGGAACATCGCGATCAGCAAGACTCCATGCACCGCCGCGAATCCGCCGAAGTGGACGGCGAAGAACGGGATCAGGACCAGCTTGCCGAGCCAAGCCGCCGGGTCTCGGATGCGCACCGCAAGCATGCGCGCGATGTTGAGCCCGCCGACGATCAAGTTCTCGATCCAGTACAGCAGGACGACATCGCCGACCTGCCAGCCGAGCCACAGTGCCCCCGCAAGCGGCACCAGGTTCGCCAAGACCAAGGCGGCGACCGACGGCGTCAGCCCTACCGGCAAAGCGATCTGCCTCATTCGACTGAACATCGCCCTCCCCGCACGAGTCGCCGCCCGGTCAGAGATTGTGCCCGGAACGAAGCCGCGGGGATACAATGCCCGTCGCCAACAGGGTTAGCCACTAGGGAGGTGTACGGTGAGTCGTTTGGTCGGAAGTTTCGCGCTGCTCGTCGCGATCAGCTGTAGCCCGTCGGCGCCGGAGCCCGTCCCGGGCTACCGGGCCTTTGTCGGCGCCACCCTGATCGACGGAACCGGCGCCGAACCAAAGGGCGACGCTGTCGTAGTGGTCCGCGACGGCCGAATCGAGTCGGTGGGGTCCGCCGCCGAGATGGAGGTCCCGCCGCGCGCCGAGATCGTAGACCTGGCTGGACGTACGCTGATTCCGGGGCTGATCAACGCCCACGGCCACGTCGGGGATACGCTGGGCCTCGAGAGCGGTCACTACTCCGAGGCCAACGTGCGGGCGCATCTGGGCCTGTACGCGAGCTACGGAGTTACGACGGTGGTCAGCCTGGGCGGCGACGGTGCCGAGGGTGTTCGGGTGCGCGACGCCGAGGGTCTCGACCTACGCCACGCGCGGCTCCGAATCGCCGGCGCCGTGGTTACAGCGGAGTCCCCCGAGGAGGCGCACTCGCAAGTGCAGGCCAACGCCGACCTCGGAGCCGACTTCATCAAGATCCGTGTCGACGACAACCTCGGCACCAGCACCAAGATGTCCCCCGAGGTCTACGGCGCGGTCATCGAGGCGGCACATTCCAGCAGCCTGCCGCTCGCCGCGCACCTGTTCTACCTCGACGATGCCAAGGGGCTGCTGAGAGCCGGTGCCGACTTCATCGCTCACAGCGTGCGCGATCTGCCCGTCGACGAGGAGCTGATCGGACTGCTGCTCGAGACCGGCGTGTGCTACAGCCCGACCCTGACACGCGAGGTTTCTACCTATGTCTACGAGAGCGAGCCGGAGTTCTTCGCCGATCCGTTCTTCCTGACGCACGCCGACCGTAGCGTTCTGGACTTGCTGCGGACCCCCGAACAACAGCAGCGCTACCGCGACAGTCCAGCCGCACCCCGCTACAAGGACGCTTTGCGCATGGCGCAGGCGAACCTCAAGGCACTCGTGGATGCCGGCGTCACCATCGCGTTCGGCACCGACAGCGGCCCTCCAGCGCGCTTCCAGGGCTACTTCGAGCACATGGAGACCGAGCTCATGGCGGAGGCAGGGCTGTCGCCGCGGCAGATTCTGCGCTCGGCCACTGGCGATGCTGCCGCCTGTGTGGGGCTCGACGACGTCGGCACCATCGAGACGGGCAAGTGGGCCGATATGGTCGTGTTGAGCGCCGATCCGATGGTCGAGCTAGCCAATCTGCGCGCCATCGAATCCGTGTGGATCGCCGGAAACCGCATGGAGCCATGACACGGCCAGGCGCGACGCGAGTTCGCTCCGATCTCCGGATGTATGATCGAGACTTACTCGTTAGCTGACCGAACGACGACCATGGGGTGGACCTGCCGTTGGCACAACTACGCATACGAGCTCGCCTGGCACGTGCTGCGACAATAATCACCGCTGCGGTCTTCTCGACGTTGCTGGCGCTGCCCGCCGCGCACGCACAGCGACGTGGCGAAATCCTGCAGGTTGAGGGCGAACGGCTGCGACCGACTCGCAGCGTCTCGACGATCCTGCAGAACACGCATCTGCGCCGCTCGGATCCCACCGCACCGGTAGCGTTTCGCATTGAGCTGCCCGAGTTGCGGCAACCCGCTCCCCCACCGTCGGCCGACAAGACTCGCCTGCAGGTAGGAGTCCACCGCGACCTGGCGGACCCGCGCGCGCGGGGCATCGATGGGGCGCTGCTCGAGTGGGAGCCCGCCCGCGGGGGCGGCTACACCACCACGTTCGCGGTGACTTCGGCCGGAGCAACAGGAATCCAGCTGGCGCTGCGCGTTGCTGCTCTGCCCGCCGACGCCGAGGTGCGCTTCTTCAACCCTTCCGACCCCGCGGATGCACACGGGCCGTTCCTGTCGGAACTCCTCGTTCGGTCGATCGAGGCGACCGGTCGACAAGACGACAGTGATCTGTTCTGGTCACCGGTCATCGGCGGCGACGAGCTAGGGGGTCGAGATCTACCTGCCGCGACCAGCCAGGGCCGGCGAGGTACGCCTCACCGCGGTTAGGGTCGCGCATCTGACGCGCCCCGTGCGCACCAAGGATCTTTCGCACCTCGGATTCTCCGGCGCCTGCGAACGAAACGTCGCCTGTGATGCGCGCTGGCTTAGTGCAGCCTCAAGCGTCGCGAAGATCGTTTTCCAGAAGGCGGGCAATACGTTCCTGTGCACCGGACAGCTGATGGTCGATACCGACGCCGCCACGCAGAGACTCTGGTTCTTGACCGCGGCACACTGCATGGCGAAGCGCGCCGAGACCCGGTCGGCGGTGCTGTTTTGGGGATTCCAGCACGCCCGCTGCGCAGGCAAGGATACTCCGCCAATCGTACAGACTGCCGGTGGTGGGAAGCTCAGGTTCACTACCGGGGCCAAGGGGCTGTCCAACGATCATACGCTGATGGAGTTGAAACAGGCGCCACCGGATGGAACGACTCTGGCTGGCTGGAGCACGGAGGCTCCTGAAGACCTCGTCCGGAAAACCGTACAGGAGAGTCACCATCCGTCCGGGGATGCCAAGAAGAGCAGCATCGGAAAGCTGACCGGTCTGGGCGGCGTGAACTTCGTGCCGGAGGGTTTCCGTCCGGTCGAGGGCGACACACATCTCATCGTCCGTTGGAAGAGGAAGAAGGGCGTCACCGAGGGCGGCAGCAGCGGCTCGGCTCTGTGGTTGGGGAGGAGATGGCCGCAACAGTTCGTCATAGGCACCCTCTCCGGAGAAAGGTCCTCCTGTGCCGACACCAAGGCACCCGACTGGTACGGCAGCTTTGCTCGTACCTACGAGGACTTCGGTAAGTTCCGGCGCTTGATCGATCCCGCGAACCGCAGGTAACCGAAGGCGCACTTTCGCCGTCGGACAGGAGCTACCGAGACCCTGCTGAGCGGCGAAGTGCCGCTTGCTTCAGGCCTGCTGCAGCTGGTCCAGGACCTCGCGCCCGTCGACCGTCAGGGTGACGGTTTCCCCGAGCTTGCCGCGCTTGCCCATGAAGTCCTCGGCCTGGATCAGATCCCAGCCCTTGAGGTCTTCGTACCAACCGACCAAAAAATCCTGTGAGTGGTGGTCGAAGGCAACGGTGCCGTTCCTGAGCGTAGCGGTGCATTCGTCGCCGGCTCGAACAACACCAAGGAGAGCGGCATGGCCGCGATGGAGCTTTCGTTCGGACATCTTCGTTCAATCTTCAGGGGATCGGCTGGGGCTCGGTCGAGCGGCCCCGTCAATGGATAGACGCACCAATCACCCGGAAGGTTTCTGCAAAAAAAACACCGCGGCGTGAAAGGCTGATGCTGCGCCCGAAACATCGTAGCAGCCGGAGCTCCCGGCCGCCTGACCCACATAGCCTGCTTCCGATACTCTTGGGTGCGATCTCAGACCATCAACAACACGGAGCCGGTCCTGTTCCGGTCGCCAATCGCGGAAGTCTCCGCGAGACGGGACCCGGCAACCGCCAAGGAGAACCGCGGTGAACGGCTTTGCGCGCATTCCAGCTCCGGTAAACGAACCTGCTCTCGCCTACGCTCCCGGTTCCGACGAGCGCGCCAGCATCCAGGCGCGCCTTGAAGCAATGCTCAACGAGCGCATCGAGATTCCGGCCGTCATCGGCGGCAAAGACGTGACCACGGGCGATACGCTCGACGTCGTGTGCCCTCACGACCACGGCCACGTACTGGCTGTCTGTCACCAGGTCGACGAAGCCATCGTCGAACAGGCCATCGAGGCGGCCGCCGCGGCATGGCGCGAATGGTCCGAGATGAGCTGGGAGGCACGCGCCGCTGTCTTCCTCAAAGCGGCCGATCTGCTCGCCGGCCCGTGGCGCGAGACCATGAACGTCGCCACGATGCTCGGCCAGTCCAAGACCGTCCATCAGGCAGACATCGAGGCAGCCGCGGAGCTGTGCGACTTCTGGCGGTTCAATGCCCACTATCTGGAGCAGATCTACGCCGCACAGCCCGAGTCCGATCCCGGCATGTGGAACCAGGTCGAATATCGTCCGCTCGAGGGCTTCGTGTTCGCGGTCTCGCCGTTCAACTTCACTGCGATCGGCGGCAATCTCCCGAGCGCTCCGGCGCTCATGGGCAACGCCGTGCTGTGGAAGCCAGCGACCAGCGCACTGCTCTCAAACTACTACGTTATGCGTTTGCTACAGGAAGCCGGGCTACCCGACGGTGTAATCAACTTCGTGCCCGGCCGCGGTTCGCGGGTCGGGAATCCGGTTTTCGCCAGTAGTCAGCTAGCCGGGCTGCATTTCACGGGGTCGACTGCCACCTTCCAGCACATGTGGCGCACCATGGCCGACAACCTCGAGACCTACGGTCGCTACCCGCGCATCGTCGGCGAGACAGGCGGCAAGGACTTCGTGTTCGCCCACCCATCAGCGGATCTCGCCGCACTGGTCACCGGCTTGGTCCGTGGCGCGTTCGAGTATCAAGGCCAGAAATGCTCTGCAGCATCGCGAGCGTACATCCCGGCGTCGATTTGGAACGAGGTGAAGGAGCTGCTGGTGGAGACCGTGGCGCAGCTACGCATGGGCCCGCCGACCGATTTCAGCAACTTCCTCTGCGCAGTGATCGACCGCCCGGCGTTCGACAGCATTACTAGCTTCATCGACGAGGCCAACTCCAAGCCCGAGTATGAGGTTCTGGCCGGGGGTAGCTACGACGACACGCACGGGTATTTCGTCGAGCCCACGGTCGTCCAAGCGCAGGACGCCGGGGCGCGGCTGATGTGCGAGGAGATCTTTGGCCCCGTGCTCACGATATACGTCTACAACGACGCCGACATGGACGAGGCTCTCGACCTTTGCGATACGAGCAGCCCGTACGCGTTGACAGGCTCGATCTTTGCGCGGGACCGCCGCGACATCGTACGGTTGAGCAAGCGACTGCAACACGCTGCCGGTAACTTCTACATCAACGACAAGCCCACCGGGGCGGTGGTCGGGCAGCAGCCGTTTGGCGGCGCTCGCGCCTCCGGAACCAACGACAAAGCTGGCTCGCCGGCCAACCTGATGCGCTGGGTCTCTCAACGTACCGTCAAGGAGACCTTCGTACCGGCAACGTCGTTCGAGTACCCGTTCATGGGCGCCGACTAGCGAAAGTCCTAGCCGAAGGCCGAGGGTTTGCAGTACGCTATTGGAAGTAGCTTCGCCTGCTATTTGATAGCTAAGCGCATTTCAATGGCTAAAGACATTACTGATTGCTATAAAAACACTCCATATCGTCGCCGATACTGTCTAAGAACCCAGTGTTTTGTCGTCGCACTGTCGACGATGTTTTTTATCAGCAGCGCGCCGACACCGCCGACCACCTCGACGGCGCCCGACGCTCGTGACCTGGCAGGGCGGCTGGAGCGGCACGTGCAGCGCGTCGCGCGCGTGCTCAAGCGGGACCATCTGCCACACGGAGCCGTGTTCGACCCGGTCTACGCCGGACCGAGCTCCAGCGAGATCGTGCGTTACACACATGCCGGTGATTCCGCAATCTGGACCGGCCACCATCTCGCTGCGGCTGCCTTCGAGTACGCCGTCACCGGTTCCAAGAAGGCGAAGAGCAAGGTTCGCAGAGCGGTCGCAGCGATTCGAGTGCTTCTCGAGGTCACGGGTAACGACACGCTGGCGCGGGGCGCAGTGCCAAAGGATTCGCGGTGGATCGATGCGATTACCGTCGGAGAGGCGCACCAACGCGTCTTCTCGGGCAGCTACAGGGGCGTCGACTACCGCTGGGCGGGTACCACATCGCGCGATCAGTACTCCGGGGTGATCTTCGGCCTCGGATTCGCCTGGGAGCTAGTGCCGCTGTCCGGCATTCGCGACGAGATCCGTGAGATCGTCACCCGGCTGGTCGACTACCTGCGCAACGGCGCCTGGACTGTACGGAACCCCGACGGCACCATCAGCACGACTTTCGTGGCACGCCCCGAGCAGATGCTGGCGTTCCTGCAAGTCGCCCGCCTCGTCAATCCGGGCCGCTTCACCGGGCCCTACGGGGAGGTCCGCGACGCGTTCGGCACTCTGGTGGGGCTACCGATCACTCTCGAGATCACCGATCTGCACGGGTCGTACTTCAAGTTCAATCTGGATGCCATCAACCTCGCCCATCTGGTTCGCTTGGAGGAGCCGGGCAGGTACCTTGACGAGTATCGCAAGGCCTACGACACCCTGCGCGGCGCAGTCGGGTCGCACCAGAACGCACACTTCAACATGATCGACCACGTGATCAAGGGCCCGAACGGCGCCCGTGACCGCGAGACCAGACGACTCCTGAGAGACTGGCTGAAGCGCCCGCGACGCAATGTCTCGGTTGACCTGGGAGGGACCTATCCGGTGTGCGGGGAGAATCTCTCGTGTGCTCCCATCCCGGTCGCTGAGCGCGTAACCACCGACTTTCTATGGCAGCGCGACCCGTTCGTTCTGTCTGGCGGAGGGGGCGGCGACGTGGGTGCGCCAGGAATCGATCTGCTCTTGCCCTACTGGATGGCGCGCTACTACGGCGTGCTGTAATCCGGCAGCATCGGAGCTGACGGTCTACCAAGAGTCCGAGGCTCTCCCGGCATCCGGCACTAGGGCTCTTCTTGCGCGAGTGGATTGCCGAGCAGGAGAGGATTGCCGAGCAGGAATGCGTCGACATCGATTCGGGCACCCGATTGCTCGATGAGCCGGCGCTGGATCCGGGCACGCTGGTTAGCGGGCACGTCATCAGATTCGTTTTGCGGAAAGAAGGCCTCGGCGATACGAGTCTCGATAGAGACCAGCAACTGCTGCAGGACCGTGCCGGGGAAGCGTAGCGCCAACCGACCCACCAGGTTCCGCAGCGTCCAGTAGCTCCGCGCAAAACGCAGGAAGGCTGCCCCGGCACCGGGATAGGCGCGCTCGAGCGATCCACCGAACTCGGCCTCGAATCGTTCGAGCTGGATAAAGGCATGCCCCTCGGAGGCACAATGAAAGAACCCCTGAAACGCCGAATCAAGCACCACTGCTATCCGGTGCTGTAGGGCCTCGTCGCTCTCCAGATCGCTGGCGTGCCGAAGCAACAGCTCGTCGTCACCGTCCTCGGGACGGACCCCGACGCGGGCCAGCAGGCCGCGAATCGCAGCCTCGCCCTGCTCCAGCTCCCCGACTCTTGCCACCGATACAGACATTTGTCTAGTATGCTACCCCACTCTGGAGGTACAGTATGGCGCGAAAACACTCCGACGGTGTCGCCCCGGCGACGGGTTCCAGCGGCCGTGGGGTACCGCACAACCCTCCGAACCGCTTCGAGCGCCTGTGGATCGAACCCACCGACGCTTCCAGCGGGCGGCTGCCTACTCAGTACATTCGCGATTCCGCGCGCAGCATCATCGCGCGCAACAACAGCCCCGACGTGCCGTTCGACGCATCCTTGAACCCCTATCGCGGTTGCGAGCACGGCTGCGTGTACTGCTATGCGCGGCCCACCCACAGCCGCTCGGTTTCTCCGCCGGGCTCGACTTCGCGACCCGCATCCTGGTGAAGCTCCCGGCGCCTGAATTGTTACGCAAGGAGCTCGCGGAGCGGCGCTGGAAGCCGCAGGTGCTCAGTCTGAGTGGGGTCACCGACCCCTACCAGCCGATTGAGCGCCGCCTCGAGCTCACGCGACGCTGCCTCCGGCTGCTAGCGGAGTTCCGGAATCCGGTAGCCATCGTTACCAAGAACGAGCTCGTTAGTCGGGATCTCGACATCTTGACGGAGCTCGCCGGTCATAGAGCGGCAGCGGTCTACGTCTCGATAACCACGCTGGACGACGAGCTCTGCGGCGCGATGGAGCCGCGCACCTCACGCCCCGCGCGTCGCCTGCGAGCGCTGCAGCGCATTGCCGCCGCCAGCGTCCCCTGCGGGGTCATGGTCGCGCCAGTTATTCCCGGCCTCACCGACCACGAGATTCCGGCAATCCTTCACGCGGCGGCCTCAGCCGGTGCGACCCGCGCCGGCTATACGACTCTGCGACTACCCGGCGCGGTCGCCGACATCTTCGAGGCCTGGTTGCAGTCGCGCTCGCCTCCCCGTCGGCGCAAGGTCCTCGGCCGCATTCGCTCACTGCGCGGCGGTCGCAGGAACGATCCACGCTTCGGTCATCGGATGCAGGGTGAGGGGGCCTTCGCCGAACAGATCGGTGCGGTGTTCTCGACAGCGTGCCGACGCCTAGGCCTGAATCGGGCGAGGGAACCCGTTTCGGCGACAGCATTTCGACGTTCCGCCCAAGAGCGCCTACCGCTGTAGACATTGCACTAGGGACGCGCAGCGCCGCGCAACTCGGACGGGTAACGATGCACAATGCAGGATGCTCACGTCTTCCGGTGCAGGCTGAGGCAATCGGCCTGCCGGTTCATTCTCTTTCGGTGATCTCCATGCCAGCCTGTCGCCTTCTGCGATTCCCTGCCTGCCTGCCCCGCTCACCTTGCTCCTGCTGGCGGACCCGGTTCTGGGGCAGGATGCGGAACGCGGTTTCGAGCTCTTTCAGGCGGTAGAGTGCGCCGCATGCCACGGCAGCGCCGCCCAGGGCATGATGGGCCCGGCCCTGGCCGGGACGCGCCTTTCCCTTGCCGAGTTTCGACGCCAGGTACGATCGCCGGCCTCGCAACGCATGCCGGACTTCAGCACCGACGAACTCTCGGAGGACGACCTCGGCGACATCGTCGCTTACATCAAGACCCTCGAGGCGCCGACGCTCGCCGACAAGCGAACGTGGTGGAGTATCGACCTGTTGAACTTGCCGACCGCCGCACTTCCGGAAAAGAAGACCCTCGAGCTGCACTTCACGCATCGGTTCTCCGAGTCGCTGAGCGACGCCGGACGGGAGAGGCTCTACGGTCTCGATAGCTTCGCTTTCCCGGGTTTCTGGTTCTCCTATGGGCTCAGCGACCGCATCGCCCCCTACGTGGGTCGATCCGCGAACCTGGCGACATGGGAGTTCGGCGTCAAGGTCAAGCTGCTCGACGAGGACCAGACTTCGCTACCGTTGTCGATCGCTGCCAATATCGGTGGGACGTTTCTCGACGCCAACGGGATCCCCAATAACAATCGGTTCACTGTCGAGTTGCCGTTAGGCATACGTGCCGGTGACCGGCTGGCTTTCCAGTTCGTTCCGATCTACAGCACCGACCCCGATGAGCAGGACCTCCCGGGCAGCGATGGCTACGCGCTGGCGTTGGGTTTCGGCGGCAGCCTACGCCTGTCGACGACTTACAGCCTCGACGTCGAGTACATCGCCAACGTCGGGGGATTCGAGCGATTCGACGCCGCCAACCAGTGGCAGGCCGGAGTGACCATCCACGTTCGACGCCATCTGTTCCAGCTGCTCGTATCCAACAGCACCCTGACTACGCCCGATTTCATGGCCGCCGGCTCATTCAAGACTGGCATCAAGAGCAACGTCCGCTTCGGCTTCAATCTGGTGAGAGCTTTTTCTTTCTAGCTCGACCTGATGAGCCCGACCTGCAGAGGTCGGGACGCAAGCGATGGGTACTCTCCAATGACGAAATCCACGCCGCGCCCCAAGTCCGCGCTCGCTGCAGCCCTGTCCCTCACGCTGACGCTGGCTCTCGCGGTGTCCGCTTCACAACACAACGGCGAGTTCTTCGACAACCGGTTCGACGGCGGCTGGGTCGGGAGCATCAAGGTCGGGGCCGAGCGCGTGCTCGTGCAGCTGAACCTAAACGTGGGCGACAGCGCTGTCGGGTTTGTCGTCATGCAGAACAGTGTCGACGACACGCCGAGCGGTGTCGACGTGCTGGCTGCCGACTTCACCAAGGTGGGCAAGAAGAGCATCCAGTTCCGCATCGACGACGGTGCGCCGCTACGGCAACGTCGCGACACGGCGAAATTCAAGCTCAGCATCAAGTCAGACAAGCTAAAGGGCAAGGTGTCCGGCACGGTTAAGGGATCCGCTGAGCTGGTACCCATGAGCTCCGATGTGCCCCTGCAGAAACTCTGGGCAGGTTCCGTGAAGCTCGCCGGCAAGACGGTCTTCGTCTTGCTCCAGCTCACCGACAACGGAGACGGCACGGTCGGCGGCCACGCTGTGGTCGATGGCGAGACCGGCAACGTGGTAGGCGACGCCAACCGCAGCACCGATCGCCGCGCCGGAGTCGACGGCACGATCAGGCTCGGCTCCGGCGACCTCGGCATCGCCCTTTCGTTGCGAAAGGGCAACAACCTGCTGAGCGGCAAGATCACCGCCGCGGGCAAGAAGAGCAACGCTAGGCTGAAGCCGGCGGGTACCAAAGGCAAACCCATGAAGGTCACCAGCGTGCAGCGGGTAGCGCGTCGAGACGTGACGGTGGGGCAATCGAACACCGTCACCGTGCGAGGCAAGAACTTCGTCGCCGGGGCCAACGTGCACGTCGATAACGACTCGTTCTCGGTCGATAGCGTCGAGTTCAAGACCGCCAAGCAGCTCGAGGTGGTCATTACCCCTGCCCCTTCCGTCGACGACGGCACCAGCGCAGGAGTGCTGGTGATCAACGCTGACGGCCAGACGGGTGAGCGCGCCGGTGCCTTGACGGCTACCGGCGGCGGTGGCGGTGGTGGTGGCGTGAGCTTCGCTGCCGATGTGCAGCCGATCTTCGACCAGAACTGCGCCCTGGCCGGCTGCCACGCCGCTGCGTCGGCCAGCGCCGGTCTGGTGCTCGCCGCCGGCTCGGCGTTTGACAACATCGTCGGCGTGCCCAGTAGCCAGCAGCCCGGAACGAATCGGGTCGCATCCGGCGACCCCGACAACAGCTACCTGGTGCGCAAGATCGAGGGTGCCGCCGGTGTCAGCGGCGGCCGGATGCCCTTGAATCGAAGCCCGCTGTCGGCGGCCCAGATCACCACCATCCGAACGTGGATCGACCAGGGCGCTCCAAACAACCGGCGACCGCAGTAGTCGCTATCGACGACGCCACGCCGAGATGATCGACGGCGCGGCGCCCGTCACCACCGCGGCCTGATCTCGTGGCCGTGTGACTCTGGTCACCGCGCGGGGTTGAGGGCAGCGCGCTTCATGGCGCGCTTCGCATCACGCGAGAGTCCGAAGTCGAACCCGATCAGTGCTCCGTCCCAGGCGCCATACTGGGGGTTCGGCAACACGATCCATCGGCTCCCCCAATACTCGGCATGCTGACGCACCATTTCCTTGCGCAGCTCGGCCGCGACGTCGTCGCCCGAGACGAAGTCGCCGAGGGCATCACCGATCAGCAACAGGATGCGATGATCCCCCCCTACCACCTGGCGTCTCGTGCCCTTGTCAGAACCCCAATCGCCACGCTCGTCGCGGGTGAGGATCGTGTCAACATCGGGAACAAGTGGAAAACCGTGATGCTGCAGGTTCCGCCGCGTCGCGTCCTCCACCTCTTGGCGGCGGTTGGTGACATAAAACACTCGTACGCTACGAGCTGCCGCCTGGCGAGTGAAGCTCAACGCACCGGGAACAACACCGGCCTTCTCCTCGCGCACCCACTCCTGCCAGCTGGGCGTGGCAAAGTCGCGATCGTCGAGCACCTGGCGCACCTGATTGGCAGAGTTATCGAGCACCGTCTCATCGACATCGAGGATCACTGCCGGCGGTAGGGCCTCGTAGCCACCGCTAGCCGCCTGCTCGAGCGAAGCCGTCCAGGAAGCGTCGGCGAGCGCCCGATCGAGCATGAGCGCCGCGATTGCGTACGCCTGCCGGGCAGTCGCCTCGTACTCACCCGCCGTCTGTACCCATGCGACGGCGTTGAGGCCTTCCTCCGTGTAGTTGAGCCTGGGTCCCTGCCCTGCCGTCGGGTCTGGGGCGCGGGCAACAATGAAGGCCAGCGTGGTACCGATCATCATCAGGAGCACCGCGATCAGCATGGGAACTATGCGGTTCATCCCCGTCTCCTACTTTCCGCGGCACTGTCGCCCGCGGGTGGGCGTCGGCGCCGGCAGCAGCGTTGAGATCCCGCCGGTTCACTCGTCCGCGCCCGAGGTGCCACAATTAGGCTGCTTGACCTCGACTCGGCGTCCTCGTCAACCGCCGCATCCCAGCATAAAGGAACCCCATGCGGATCGTGATCACCGGCAACGGTGAGATCGCCTATCAGCTGGCCTTGGCACTACACCAACGGCACGACGTCGTGATCATCGAGAACGACCCGCGCGAAGCAGATCGGTTCGGCTCTCTCGACGTCCAGTTGCTCCGCGGTGACGCCACACACCCGGAGGTGCTGCGCGAGGCGGGCGTGACCTCGAGCGACAGCTTCATATCCTGTCGGGCATCCGACGAGCTCAACATCATCGCCTGCCTGACAGCCAAGCGCATCGGCTGCGCACATACCAGCTGCTTCGTGTCGAAAGAAGACTACGTACGGTCGTTTGCCGGTATCCCCGAGGGCGACGACGCGTTGGCTATCGATCGAATCATCTGGCCGCAGTACATGCTCGCCGAAGAGATCACCCGCATCGTGCTGGTGCCGCGGGCCATCGACGTGGAGATCTTCGCTGGCGGCCGCATCTGGCTGATGGAGTTCAAGCTGCGTGAAAGCTCTCCGCTCATCGGGCCGCTGCTGCGACTCAAGTTGCCCCTTGGCGTGCTCGCTGTCGCGGTGCGCAAAGGCGAGGAACTGTCGATCCCATCCGGCAAGACCGAGCTGGAGGCCGGAGACCGAGTCGCATTCATGGGTAACCGAGGCGGACTGCGGCAACTTCAGGAGAGATTCATGCACGGGCCCGCGGATCCCCCCGATTCTCGCGACCGCGACGTAGTCATTGTCGGCGGCGGCACCGTCGGGCTAACGTTGGCCAAGCGCTTGGAGAGGGAGAAGGATATCCGCCTCAAGATCGTCGAGCGCGATCGGGCTCGCTGCGAGCACCTCGCGGCGGAGCTACCACGGGCGCTGGTATTGCGCGGCGATGGCACCGACCTGGCGCTGCTCGAAGCAGAGCAGGTCGACCGAGCAAGCGTCCTGGTGTCGGTTACCAGCAATGACCAAAGCAATCTGCTGTGCTCGTTGCTGGCCAGACAGATGCAGGTTCCGAAGATCATCACGCGGGTCAACCGGAAGAGGAACATCCGACTCTTCGAGCGCGTCGGCATCGACGTGCCGCTCAACCCCATGGTCACAGCGATCAACGTCGTGTTGAACTCGCTCCAAGAGACCGGCGTGCAGCTGCTCGCCAGCGTCGAGGGTGGCCAGGCGGCGGTCGTCGAAATGAACGTGTCGGATCACTTCGAGCGAACGCGCGTTCGCGAGCTGCCGCGCGTCGATGGCACGATCATAGTGGCGGTCACGCGCTCCGATCGCACGATAGTGCCGCACGGTGACGACATGATCGAGCCGGGCGACCGACTACTCGTATTCTCCACCGAGTCGGCGCGCGACAAGCTCCGGAAGCTCTTCTGATCGATGCGCCTTCGACTCGTCGCTCACGTCGACGGCCTGTTGCTCCGGGCGTTTGGCGTCTTCCTGTTGCTACCCATGCTGGTCGATTGGGGATACGGCAACTGGGATTCTTCGATTGGATTCCTCATCGCCGCGCTCAGCGCCGCGGCGTTCGGCGAGCTGGCCAAGAGAATGGCCCCCAGGGGCGAGGAACTGCACCGAGTCGAGGGGATCATGGTGGTGGCCTCGGCATGGTTGGTGGTGTCGTTCTTCAGCGCCATCCCTTACCTGTGGAACGGCCTGAGCGTCATTGACTCGCTGTTCGAGTCGATGTCCGGACTCACCACCACCGGTGCCACCATCTTCACCAATTTCTCGCAATACGGTGAAGGGCTGTACCTATGGCGGAGCATGACCCAGTGGTTCGGCGGAATGGGGGTCATCGCGTTGTTCATCGCGGTGCTACCGCGACTGGCGATCGCCGGCCGGCAGATGTTCTTCGCCGAGGCACCCGGCCCACAGGAAGAGCGCTTGACGCCTCGAATCCGCCACACCGCGATCGCGCTGTGGTCGCTCTATATTGGTCTCACGATCATCCAGGTGGTCGCCCTGGTCACCGTCGGGATGCCGATCTTCGACGCGGTCTGCAACTCCCTGACCACCGTCGCCGCCGGTGGTTTCTCCCCGAATCCGCAAAGTATCGGCGGCTACGCCAACCCGGCCGCTGAATGGGTTTTCGTGTTCTTCATCTTCCTGGCTGGTGCCAACTACTCACTGCAATACCGTGCCATTCGAGGCCGGCCGCTCGATCTGTTCCGCGATGAGGAGTTTCGCGCCTACGCACTGCTCGTAATCGTTGCGACGCTGTTGTTGACCTACGTCTTGTTGCCATTCAACCGCGACCCGAGCCTCGAGTACCTCTCCGCCAACACCAGCCTCGGAGTCCTGACAGAGGCACCGCCGCTCACGGTTCTGCGACAAGCAGCCTTCCAGGTGCTCACGATCGTGACCACGGCCGGGTTCGCCACAGACGACTTCAACCTATGGAACGACGAGGCCCGCGTGGTGCTCCTGATCCTGATGTTTGTCGGCGGTTCGGCTGGATCCGCGGCAGGCGGGCCCAAAGTGGTCCGGGTACTGTTGATCTTCAAGTACGCTGCGGCCGAGTTGGTTCGCGTGCTGCACCCGCGGGCGGTAAATCCGGTGCGATTCAACCGCCGTGTCGTGCCGCCAAAAGTACTCCGCTCGATCGTGACCGTCCTGTTGCTCTACATCCTGGTGTTCATCCTCAGCGTGCTGATGGTCACGGTGTTCGGCGCCGACATTCTCACCGCGATCACCGCTTCGATCGCCACGCTCGGCAACATCGGACCGGGGTTCTCGGTGGTTGGACCCATGGGCACTTATGCCGCCTTCCCAACGTCCACCAAGGTCGTGCTTTTCCTGAACATGTGGATCGGAAGGCTCGAGGTGATCACCGTTCTGGTGCTGCTACAACCGGCGGTGTGGCGGCGCCTGAGCCCGACGAACTAGCGGGCCTTGGTGGTCAGCTCAGCGCCTCGCGGCTTGCTAGACAACACGGCCAGAGCGAAGGAGCGCCGAATGGATCAGGCGCTCGATGAGCTCGTCGAACGGAATCCCCGCCGCTGCCGCGCCCTGAGGTAGAAGGCTGGTCTCGGTCATGCCGGGAATGGTGTTGAGCTCGAGCATCATCGGGCCCGACTCCGACAGAATGAGGTCGCTGCGCGACATTCCCTCGCAGCCCAGCGCCTCGTGTGCGATCACGGCGAGCTCCTGAACGCGCGTCGCCACCTCTTTGTCAACCTCCGCGGGGGTGATCTCACTGCATGCGTCGGACGTGTACTTGGCGCGGAAATCGAAGAACTGCCCGTCGTGCGGTCGAATCTCTGTAAGCGGAAGTGCTTGAGCAGGCTCCGGCCCGCCCCCTAGAACGCCGCAAGTCACCTCCACACCCTCGAGGTAGCTCTCGACCATGATGGGCTGGCCTTCCACCGAGCCCTCACTCAGCGCCTCATCCAGCTCGGCCCGGTCACGCGCTATGCGGACCCCGACCGATGAGCCCGAGGCGACCGGCTTCACTACGCATGGCAGCCCGATCCGAGCGATGGCCTCTTCTCGTGGTGCGGCCTCGGGTTGCCCGGGCAGTACCAGTGCATCGTCCGGTACCGGAATTCCGTGGGCGCGAAGATGTCGCTTGGTCCGGGCCTTGTCCATCGCCAGGGCCGAGGCCAACACGCCGGAGCCGGTGTAGGGTACGCCCGCCAGACTGAGCATCCCCTGCACGGTGCCGTCCTCTCCGCCCGGCCCATGGAGGGCCACGAAGACCACGTCGAGATCAGGCTCACGCAAACGCTCGAAGGCGCCGGCGGTCGCCAAGGGCACCGCGCCGGGCGTAGGCATCGGAACTACGATGGGCGCTGTCTCTCCGGGCGCACGAGCCAGAATCGGCGCGGCGGGTCGATGATCGAAGTGCCACTCGCCGCAGCGGTCTATGTAGATGGGGTGCCCGTCAAAACGGTCAGGATCGAGCGCATCGAGGACATTCAGACCGCTACAGATCGATACGGAATGCTCGGGGCTTGCGCCACCGAGCAATACGGCCACGGAGATTCGTTCGCCCACCCCCATCACGGCCGGAGGGTACCATGATGAATTCAATCACCCGATCGACAATGTTCGGAGGAGTCGTCAATGAACCCGGCCAATATCTTCGACGAGCTGGCAAGCCGTGTATCGCAGAGGCCCGAGCTCATCGACGACATAGGCGTCGTCTACCAATTCGACGTGGACGGCGAGCAGGGTGGCTCCTGGGTCGTTGACCTGAAGAACGCACCCGGCGGCGTTCGTGCCGGCGCGGCGGCCGACGCCGACTGCGTGATTACCGTCAGTCAAGACGACTTGGCCGGCATCATCGACGGCAGCGTCAGCCCACAGACGGCGTTCCTGATGGGGCGCATCAAGATAGCCGGCAACTTCATGCTGGCGACAAAGCTCGACGCTCTCGTCTGACGGCGAATCTGTTCGGGGGAGCGCTGCACCCACTGCCGCACCGGCGGCAGGAGCGCCCTCATCTATTCCCCGCTGGCAACCACGGAGGTGAAGATCGCCGGATCGATATTGCCACCGGATAGCACGAGCGCTGTCCTTGCATCGGGCACCAGCCGCCCCGAAAGAACCGCCGCGACCGCGGCCGAACCACCGGCCTCCAGCACCAGCGCATGGCGCCTAAAAGCAAAGCGCATCGCCGACACCATTTCTTCGTCGCTTACCTCGACGTAGTCGTCAACCAACTCGCTGGCCAGGCGCAAGGTGTGGTGGTTCTCGGGGCCGAGGTTGCCAGCCAATGCGGTGGCCAG
>DASCOT010000183.1:0-17502 GCA_036012155.1 Acidobacteriota bacterium
CCGACCTTGACGCCGGACTGGTCCGCATTCTGCACGAGCGGTCTTTCGCGGACGACGCGACACGAATGCTGCGGGCCGTCCGTTTCCAGGTTCGCCTTCGCTTTCGTCTGGAGGATGGCACGACGAGGGCACTTGCTGCGGCGATCCTCGGTGGCTATCTCGACTCAATCTCTGGCGATCGGCTGCGCAGGGAGTTGCGCAAGCTCTACACAGAGTCACCAGTGGAAGGCCCGCTGGCGTTGGCTGAGCAGGGGCTCTTGGAGGCGATTCAGTCGGAGCTCGAGGCACGCCGCGACGCACTCGCTGCCCTGGCCGCCGAACTGCGGCGCACCCCAGTTGGCGAGTCCGCAGAGCCGTGGTCTCTGGTGCTGGCGGCGACCGCGGCGAGGCTCGGGCCACAGGAAAGGTGGACCTTGGCGAGCCGACTCCGGCTGTCGCGGTCGAGGCGACAGCCATTGCTGGACTCCGGCGCCCCCTGGGAGCGCGCACGAACCTCCGTAGCGGAGCTTGCCAGCGCCGGTGAACGCGCCGTCATCCTGGATGAGATTAGCCCGGCAGCGCTGCGCGTCGCGATCGCCACCGACGCCACCCTTGACGACGACCTTGTCGGCGCCATCCGGCAATACCTTGATCACGACCGCGCCATCACATCGGCGCTCGATGGAACGGCGGTCCAGGCCATGGGCTGCCCCGCAGGACCCGCCGTCGGGGAAGTGTTGCGCGCGCTGCGCGTAGCGCGCATCGACCAGACAGTTGTCGATAAGTCGGCCGAGAAAGCGCTGGCGCGAAGCCTCATCGCGACCTGCTCCAATTGACCACCTGAAAGGCCCATGATAGTTTGCCGCGAAGGCAGCAAACTTTTCATGTTGGTCAGCAACTCGCCCCTGCGCGGGATGCTCCGCGCAGCCGATTCCGGCATCGACGCCGCGCACTGCTCATACGCCAAACGCTCTCGACAACTGTTGCGCGGCAGCGACTAGGGGAACCCAATGGAACAAGGACGACACTATCTCCTCACCTCGGAGTCGGTGACAGAAGGCCATCCTGACAAGATCGCCGATCAGATCTCCGACGCGGTTCTCGATGAGATCATGGGCAACGACCCCACCGGCCGCGTTGCCTGCGAAACGATGGTGACCACCGGCTTGGCGATCGTCGCTGGCGAGATCTCCACGACGTCGTACATCGAGATTCCACGGCTCGTGCGCAACACGATCCGCGACATCGGCTATACCGACGCGGACTATGGATTCGACTACGCAACTTGCGGCGTGATTGTTTGCATCGACGAACAATCGCCCGACATCGCCAGGGGCGTCGATCCCGGCGGCGCCGGCGATCAGGGGCTCATGTTCGGCTACGCCTCCACCGAGACCGACGAGCTCATGCCGATGCCGATAACGTTGGCGCACAAGCTCTGCCGGCGCCTCGCCGAGGTCCGCAAGGACGGCTCGTTGGATTACCTGCGGCCGGACGGTAAATCACAGGTAACGGTCGAGTACGTCGACGGCCGGCCCCAACGCGTGGATACCGTGGTGATCTCGACCCAGCACGCGGCAGACGTAGAAACCGACACTCTGCGTGACGAGGTTCTCGAGAAGGTGATCTACCCGGTGGTTCCGCCGGAATGGCGCGACGAGAACACCGTGTACCACATCAACCCAACAGGTCGCTTCGTAACGGGGGGCCCGCAAGGCGACTGCGGCGTGACCGGGCGCAAGATCATCGTGGATACCTACGGGGGAGTGGGGAGCCACGGCGGCGGGGCGTTTTCCGGTAAGGACTGCACGAAGGTCGATCGCACAGCGTCCTACATGGCGCGCTATATAGCGAAGAATCTCGTAGCAGCGGGTGCCGCCGAGCGCGTCGAGCTACAGCTCGCGTACGCGATTGGAGTGGCCGACCCCGTTTCGATCATGGTGCAGGCTCGCGGCACCGAGCGGGTGCCGGAGGACCGCATCATCGAAGCGGTGCGCGCCCTCTTCCCCCTGACCCCGAAGGGCATGATCGAGCATCTGGACCTGCGCCGACCCATCTACCGAAGCACCGCGGCGTACGGTCACTTCGGCCGCGAAGAATTCCCGTGGGAGTCGACGGCGATCGCCAGCGACGTGCGAGCGTTCCTCGGTCTTGGTTCCGGCTGAGTCGTTCGGGCCAACGCGGCGAGACCGCATCCCGCGATCTACGTACGTACGCCGAGCGCCTGATACCCACCGAGCGAGAGAAACAGGATGTGCGGGGCCCATGCGGCCAACGCCGGTGGCAGTTGGCCGGCATAGCCGAGCGCCCGGAAGACGCCGAAGGCGATCCAGTAGACCGCCACCAGGCCGATGGCGATTGCCACCCCGGTGAGTGCGCCCTGGCTGCCCATCCGGAAGGCGAACGGCACCCCGACGATCGTCATCACGAACACGATGGCCGGAGTGGCAGCCTTCATGTTCAGGTCGACCAGCGCTCGATGGGTCTCGTAGCCGCGTTGCTGTAGCAGCTCGACGTGCTGTTGCAGCTCGAGTGTCGACATCTGCTCAGGCTGACGTGGGCTCTCGCCGAAATAGGCGGGAGTGAGCTCGATCGGCAACACGGAGAAGCGGAACTCCTCGAGCTCGGTAGGGGACAGCGTGGCCGATTCGTCCTGGGAGATGAAGTATCGTCGCCAGCCCTCATGGCCCTCCCAGCGATCGTTGGTGAACGCTGCACGATCGGCGAACTCCATCCGAGCAATGCCACCGGTATCGTCGTTGAGGTAATAGACGCGCAGCCCGAGAAGCTGTGGAGGCTCGGCCACGTACTCAGCGAAATGGAACACCCGGCCACCCTCGGAGAATACCCACGTCTGATCCCGCTGCAGGCTGACCGCGCCGGTGGGGTGCATCTGCTCTTCGACGACAGCAGCCTGCTGGGCCGCAGGGGGCAGCACATAATCCTGCACCGCGTACTGGGCCGCGGTCAGCCCCGCCGCGGGCAGCAGGATTGGCAGCATCAAGCGATACAGGCTGACGCCGCCGGCAAGCGCCGCCACGGTTTCGTTGCGCTTCGCCATGAGGCTGAACGTGGCGAGGACGGTGACCACCGCCGACATGGGCAGGACGTTGAACACGATGTCCCATATCTGGAACTTCATGTACGTGGGAATCAACTCCGGATGCGACACGTACGATGCCTTGTCGATCCACGTCGTGGTTGCGAAGATCGTCACGAAAGCGGCGAAGGTCAGGACCCAGATCGCAGCATAGCTGCGCAGCACGTGCCGATCGAGAAGTCGGGGGAAGCCGGCGCTACGGCGGCGGCCAACACGGCGTGAAGGGCGGCGGAGCAGCCGGGCGAGGAACGCGAACACGGCACCGCGGTGCTCGAGCAACGGCTGCAACCGACGGGCGATACCGAAGTCGACCTCGCGGCTCTTCTTCCACAGGAGAAAGAGCGCCGCGGCCCCCATGATCAGGTTTCCGCCCCACATCCCTAGCCAGGGCTCAATGTTGCCGACGTCGCCCTGCTGCTCGCCGTTCTGCAGGAAGAAGTAGTACACGACGATGACCGCCGTGCCGATCCCGAAGCCAACCGCCGTGGTTTGCCGGTGGGTCGAGATGCCGAGCGGTAGCGAGATCAGTCCCAAGATGATGCAGGCAAACGGGAAGGCGTACTTCTTGTGAACTTCAACCTGCAGGTCGTACGCCGGATCACCTACTTGTTGGCGGTCCGTGATGGCCCGTCGTAGCTCCTCCAGCGTCATCGATCGGCCGTCTTTGCCAAGTTGCCCTATGACCGAGCCGTCTTCCTCCTCGGAGTAGATCAGCATCGTTTGCCGCTCGAAGCGTGTCACTGTCGCTTCTAGCGGATCTTGAGCCGACCCGATCAGGGTTCCCTCTTCAAGCAACAGATAGGTCTCGCGGGTCTCGTCGTCGATGCGTGGGAAGCCGCGTTCGGCCCGAACGATATTCGGTGGATCGGTGTCCGTGCGGGCGGCAAATACTCCGCGCCATTCGCGTCCGTCGTCGACGATGTCCTCGATGTAGAGGACCAGCCCGGGAAAGTCCTCGATGAACACCCGCGGCTTGAACTCGCCGGAGAATGCTCGTTGGGTGATCGTTTCCCAGTTCATCTCCCGCAGGCTGGTGTTACCCCAGGGCAGTGACACCATGAACACATAGCTGGTCACCGCCCAGGCGATGCCCGCGAGAATCAAGACCGGTGGCGCCAGATGTAGAAGGCTGACCCCCGACGCTCGCAGGGCAACGATCTCGAAGTCCGACGACATGCGGCCGAAAGCGATCAGCCCACCGACCAGCAGACCCATCGGCAGCGTCAGCACGACGATGAACGGCAAGCTGTAGACGATTGCCCACAGCACCGTGGCCAACTCGGCCCCAAACTGGATCCAGATCTGCGAGATACGCAGTAAGAAGCGCATCAGCATGAGGAAGGTAAACACGCCGAATCCGAGCAACGTGGGGGCGATCATCTCCTGGATAACGTGCCGCCAGAGGATGAACGTCGGTCTCAGACGGGCTGCCGCCTGTCCCATGCCGCGAGCTGAATCCTCACGCGCCCATATGCTCATCTGGCGATCTCGTAGTAGCGCGCCAGTCGTTCGGGCCGCATCCCTAGCGCATACAAGGCGCGTAACCCCCACATTCGGACTATGGTGCGCCACGGTCCCAGTTGATCCCAGCGTCGCGCCGATGTCACAACGGTGGAGTCGACGGCGGCCAGTCTGCCAAAGCGCCTCAGCCGCCGCGTAAGCTCGACGTCCTCGAATAACGGCAGGTGCGCGTAGCCACCAGCGGATTCGAATATCTGTCGGGTTACGAACAGACCCTGGTCACCGGTCGATATGCCGGTGGCTCGACTACGCAGTGTGATCAGGTGACCGACGACTCTCAAGATCAATCGTGGTGAATCGAGGCGAACGCGAAAGAAGCCGCCGATGTGTCCACCGGCGATCGCTTCGGCAACGACGAGCTTCCAGCCAGGAGGCAACCGCGTATCCGCGTGGAGAAACAACAGCACCTCGGCACCGGTGGCAGCCGCGCCAGCATTCATCTGCACACCACGCCCACGGTCGGATACAACCCAGGTAGCGCCCGAGTCGCGGAGCAGCTGTTCCGTACCGTCGGTACTACCACCATCCACGAACACCAACTCACAGTCCACCCCATCGCACTGCTTGCGCAACTCGCCCAGTAGAGCAGGTAGGGTCGATTCCTCGTTCCAAACCGGTACGATAACGCTCAGGCGCACGTGAACTTTGACAGGCGAAGAGGGATAAGCGACATCTACGTGGGGCGCCCGCGGGTAGAGGGCACAATGTGTAGTCTCAGTGTATCCCAGCCGGTTGCAGGTCGGCTCTGAATCTTTGCTCGTCGGCCGCCTACAGGAGCTTGTTGCCGAACAGGTCGTTAGCCACGATCGTGGGGCTGGGATACCATCCGATCCCATGTTCCGCGTCGTAGTTCTTGGGAGCGGTGCGTCCCTTCCGACCCTTCACAGGCAGACCTCTGCGGTAGCCGTGCAGTTCGAGGGCGACGTCTACCTGTTCGACTGCGGTGAAGGGACGCAGCTGCAATGGCGCCGCGCCGGTCTGCGGTTCGGACGCCTACGAGGGATCTTCATCTCGCACCTGCACGGCGACCATCTAAACGGCCTGGTCGGGCTGCTGCAGACTCTTTCTCTGAACGATCGTGAAGAGCCGCTGCACTTGTTCGGACCGTCCGGTATCGCCGACTATTGGGCAGCCCTACGGAGATTCCAGGGTGTTCGACTCGGGTACCCGCTGGAGATCGTCGAAGCCGACGGGGGCCAGCTTCTCGAGACAAGCACCCACCGCGTCGAGGCAGCGAGCCTCGAACACGGGATCCCGACGCTGGGCTTTGCCGTCGTCGAGACCGACAAGCCAGGCCGCTTCGACGTCGACGGTGCTACGGCGCTCGGCGTGGAGCCCGGACCGTTGTTCGGACGGCTCCAAGCCGGAGAGAGCGTGACCCTCGCCGATGGGAGCGTAGTCTCTCCGGATCAGGTGCTCGGTCCGCCGCGGCCCGGCAGGCGTCTTGCCTACTGCGTTGACACGCGGCCGTGCGACGCGGTCATGGACCTGGGGCGTCGCGCCACCCTGCTCCTTTGCGACTCGACCTTCGCGAGCGAGCTCGCGGACGAAGCCCGTGGGCGTGGGCACTGCACTGCGGCACAAGCGGCACAGATGGCGGTGGCGGCGGAGGCCCAGCAGCTGATGCTGACTCATATTTCGGCGCGCTACCACGACGCACGGCCCTTGCTCGCCGAAGCGGTAGCCGTCTTCGAGGAAACTGTGCTTGCTGCCGACCTGATGGAGGTCTTTCTTTGAGCCAGGAACCAGAAACCCGTCGCGGGGCAAAGTCGGGAGATCCTCGCCGTCAGGCCGGAACCATGAGCGCTACGGCCGTGCACATGACCGAGATGGTCATGCCGAATGACACCAACCCACACGGCACGGTGAGCGGCGGGCGCGTCATGCAGCTGATCGACATATGTGGTGCCGTCGCCGCCGTCCGCCACGCCAGGCGACAGGTGGTTACCGCGTCGTTCGATGACGTGGCGTTCGTCGCTCCCGTACCGTTGGGGCATATCTTGTTGTTGGACGGGCTGGTTACGTGCACCGGGAGCACGTCGATGGAGGTGCGCGTTATTGTGCGCGGCGAGAACCCGTTGACCGGAGCCATACGGCAAACGACCACCGCTTACCTCACCTTCGTTGCCCTCGACGGCGAAGGGCGACCGGCCGCCGTCCCGGACCTCATCGCGGAGTCCGATGAAGAGCGCGAGCTGATGTCGGCGGCCACTCGTCGCCGCCACGCCAGGCTGGCGCGGTACGACCACGGGTAGCCCTGGGAGCGGCGCTCACCGGCCCCTTGGCGCGGCCCTCATGCCCATGAGAGGCCTGCTAGACTGACGCCGATCGCGCGCCCCGGCTCGGGTTCTGTCGCGCCTGGGGCAACGTCACGATGGAATCAGGGAGGAAAAGGTGCGTATCGCGGTGTGCATGAAGGCAGTCGTCGATCCGCAAGCGCGTATCGAGCTGGATGCCGACGGACGGCTGCGCACCGACAACCTGCGTTACGAGGTCAACGAATACGATCTCTACGCCGTTGAGGAAGCAATCCGTCTCGCCGAAGCGACCGAAGGTGCGGTCACGGTCATCGGTCTTGGGACAACGGGTACCGTTCAAGGGCTTCGCAAGGGCCTGGCCATGGGCGCCGAGGCGGCCATCCACGTGGACTGCAACGGAGACGATCTCGACGCGCACGGCACCGCGACCCTGCTGGCGGCGGCGCTCGCCGTGGAGGAGTTCGACCTCGTGCTGGCAGGGGTGGAGTCGGACGACGTCGGCGCTTCTCAGGTGGGGGTGCTGGTCGCCGAGGCGCTGGGCTTCGCGTCCACCACGCTGGTCGTCGGCACCTCGCCCAGTGTCGATGGAAGCATGTCGGTACGGCGGGAGCTCGAGAGCGGCGACCACGCTCGGATCGAGATCGATCTACCCGCAGTGCTCACCATCCAGTCCGGCATCAACGAGCCTCGCTATCCGAGCCTGAAAGGCATCATGGCAGCCAAGCGCAAGGAACTTCGGGTGGTGACACCCGATGACCTCGAGGTCTCGGAGGAGGCGCTGGCGCCCCGCGTCGAGACACTGGAGCTGGCGCCTCCACCAACGCGGCAGCGAGCCCGGATAATCGGAGGCGCGGCCGCCGAGGCGGCCGTCGAGCTTGTCCGCATCCTGCGCGACGAGGAGAAGGTGCTGTGAGCCGGACAGTTTGGATCATCGCCGAGCATCAGGAAGACCAATTGCATCGTGGTGCCGCGGAGCTCGCTGCGGCCGGACGAGAGGTCGGCGACGAGGTCGTGGCCGTCGTATGTGCCGGCCCGGGCGGCACTGTCGCCGAGCAAGTGGCGCCGGTCGTCGACGGCGTCCTGTTGGTCGAGGACGAGGGTCTCAGCACCTACAGCTCCGGAGGCTACGCACAGGCGATCGTGGCTTTGGCGGCGACCCGTTCGCCCGCCGCAATTCTGTTACCTCACGCCCCACTCGGCCGTGATCTCGGTCCGATCCTTGCCGCCCGTCTGTCGACCGGGATGATCAGCGACTGCATTGCTCTCGAGTGGAGCGATGGGCTTGTGGGGTCGCGCTCGGTGTACCGGCGCAAGCTCGTTTCGCGCGAGCGCGTGATCACCACGACAACAGCGATTGCTACAGTCCAGCGCGGAGCGTTCTCAGCCGCGATCCCGTCCGACCCGGCTCCCGTGGAGCGGGTTGCGGGTGGACTCGCGGATGCAGTGGTGCGGACCCGCTTGGTGTCGCTGGACCACGCGGCACCCAGCGAGGAGGACATTACCGACGCCAAGATCGTCGTGGCCGGTGGGCGTGGCCTCGGCGAGGCTGAGAAGTTCTCCCTGGTGCAGGAGCTGGCGACGGCCGTCGGTGGCGTGATGGCAGCTTCACGACCGGTGGTCGATCAAGGCTGGGTACCGCATGATCGTCAGGTGGGCTCCTCCGGCACTACGGTGCGACCTCAGCTGTACATCGCCCTGGGGATCTCCGGCGCAATCCAGCACATCGTCGGCATGCGGGAAAGCGACTTGATCGTCGCCATCAACAAGGACGGTCAGGCCCCCATCTTCGAATACGCGCACTACGGCATCGTCGATGACCTCTTCAAGGTGGTACCGGCATTGATCGAGACCCTGCAGGCCGGCTAGCCTGCGGATCCCGATCCGGCGCTGCGAGGACCGAGCTCGCGGGAGGCGCTGCCGCTCAGGGTGGCGCCGGGCCGTCGCCACGACCTTGATCGCACAGCCGTTCGAGGTCCTCGAGGGTGCTGATGTCGTCTGGCGTCAAATCGACGCGGCGTCGGACGATGCGCGGAAAGCGCAGGGAGAAGCCACTCGGGTGCCGGTGACTGCGCCGGACCTCATCGAACGCAACCTC
This sequence comes from Acidobacteriota bacterium, assembly GCA_036012155.1. GTDB lineage: Bacteria > Acidobacteriota > UBA890 > UBA890 > WLXD01 > DASCOT01. The sequence goes on from DASCOT010000183.1 coordinate 8,954, forward strand.
GAGAACCACCTCCGGCGCAACACGCCGGATGGCTCCGTCCCCGGATAGTGTCTGCTGACGGAACCGGCGCGTCAGTTCACGAATGACATCGTCTGTGAGACCGCTATAGGCCCGCCCGGAGTCGACCAGCCCATCGCGGCCGCGCACCGCGAAGATCAAGTCCGAGAGCATGCCGGCGCGCTTGCCGCGCCCCCATTCAGCTCCCGTAACCACGACGTCGATCGTTCCCACCGGTCGCTTGAGCTTGGCCCAGGAACGGCCCCGTGTCCCCGGCACGTAGCGACTCTCGGGATCCTTGAAGACCGCCCCCTCGTTGCCGCGCTGTACAGCCGCGCCGAACCATACGCCAATCTCGGCCTCGGTCTGCAACAGCTCCCAGGGCGCACGGCGTACCCGTCCCTCGACCGGCAAGGCGTTCAACATTTCCTTGCGTCGCCGCAACGGCTCATCGATGAGGTCCTTGCTGTTGGCGCGGAGCACATCGAAGGCGAGGAAGACCACCGGCGCATCGAGCAGCAGCGTCAGGGGCACCTGCTTGCGCCCCAGACGGCTTTGCAGCGTGGCAAACGAGAGACAGCGATCTTCAAGCCAGGCCACCACCTCGCCATCGAGAATCCATTCGCCTGCCATTCCGTCGATGCCGGCGCGCAGCTCAGGGAAGAAGTGCGTGAAATCCTCGAGGGCACGCGAGTACAGACGCTGTTCTCCTGGGGCGATGTGCATCTGTGCACGGATACCGTCGAACTTGTCCTCCGCGACAACCGGGGGTCGCAGGATCTCGAGCACCGAAGCGGCGCTGTTGCACGAATGCGCCAACATGACTCGAACCGGGCGTTGTGCTTGCAGCGATACGTCACCGAGAGTCTCGGCAGCGGCGTGCTCGGCCGCCATGCCGATATCCCCCAGCAGCATGTGTGCACGGCGTACCGCCGAAGGAGGTTGGTCGAAAGCCAATGCGATTGCTTCCTCCACGCGAGCCGCTTGCACACCGGTACGCAACGATCCGAGGAGGAGCTTGACGAGGTACTTGGCCTCGATCGGCGTGACACGCACCAGCAGCCCTTTCAGCAACTGTGAGCGCCGAACCGCGCCGACCTCGCCAAGCTGCTGTAGCGCCGTGGCCACTTCGACCAGGGTCAGGCGTGGCCCCGGGGCACGCGGATGCGCCTCGAGGAGGGTGCCAACGGCGATACCCAGGTCACCTTCGAGAGTCGCCTGGCGTAGCAGGTCACGGCGGTCCTCTCCGGTGAAGGCGGCTACCAGGTCGATCAAGGTCGAGCGACCGACGCGCGTCGCCGGCGTACGAGGGGGTAGGGGAGCGCCGGCAAGGAAGCGGGCGGCGGTGGCTACCCGATGCGCTTCCTGGCTCGCCAGATATGCTGCGGCAGACCGAACCTTGGCATCGGTCGATGCGTGGCCGGAGATGGTCTCCAGCGTCAGGGCCAGAGCGCGCATGGGCGCGCACTCTAACCAACGCAGGGAAACGTCGCAACAGAGCCTCGCGGGCTAGCCGCGTGTTCGGAAGGCAGCGCGGTGGCCGCTGCTGGCGATCGCGCTAGGCTCTACGGGCCGCCGGCAACTACGGAAGTGCGTGCTACCTGTCCAGCGCGCAGCCTCTGGAGCCAGCGATCGCGCTGCTCGGCAAAGCCATCCCAGTTAGCCGGCGGAATGGGATCGGCAGCCGGCAGCTGCAGCCTGACCGGATCGACGTAGCGGTCACCTTGCTCGAGGCCGTAGTGCAGATGATATCCGGTGGCATTGCCACTCTTACCGACGTAGCCGATCGTCTGTCCCTGCTTGACCTCGACACCCCGCTTCACGCCATCGTGAATTCGCGACATGTGCATGTAGACCGAGCTGTACGAGCCGCCATGCCGAATCTTCACGTAGCGGCCGGACTCGCGACCATAGGTGGCCTCCAGAACCACGCCGTCCGCGGTAGCGACGATCTCGGTTCCTGGATCCGCGACATAGTCCACTCCACGATGGGCGCGGGGCACGCCGGTTACCGGATGGACGCGGCGCCGGCTAAAACGCGAGCTGATGCGCGTGAAGCGCACCGGGGAACGGAGGAACGCGCGACGTAACGAGGCGCCTTCCGGTGTGTAGTACTGACTTGCACCGTCAGCGTCCAAATAGCGAACGACCGGAAGCGTGCGACCTCCAACCTTCAACTCCGATGCCAACACCTGCCCGTATCCGAGGAACTGGCCCTCAACGAACCGTTCTTCGACGATCAGGTCGAGCCGGTCGCCGGCCCGCAGGTCATAGTTGAAGTCGACGTCCCATCCATAGAGGTCACCGATCTTCAACAACAAGTCGTTGATCGAGCGGCCGGGAGGAGCGTTGTGCGCCAGTGCCGAGTGTAGGTTGTTGGCGATCTCAGCGGTAACGAACGCCGGGCGGGCTTGCACCGGAATGACTACCTGGCTGGTCGTCCACACCTGGTTCTCATGCGCTACGAACCATGCCGTCTGGCGATCCACCTGGTAGCGCATTGCGGCGAGATCTTCATGCTCGTCGAAGTAGAGGTAGTACTCCTGGCCCGGGCGAATGCGGCGCAGGTTGATCGAGCCCGCGGCGGCGCGACCTACCGCCGCTGCCGTATTGGCGCTGACCCCGGCACGCCGTAGCTCGCCATCGAGGGTGTTGCCGCTGGCGAACCTCTCGTGCACGATGCGCTGGGCAGTGAGCGCTACGGACTGGGGCCAGGGGCGCGGCACCTCGGGCGCCGAGAAGGTCGCGCTGGTCAACTGTGTGTACGGCGACGAGATCGGCTTGGCGGGCAGCAGCAGCAGCACGACCCAACCGAGCACCACGGCCGCCAGCGTCGCTGCCGGCCACCGTAGCGGCAGGTTGCCGGCGGACTCGTACGTCACACGCAGACGTACGTATCGAAAGGCATCGATCGTTAAGCGCAGTTTCAGGCTCTGGCGCTGAGGTGTGGGCAAGTGAACGCAGCCGATCCAAGCGGTAGGCGTTGCGGTGGGAATCGGGGTCCAATTATATGGCCGCACTCCCAACACGCAACTCTGAGGGACGCCCGACGGAGCCTATCGCTCATTTCGACTCTGTACGCCAGTTCAGGGGATGCGGCGCAGGGGGTATTGCTTCTGCCAGGCTGGAGTTGCTTCAATGGCATTTTGCTGGTGAGCGCTTTCCGTCAAACAGGGGTTCGACCGTGTCAGCACGCGCAATAGCTCTCGGTGTCTGCGCCATCATGTTGAGCTGTGGAATTGTCGGGGATGCTGTCGCGCGCCCCGGCGTGGCGCAGGAGAGCGGCAATCGCTTCGAGGATCTGCTCCCCCTCGACGACTTCTCACCGGCCCTCCTCGGTATCTACCGCAAGATGATGGAGATCGAGGATGTGATTCGCGGCCACTCGGAGCGCTACGACGTGGACTACGAGCTGGCCCGCGCCACCTGCATGTACGAGTCGGGTGGCAATGCGAACCTCACATCGTGGGCGGGCGCGCAGGGGTATTTCCAAGTGATGCCGGCGACCTTCCGCTCGCTTCGCGTCGAGACCAACATCGAGGCAGGTATCAAGTACATCGGCCAGCTGGTCGACCGGTTTGACCGTGAGGACTACGCACTGGCGGCCTACAACGGTGGCCCAACAACTGTTGGCCGCAGTCGACCGATGCGCCTCGAGTCCCTGCAATACGTGCTCGGTGTGGGTTACTACCGCACCATGTTGAAGCTCTACGAGCGTTCCATTCGCCAGCATGCCTCGGCCCTGCGGCTTACCGCTGTGGGGGAGGGGGAGGACTGGTGGTCATTATCGGAGAGGCTCGGTCTTACCCTCCTGCAGCTACGGTTGCATAACCCGTACTTGGCACGCCGAACCCTACGCCAGGGCCAGCTCATCGCCTATCCGCAGGCGCCTCGGGACAACCTCTACCGCGTTCGTGGAACATTCCTCGAATACCGCTCACGCTTCGGCGACAACTACTTCAATATCGCCTTCACGCTGGACGTCGACCTCGACGAGTTGCGGCAAGAGAACTCGCTCTGGCATCTGCAAACCCTCACGGCCGGAACGCTGCTGCAGATCCCGCTCAGCTGGGAGAACGATCACGAGGTGTATACGGTCAAGTCCGACGAGACACTGGCCAGTATCGCCGAGGAGCTCGACTCCAGCCCTTGGCGCCTTGTACGGGACAACGGCCTGTGGGACCAGACCGTCACCGCCGGCAAGCTGCTTCGCGTGCGGACCGTGCCGGCACAACCCTCGTACGTAGTACATCGGGTCCTGCGGGGCGAGAACCTTACGACGATCTCGCGTCGCTACGGGAGCTCGATTGCCGAGATTCAGGGTGCCAACAACATGGGGCGCCGTACGGTTATCCGAATCGGCCAGCAGCTGCGCATCCCGAGCCGAGGAAAGTAGGGCCGATTGAACGCTCCCGGTTGCGGCGTAGCGATAGCGCGATGAATCGTGGCCAGCGCAAACTGCCAGTCCCTCCCGGTGTTCTGATAAGGAACCTTATGGAAACTAACAAATCCAGCATAAAGCAGGGCACTTACGCGCTAGCCTGCAGGTGTTGCCTCGCCTTGCTCGCCTCCTTCGCCTTCGCCCTGCCCCTGCAAGCCCAGGACGTCCCGCCGACCTTCTTCGGTGGCATCCAGGTCAACGAGCCCGATCACGACGGCTGGGTGGCAGCGCTGGCCGACGCTGGTCTCGACTCCGTACAGGTGACGCTCTACGCGCGACAGCAACGCTGGGATGGGTCGACCCTTTACTGGGAGCGTGAGGCCCCGTGGGTAGTCTCCGAGATCCGTTCAGCGAAGCGGGCGGGCCTCAGGGTCATGCTGGTCATGCGCGTAGCGCTCGAGCACGGCTTGGCGGCCAATCGACACCTCTGGCACGGCATGATCTGGCCGCGGGACGACGAGCTGCAGGCCTGGTTCGATCGCTATACGGAGTTCGTGCTCTGGGGCGCCGCTCTCGCCGCACGCGAGGACGTCGATCTGTTCGTCGTCGGCAACGAGCTCAACTCCTTGTCGTCCACTACGGCTGCCGTGGCCCTCCCCCACCTCTACGCGTATTTTCTCGATTCCGACAGCGTCCGGGCCGTGCGTTCCGATCTCGTTCGTTGCGCCGCCACCACCCCCGGCAACAGCCTGACATACCTCGACGGAGGTCGTCCTGCCGATCTCGAGTCGTTTCTGCTCGACGAGGAGCGTGTGCGTCGCGCCTGGACGCTGCAGGCCCTCGAGGGTAGCTCTGGGAGCCTCGTGAAGCTGAATGCCCGCCGGGCTCGTTACGAGGCATTCTGGCGAAAGCTGGTGGCACAGGTACGCGGCCGCTACTCCGGCCTGGTGAGCTACGGCGCCAACTTCGACCAGTTTGCGGAGGTCGGCTTCTGGGACGCGCTGGATTTCGTGGCGGTCAACGCCTACTTCCCCTTGAGTGTGTATGGCCTCGAGGCCGAGGGCCGCGTGGCTCGCATGGACAGCGCCTGGCGACGCATCGCGGCCGAGCTGGCGGAAGCTGGCAACGCTCGCCCCGTGGTCTTGATCGAGCTGGGCTGGACCCGCCGGCTGGGCAGTACCGTGCGTCCGTACTCATATGATCGCGTCGAGGTGCTCGAGACTGCCGGCGCCGAGGGGGCTCGCACGTGCGTGCATTGGGAGTCGCAGCCCGACGATGCCGGTGAACGCGTCGCCGCGTTGCAGGCGCTGGCTGACGTGGTACACGACGGCGGCTTCACGACCTTGCGTGGATTCACGCTCTGGAAGCTGACGACGCGCGACGAACATCGCGCCATCGAGCCCTTCGCAGCCTTGTTGCAACCCGGATCCGGATACGGCCACGTAGGATGGCAGGCACTGGCTAGCAGCCAGCAAGACGAGCTTGACGCCGCCTATGTGGGCCTCGCCGCCGCTATCGGCCGCGAGGTGCGGTCGCGCTCGGCTCGCTGGCATAATAGTGGCAAGTTCAATCTCGGAGATCGCCAGGAGTGATGCCGTTGCACACAGCTCGAAGGATATGGATCGGGGTCGGAGGACTTGCCCTGCTGGTAGCTTCCACGTCGCTAGCGGTCGCCACCAGGCCACACAAGACGGCGCTCGCGGGCGTCTACCAGCAGGTCGACGCCGCGACGCTAGAGGTCGGTCGCGGGCTCTATGTGGACCAGTGCGAGCCCTGCCACGGTGACGATGGGAAGGGTGGCGGCCCCGCGGCTCGATTTCTCGAGACGACGCCGACCGACCTCACGGGCGACACCTGGGCACGAATGGAGGCGCCCACGTTGGAAGCCATGATCGAGGCGACGGCGAAAGGTGTTCCCGATACCAGCATGGAGCCGTTCGAGGAGCTGCTGACCGAGGACGAGATCTTGGCGGTTGCCGCGTACGTCTTGCAGGCCTTCAACCCGGGGGAAGGATCTCGCTGAAGACGTCCGAGGATGTGGCGCCGGCGCCGGGTGGGTTGCCGAACAGCATGGGGTAGTCGGCGGTGCAACGGGAAGTGGTCGTCGGTTCGGCCGTAGCGGGCCCTCCCGACGATCTGGTCTTGACAGTCCCGCATGGTGGCGAGGACAATGGCCTCGATTGGCCAGGCGCCCAGGTTTCTCAACACTGTCGGCGCCGGCCCCTCCCGAGTTACTGCCCGCCCGGATCGTGTGTGTCCGGGCGCCATCGGGTCGCTGAGCTTTCCGCGAATCACGAGAGGAGCGCGACCCGACTTTTTCCCAACCGGGGCTTCACTCCATGACAGAGCAGCAACAACGGCAGCGTCGGCGACGCGGTCGGCGACGCTCCCGCGGTGGACGCGGTCGGCGGCGCGTCCAGTCGAACCAACCAAAAGACTTCACCCCACCGCGCGACGAGGACACCGCGCTGCTGCTGCAAGACGCGCATAGCGTCGACGATCTGATGGAGGCGCGTCCCACGGAGCTGCTGGGGATTGCCGCGGAGCTCAAGGTTGAGAACGCCGCCGAGCTTGCACCCGAGGCGTTGATCGACGCCTGCCTGCGCGCGCAGGCGAAAGAACACGGGCTGGTTTACAAGCAAGGAGTGCTCGAACGCCTTCCCGATGGCTACGGCTTCATCCGGTCAGCGGAGCATTCGTACCTTCCCGGGCCTGAGGACGTCTACGTCTCCCCTACCCAGATCCGCCGCTTCAATCTGCTCACCGGGGATACGCTCGCCGGCAGCATCAGGCCACCGAAGCAGGGTGAGAAGTACTTCGCGCTGGTGCAGATTGACTCCATCAACTACGAGGCACCAGGCAAGGCGCTCGATCGCACGCTATTCAAGAATCTGACGCCCTATCATCCGGAGCGGCAGATCAAGGTCGAGATACCTGGCGACGACCTCATCGGTCGCGTCATCGATCTGTTGAGCCCACTCGGCTTCGGGCAGCGCGCGCTGATCGTGTCGCCGCCGCGCGCCGGGAAGACGATTCTGTTGCAGGCCATCGCCAAGGCGCTGGCCATGAACCATCCGGACGTCAAGCTCATCGTGCTCTTGCTCGACGAGCGCCCGGAAGAGGTCACCGACATGAAGCGGTCGGTGCGCGGTGAGGTCGTCTACTCGACGTTTGACGAGCCTGCCAGCCGTCACACGGCCGTTGGCGAGATCGTCCTCGAGAAGGCGCGGCGAATGGTGGAGAGCGGACACGACGTCGTGATCCTCCTGGACTCGCTGACGCGCTTGGCGCGGGCACACAACACGGTCACGCCATCGTCCGGTCGGGTGCTGACCGGTGGCGTCGATGCCAACGCCTTGGAAAAGCCGAAGAAGTTCTTCGGCTCCGCCCGCGCCGTCGAGGAGGGGGGCTCGTTGAGCATCATCGCTACCGCCCTCATCGAGACCGGTAGCCGCATGGACGAAGTGATCTTCGAGGAGTTCAAGGGCACCGGCAACGCCGAGATCGTGTTGGAGCGCAAGCTCGCCGACAAGCGCATCTTTCCGGCCATCGAGCTCAACAAGTCGGGTACCCGGAAGGAAGAGCTGTTACTCGGAGCCGACGACCTGCAGCGCATCTGGATGCTACGCAAGGCGCTGGCCGCGGTACCGGCTGACGAAGCCATGGAGCTCCTGCTCAAGCGTCTTCGGCAGACCGAGAGCAATCGCGAGTTCCTCGAAACCCTCACCGAGGGTATGGGCTGAACACCTGATCCCACGTGACGGGACCGTCCCCCGCCTGGACTGAGCAATCGGGAGCAGACTGATTCGTGCTGTGGGCAGTCGGCCTCCTCGTAGCCTTGCTAGCCGGATCGGTGTTCCTCTACAACCGTCTCGTCGCGCTGCAGAAACGCGCCGAGGGGGCCTGGGCCGACATCGACGCGCAACTCAAGCGCCGCCACGATGTCGTACCGGCACTCGTGGAGGTCGTGAAGGGCTACGCTGCGCACGAGAGAGAGACCCTCGAGGCGGTGGTCCAAACACGCGCGGCAGCGACTCAGCACGTCCAAGGACGGCGCTTCCCCGGGGCTACCGCGTCGCAGATCGAGAATGGCCTCGTGGAGGCCCTACGCGGCCTGTTCGCGCTCGCCGAGGCCTACCCGGAGATACGGGCCAGTGAACGCTATGGAACG
>DASCOT010000184.1:0-7810 GCA_036012155.1 Acidobacteriota bacterium
CTCACGGGGGTGTCGACATGGTGCTCTACCTCGACGTTCCGGAGGACGTTTTGGTCGAGCGGTTGTCGCAGCGGCGGGCGTGCCCGGAGTGCGGCGCCAACTACCACATGAGATTCAATCCTCCGGCGCAAGGGTCGCGATGCGACCGCTGTCGGGCTGAAATCGTCCAGCGAGACGATGACCGTGAAGAGGTCGTACGTGATCGGCTCGCGGTATATCGCGACAAGACGCAACCGCTGGTCGAGCGATATCAGGCGCAGGGGCAGCTCGTCCGAATCGATGGCGACGCAGGAATCGATGACGTTTTCGAGCGCAGCGACGCGGCCCTCGCCGAATTGGTAAGCGCATGATCGAGTACAAGTCGACTGCCGAGCTCGACTGCATGTATGCAGCCAACCAGATCGTCGCCACGGTTCGTGACGAGTTGGCGGCGCGGGTGGCTCCCGGGGTGAGTACGGCGGAGCTTGACGAGTACGCCGAGGCGCGCGTACGCGAGCTCGGTGGCGAGCCGGCATTCAAGGGATATCGTGGGTTTCCAGCCACCGTCTGCGCGTCGCTGAACGAGGAGATCGTGCACGGTATCCCGTCGCCGACGCGACGGCTCGCACCCGGCGATATTCTTGGCCTTGATCTGGGCGTTCGTCTCGACGGCTTCTACGGCGATTCCGCGATCACCGTGCCGGTGCCTCCACTTGAACCCGAAGTGTCTCGCCTGCTTGACGTGACCGCCGAAGCATTGGACTGCGCCATCGAGCAGTGTACGGTTGGCAACCGTATAGGCGATATCTCGAACGCAGTGCAGCAGCATGTCGAGTCGGCTGGGTTCTCGGTGGTACGGGAGTTCGTCGGACACGGAATAGGCGCGTCGCTGCATGAGGATCCCCAGATTCCGAACTTCGGGGCTCCCGGGGTTGGCGTTCGGCTGCGGCCCGGAATGGTTCTGGCGATCGAGCCGATGGTTAATCTCGGCGCAGCGCCGGTAGAGGTACTTGATGATGGCTGGACTGCAGTCACCGTGGATCGCAAGCCGTCAGCTCACTTTGAACACAGCGTAGCAATCACCGATGGGGCCCCCTGGGTCCTCAGCGCGTCAGGGGCCCGAGAAATGGCCCGGGTCGCGAGCCGCTGAGTAGGACATGACGCAGAAAGAACAGGCTGTACAGGTTCGCGCCAAGGTCGCCGAGACGTTGCCGAACGCGATGTTCCGGATCGAGCTCGAGAACGGGCACAAGGTGCTGGCGCATATCTCCGGAAAGATGCGGAAGTACTTCATTCGCATCCTTCCCGGCGACGAAGTGCTGGTAGAGCTGTCGCCCTACGACTTGTCGCGCGGCCGGATCGTGTACCGCTACAAGTAGAGATTTCAACCCACGAACATGGGGCGTGGGGATGGATGCCGACAGGCGAGAATCCTGCTACAATCGGCTATCCGCTGAAATAGAATTGGTGGGAGTTTGCCGTGAAGGTGAGAGCTTCGGTTCGTCGCATGTGTGACAAGTGCAAGGTCGTGCGCCGCAGGGGCACGATCTACGTCATTTGCGAGAACCCGAAGCACAAGCAGCGGCAGGGATAACACCAGCGGCAGAGACAGAGCGACTGGGATTGGCGCCGACCGCGGCGCTGGCTCTCGAGCTCGGCGGATTTCAGTAAGAGGAGTTTTCCGATGGCCCGTATTGCGGGTGTTGATTTGCGTCTGGACAAGCGCGTCGAGATCGCGCTAACCGACATCTTCGGCATCGGTCGCACACGCGCGAGCGCGATCCTGGCGACCGCGAAGGTCGAGGTCGAGCGGCGCGTGAAGGATCTTACGGAGCAAGAGGTTAGCCGTATCCGCCAGGTGATCGATCGCCAGGGGCGCGTCGAAGGGGACCTCCGCAAAGAGCTCCAGATGAACATCAAGCGGTTGATCGAGATTGGCTCGTATCGTGGCATGCGGCACCGGCGTAACCTGCCGGTTCGCGGGCAGCGAACGAAGACGAACGCGCGAACCCGGAAAGGACCACGCGGCATGGCCATCAAGAAGAGGCAGAAGGTCAAGCTGTAGCCCCCGGTCGGGTGTTCGAGCGAGCACAACAAACGCAGCAACTCCAGGGATTGAGCACAGGTTCAAGCTATGGCACATCGAAAGCCAGGCAAGAAGAAGGTCAAGAAGAACATCGCCGCGGGCATCGCCCACATTCAGGCGACCTTCAACAACACGATCATCACGATCGCCGATTCGGAAGGGAACACGATCTCGTGGTCTAGTTCCGGATCAAAAGGATTCAAGGGATCGCGTAAGGGCACTCCATTCGCCGCGCAGATCGCCGCTACCGACGCTGCGACCAAGGCCAGGGAACATGGCCTTCAGCGCGTCGAGATTCGGGTCAAGGGGCCCGGGGCCGGGCGTGAGTCGGCGATTCGAGGCTTGCAGTCTGCCGGTATCAACGTCACGGCGATCCGCGATGTGACGCCGATTCCACACAACGGATGCCGGCCGCCGAAGAAACGCAGAGTCTGAGGTTGGTCTTCAGGAGGTAACAACAGTGGCGCGTTATACGGGCCCGGTTTGCAAGCTGTGCCGAAGGGAAGCGATGAAGCTCTTCCTGAAGGGCACACGCTGCATGTCGGACAAATGCGCGATCGAGCGGCGTAACTACCCGCCCGGCGAGCATGGACGGCGGCGACGTCGCCGCCCATCGGACTATTCCGCACAGCTGCGCGAGAAGCAGAAGGTAAAGCGCATATATGGCGTGCTCGAGCGCCAATTCCGCCGGTACTTTCACGACGCAGCTCGCGAGCGTGGAATCACCGGCGAAACCCTGTTGATGTCGCTTGAGCGGCGCCTCGACAACGTCGTTTACCGCATGGGCTTCGGATTGTCGCGATCCCACGCCCGGCAGCTGGTCAAGCACGGGCACATCGCGGTCAACGGCTCACGCCTCGACATCCCGTCGTACCGGGCACAGCAGGGCGATGTGATCGCAGTACGCGACCGCAGCAACAACAACACAGAAATCATGCTGGCCGTAGACAACGCCAAGGTAGGGAGCCCGGTCGGTTGGGTCGAGGTGGACCACGACAAGCTCACCGGCACCGTGGCGCGACTGCCGATGCGTGAAGATGTCGGTATCGAAATCCAAGAACAGCTGATCGTCGAGCTCTACTCGAAGTAGAACCTCGACGCGCTGCAGAAACCGCTGTCTTTCAGGAGGTCCGGGATATGCTCTGGACTGGGTTCCAACGACCCAAGCGACTCGAGGTAGATCTCGACTCGCTAACGGATGAATACGGGCAATTCGTTGCCCAGCCGTTCGAACGTGGCTTCGCAATCACCGTCGGGCATGCGATGCGGCGTGTGCTGTTGTCCTCGGTCGAGGGCGCGGCGATCACGGCACTCAAGGTGGAAGGTGTGCTGCACGAGTTCAGCTCGCTTCCCGGCGTGATCGAAGACACGACCGATTTGATTCTGAACCTCAAGAGCATCCCGTTCCGTCTGAACGTCGACAAGCCGAAGACTCTGGTGTTGCGTAAGAGCGCCGAGGGCTCGGTGACGGCCGCGGATATCGAGGAGGACCCGGATTTCACCTGCATCGATCCGGATGCGCATATCTGCACATTGTCGAAGGGCGGGGCGATCGAGCTACAGCTGAGGCTGGCCCGTGGGCGCGGCTACGTCCCCGCTGATCGGAACCTGGAAGAGGACATGGGTATCGGATGGATTCCCATCGACTCTGTGCACTCGCCGGTCAGGCGCGTGAACTACAAGGTGGAGCGAGCGCGGCTCGGTCGTTCGACCGACTACGAGCGCCTGGTGCTCGAGATGTGGACGAACGGTACGGTCACACCCGACCGTGCGATCGCGCTGGCCGCGAAGCTCATGCGGGATCACCTGGCGATCTTTGTTGACATTGAAGAGGAGCCGCAGCACGAGCAGCACGAGCCGGATCAGGACCTTACCGTGTTCTACTCGCATCTGAATCGGTCGGTTGACGAGCTCGAGCTTTCGGTGCGCTCCTACAATTGCCTGAAGAGCGCGAGTATCCGTACGATTCGTGACCTCGTGCAGCGCAGCGAGCAGGAGATGCTGAAGACCAAGAACTTCGGCAAGAAGTCACTTCAGGAGATCAAAGAGGTGCTGGCGGAGATGGGCCTGACGCTCAATATGGATCTATCGGACCTGCCGCCGCCGCCCGACGCCGCCTGAGCGGCGCGCTTCAGAGAGAGAACCGATGCGCCATCGTCGAACTACCGCGACGCTGGGCCGAGCGCCCGCGCACCGCAAGGCTATGCTGCGAAACATGGTCACCGACCTGTTGCGGCACGAGAAGATCCGTACCACGGAGGCCAAGGCGAAAGTGCTCAGGCCACTTGCCGAGCGCATGATCACGCTCGGCAAGCGCGAGTCGTTGCACGCCCGGCGCCATGCCGCACGAATCATTCGCGACAAGGCCGTGCTCAGGAAGCTCTTCGATGACCTGGCACCTCGCTACGCGGAGCGACCTGGGGGTTACACGCGCATCACCAAGCTCTCCGCACGCCCTGGGGACCAGGCCAACATGGCGGTGATCGAGCTGGTCGAAGCGGAGCTACAGCAGCGCAAGCGCAAGCGCAAGAAAAAGACAGGGCCCCGCACGGCATCTCAGGACACCGTGGCCGCGGTGGTCCCGGAAGCCGCCGACGTTGACGAGGACGCCGAAGTCGCGGAGGCCAGCGCTAGCGAGGACGCCGCCGAGTCCGAGGCTTCGCCGGCGGACGCGGCAGAGGACGGATCTGCGGACGATGACGCCGCTGACAACGCCGACGTCGACGATAGCGCTTCGCAGGAGCAGGCCGCTGATTCGCCGGATGCGGGCGACTCGCCTGACGATGACGAGAGCGACCGATAGACTTTAGCCACCGCTTGGCTGTCGTAGCCAGTGAGGGCCGTTAGCTCAGTTGGGAGAGCGCCGGCCTCGCATGCCGGAGGTCGGGGGTTCGAGCCCCCCACGGTCCACTGCGAAGAAGACGCCGGAAGCCCTGATATACAAAGGTTTCCGGCGTTCTTCGTTTCCGCGCGTGGTACGCTTGTCTACGGTGGAAAACGGCGACACCTGGTTACACAGTGGTTACACGGACGGCCTCCGGCCCCGAAAGCCGGGCACCGCAGAGCGTGAGACCGCCATGTGCAACCGTGCACAGGCAAGAAAGGGGCGGAGATGCCGAAGCTGAAGTTGACCAAGGTTCGGGTGGACGCCGCCGTGCACGAAGGTAGGGGCAACCAGACGATTTACACGGACACCGAGCTGCCGGGGTTCGGGCTTCGGGTGACCAAGGGTGGCGCAAAGAGCTACATCGTCTCCTACCGCCAGGGCGGCCGTCGGCGCCGCGTCACGCTCGGAAAGCACGGGCAACTCGCGCCCGACCAGGCGCGCAGGTTGGCTCAGCGGGAGCTGGGCGCGGTCATCTGGGGCGAGGACCCGGCGGAGCGGAGGCGGCGGGAGCGTGAGGGGGACACCCTCGGCGACGTCGGCGAGCGCTACCTGGAGGACCTCAAGGCCAGGGCAGAGGCCGGGGCCAGGCGGGGGCGCCTGAGCGGCTGGAAGTCGGCGAAGGGGCTTTGGGAGCGTCACGTGCCGGGGGCGCTCAAGCGCCGGAAGGTAACGGACGTCACTACGGAGGACGTGCGCCGGGTCCACAAGCGGCTCGGCGATGCCGGCAAGGCGGCCACCGCCGATCATACTAAGACAGTTCTCCATGCCGTCTTCGAGAGAGCGAGGACCGAGCGTCTGGTGGAGAGCAACCCCGCCGCTGCCGTCAAGAGGTACGCGAAACCGGCGAAGCGGCGCAGGGCGCTGACGCTGGACGAGTTGGCCCGGCTCGGGGCGACGCTGGACGAGGTGGAGGCGAGCGGGACGCTCACGACGCGCGACGAGAACGGCAAGGAGATCACCTGCCACGTTGACCCGGCGGCCGCGGTCGCGCTGCGACTGTTGGTGCTGACCGGCATGAGGCGGAGTGAGCTACTGGGCCACCACACCACGGCACGCCGCGGGCCTCGTGAGGGCCTGCGCTGGTCGGATGTGGACCTCGACGCCGGCACCTACACCTTGGAGTCGGTAGGGGGCGGCAGCGGCGGGAAGGGCGGCGGGCCTCGCACGCTGCCGCTCGGCGAGGCGACCGTCAAGCTGCTGCGCCGGTTCAAGCCCGAGGGCGTGGACGCAGAGGCGCCCGTGGTGGCGTCACCCCGCGGTCCCTCGCAGCCGCTCGTCGGATTGGACAAACCGCGGCGACGAATATACGAGGCTGCGGAGATCACCGACGCCGACGCGCACTGTCTGCGCCACACCTTCGAGTCCGTGGCGTTCTCGATCGCGCCGGGGTTGGCCGGTGCACTCACCGGCCGAGCGCTGACCCGCGACACGACATTGAATGCTTACCTGCACGTTGACATGGACCGGATGCGGGAGGCCGCCGACAAAGTGGCGGGTCAGATCGCGGCGGCAATGGCGGACGAGCTGGGCGACGTGGTGCCGTTCAGCCGGCCGGTGGCATGATGGCAAGGAAGCGTAGCGGCCGGCCGACGAAGGAGCAGGCCCCCGAGCACTTTCCGCGCCGAATCGAGTTCGCCGCCAACCCGGAACGGATACTGGCTGGCGACTTTCGGGCAGATGAGACGACGACCGCAACGTGCGTCGGCGCCGACGGGAGCGTCTACACGTTCAGGGTGAGACTCGCTGACGCGCGGCGCATGATTGCAGATGGAGCCGACCTGTCGCTCGGAGGGTACCGCGTCCCAGCCGGCAAGCTGCCGGATGTGCTGGACGCTGCGGTTCACGATGGTAGGGAGGTGGCCCCGATCCGCATTGCCCGCGATAAGGCACGACAGACCGTCGCCGCCCGCCAGGGTGAACTGCGTGAAGCGGTGCTTGCGGCGTGGGAGCGCCCGAACGTGAACCGGACGGCTAACGCCGCCGCAACCTCTTTGATCAACTGCGATGATGAGCGCTGGGGAGACGAGATCACAACCGAAGTGGAGCACCAGCGCGCAATCGATGCCCTTCGGAAGCGCATCAGCCGCGCCTTCAAGAAGGCACCAGCAAGAGAGTAGCGGCCCATCCGTCGGACATCCGGGCCGGATATCCAGCCGCGGTTCATATCGTGCCTTTCATGGGCACAGGTACTACGGAATTCGGGCGCTCGCTACTCTCGACGTCGCAGGTGGCGAAGTTGTTCGGAGTCTCCACCCGCACCGTTGAGGATTGGCGATTGCGTCGCGGTAGCGGGCCGCGTTTCGTAAGAATGTCATCGCGGTGCGTGCGCTACAGACCGTCGGAGCTAGCGCGGTGGATCGCCGAGCGCGAGGTGGCGTCGACGTCCGACCCGGGCGGTGCGACGTGAGCGCCACCTCGTCGACGGCCGCCGATTTCACCGAGATGTTCTGCACCGCGATGCGGGAAGCCGGCGTGCCCACGTCGGACGAGATCCACGCTGACGGCCGGCTCCACCGCGTCCACGTCGAGGGCGACAGTATCGGGTCGCTAAACGGCTGGTATGTTCTGCATTCGGACGACCCACCAGCGGGGGCCTTCGGAAGCTGGCGGACCGGGGTCTCCGACACGTGGTGCGCTGCGGCAAGCAGCGACCTGACCGCAACCGAACGGGAACGGTGGATTCGGAAAGCCGGCCAGAGTCGCCACCGCGAGGCCGAGGCGCAGCGCCACCGCCAAGAGCAGGCGCGGGAGCGATCAGCGCGCCTTTGGGCCAAGTCCAGGACAGCCGACCCAGGGCACCCGTATCTCCGACGTAAGGGCGCTGACCCCCATGGCCTCCGACAGCTCGGCGACCGGCT
>DASCOT010000185.1:0-16983 GCA_036012155.1 Acidobacteriota bacterium
CCAAAGCAGGTCGAACGTCAGGAACAAGCCCTGGATCGTGGAGGCGATGACCCGGACCGGCGCGACGCCCCATGCCCCGACAGCGATGACCACGGCGGCGAGATAGACGAGCGGCATCGCCCGACGCGCCGGTACACGAAATCCGACCAGCAAGACGCCGGCCAGCAGGATCGGTAGGACGGCCAGAGCCGCCTGGAGCCCGAGATTCATCGCTGCACCCTAGCCCGGGACGCAGCGCGGGTACAGCCGGCATCGCAACGAGCAGCGTAGTCGCGCGGCAACGATCATCGATGACGGCGGAGGCCGCAAGGTGGCTCGATCAGCTGCGGTTTAGGCGGCCACGGACCTCACAACCTGACGGCACGCCGCCAGCCGTTGGAGCGTGTATTCGAGCGTCAACAGGTGCGACCATTGGTCGTGCATCTCGAACCCTTGCTCGTGCGATCGTTCGAAGAACGCCTGCAGCCGCACCGGGTTGAGGAGCTCGTTGGAGAGCATGTTGCGCGCGTCCAGCAGCGACGACACCGCCTCGTCGCGCCAAAGCTGGTGTCTCCAGGCACCGTCCGATTGGGTGCTGCCGGCGCCTGGGCTTACCCATCCGGCCCGGCGGGCGAGGCGGCGCACGATATGGCGACCCAACGGCCACAGTAGGTTCAGGTTGCGAGCGTTCAGAGGTGCCGGTGGCCTGCCGTCGGCGAGGGGTATACGGGCCCATCGTGGCTGGTGCGCTGCGAGTAGTCGTCGAACCAGCACGTTGCGAACCTGGTCCTGGCCCCGCGTCGCCATGATTGCCTCGACCACGGGACGAAAGACGAAGGGCGATGCCAGCGGCCGAAGACGGTTGGTGCAGGCGGCGATCCTGCCGTGCCAGCCTCCCAAGATCAGCTCGTTGAAGGTGTGGTCGAGCTGAAAGTAGTTGGGGCGATCGTGGAGCGGCGCCGCCGAGCGTTCGACCAGGTCGGCGATATGCTCCACGAGGTCGATGCGGTGCACAGCGTGCACGATCGAGGCGTCGTGCGGCTCGGCTGCGAAACGTCGGCGCGCGACGCGCATCGCATCGAGGG
The DNA here is from genome assembly GCA_036012155.1 of Acidobacteriota bacterium. Classification (GTDB taxonomy): domain Bacteria; phylum Acidobacteriota; class UBA890; order UBA890; family WLXD01; genus DASCOT01. The sequence goes on from DASCOT010000185.1 coordinate 1,065, forward strand.
GCTGTCGGACCCCAAACCCGGGCCGGACCAACTCGTACCGATAACCCCGTGCCAGCTCGCCGCCCGATCCGTTGACGCTGAGGTCAAAGGTGCCGGTCAGCTGCAGATGGACGTCGGCGATGCGCCGGAACGACATCATGTCGTACTCACCGTCGGTCCAGCGAAGCGTTTCCTCGATCTGGTCGAAGGTGACTGCGGGCTGTGGCGTTACGAGCTCGAGGTCGGCAACGGCGGCCAGCGTCTTTGCGGTCAGCACGTCGGGATCGTTCGGCCGACCCGCCACCGCGGTGGTGCACGGAATGCCTGCACTGAGGAACTGGGCGACGATCGCCCGTGAGTCATAGCCGCCGGTGAGGTCACAAATCGGGCTACTGAAGCGGCGATCGATCTGCCGGGCAGCATCCTGAAGAGCCGCGCCTACCGCGTCGAGCGCCGCTGCCCCGGCCAGTGACTCGGGCTCGAGCTCTGCAGCACTCCAGTAGCGAGCCGGCCACTCGACCTGATCTCCTCTTGCGATGACGCTGCCCGCCGGCCCGAGCTTCTTGATATCGCGAAAGAGTGTCCGGTGCTCGTAAATGTCGCCTATGTAGAGGAATTCCTGGGCACCCAGCGGATCCAGGTCGGTTGGCGCCAGCGCCGCAAGGAGCAGCGATGATCCGCTCAGCGCCACCGTCCCGTCTCCGAGCTCCCGGACGTAACACCGACCGGTTCCCAGGATGTCGGTGAAGGCGGTAACACGACCGTCGCGCGCGTCGAGCCAACGATATGTGATCGGTTTTGCGCAAGCGCTCGAGAAGTTGCATCGGGTCGGTTGCACCGCCACGATGAAACCAAGTTCCCGAGGTCAGCAGGCATCCGGCCCCGCTTGGCTCGAGGGCCATCTCGCCGCCGCTACCGTCTTGGCGGCAGAACGTCGCTGCGAGGCTCCCGTCACCCCGGAACACCTGGTGTGGCTCGACTCGGAGCAGCTCCCGGGCACTGCTCAGACCACGGGCGAACGCCTCGGAGGCGATATTCCGGCGGCTTGCAGGCGCGCTAACGACGAGGAAGCAGCTCATGGGTGCCGTGGTAAGGACGGTGTTAGGTATTCACCATCGAAGCTACGCAGCGGCGCACCCGGCAAGCAGCCCGAATCGTACGTCGGGCAAGGAGTTTCGAGCGGGTGGCGCACTCCGCTGCTCATTGAGGCCAAGCGGTTAGAATCAGGCCGCGCCGGTCTCAAAGCATGCTGGCCGCCCTTGGCACCGTGCAACGGCACAACAACGTCTGGAGGAGCTGTGCTTCGTTTCTGTGTCGTCCTGGCGCTTGCGATGCCGGCGATCGGCGGCGTTGGCGGAGGGGCGGCAGCGATCGACGGGCGCCCCAATGTCTTGGTCATCTACGCTGACGACCTCGGCTACGGGGATCTGGGCGTCTACGGCCACCATACGCTGCAGACTCCCAACCTCGATCAACTGGCAGGCGAGGGAATGCGCTTCACGTCGTACTATGCGCCCTCGCCGCTGTGCTCCCCGTCGCGTGCCGCGCTGCTCACCGGGCGGACGCCGTTTCGCACCGGCATCGAGAGCTGGATTCCGCCGCGGACGGACGTCCAGCTGGGAGCGGGCGAAGTGACCATCGCGACGCTGCTACGAGCCGTCGGGTATCAGACGGCGATGATCGGTAAGTGGCACTTGAACGGTGGCCCGGAAGTAGCCGAGCACACCCAACCGGGTGACCACGGTTTCGATCATTGGCTGGCGTTGCATGGCTGGCCGGTGCCGCACAACCGCAACCCACGCAACTTCTTTCGCAACGGCCAAGCCGTGGGTGAGATGCAGGGGTTCACCGCCGACATCGTCATCGATGAGGCGATCGGCTGGCTCCAGGGACGCGATCCAGAAAGGCCCTTCCTCCTCTACGTGCCGATGATCGAGCCGCACTCGACAATTGCCAACCCGTCCGATTACAACGCCCTTTACGGCGACTACACTGATGGTGTCCCCGATCCGCTGGAAAACGGCCTGTCTACTCCGCCGGCTAACCTGGCAGCCCGCGGGCCGGGCGAGTACTACGCCAACATCACGTACATGGACCACCAGATCGGACGACTGCTGGATCGCGTCGACGAGCTCGGCCTTCGCGATCGCACGTTCGTCTTCTTCGCCTCGGACAACGGTCCGGTGACGACCGACTGGCGCCGCTGGTGGGAGATCAACATCTACGGCAGCACCGGTGGGCTTCGGGGTCGGAAGCACGAGCTGTACGAGGGCGGTATCCGCGTGCCGGCCATCATTCGTTGGCCGGGAATCGTGGCCCCTGATTCGCTCAGCGATGCGGCTGTCAGCGGTTACGATCTGTTGCCGACGCTGGCGGCCGTAGTCGGCTTCGATGTGCCGCGTGACCGGCCGATCGACGGGGAGGACCTTTCGCCACTGTTGCGCGGCGAAAGCTGGCAGCGCCAGCGACCCCTGTACTGGGAGTTCGATGACGAGCAGGGCTTCCACTACGCGTTGCGCGATGGCGATTGGAAGCTGCTGGTCGACCGGGAGCTCGAGAGCCCGACGCTCTACAATCTCGCCGAGGATCGCTTCGAGGTGTTCGATTTGGCTGCCGAGCGTCCCGAGATTGTTGCTCGCCTAGTTGACGAGCTGCGGCAGATCGGCGAGAGCGTCGCGGCAGATCCGTTGCGGCCCCGATGATGGAGGCCACGCCGATGCCTGGTACGACGATCGCCGCCCAGCACTCGGCGGGCGGTTTCCTCACACGTCCGGAGTGCATGCCATGCCCCGTTGGAAGCAAGCTAGCGTCGCGCTTACCGCCACGATCCTGGCGGTGGCGTGGGTGAGTCCCGCTTCGGCGGGTCAGCAGTCCGATCGTTATCAGCAACTGGCGACCGAGATCCTGCGCGAGATGGTCGAGTCTCCGTCGGTCAGTACAGCTACCGACGAGACCGCGGCACTGCTTGAAATTGTAGTGGGGCGGCTTGCCGAGGCGGGTTTCGAGGCCGATGACATGACGCTGGTCCGCAGCCCCGGCGATGTTCCCAACCTCGTGGTGCGATACGTCGGTACCGGTACCCGCCGCCCGGTGATGCTGATGGCACACGTGGATGTTGTCGGTGCCGAGCCCGGTGCCTGGCAAGTTCATCCGTTCACCTTCGTCGAGGAAGATGGCTACTACTACGGCCGGGGAACGAGCGATAACAAGGCCGGCGCGACCACCCTGGTGACCAACTTCATCCGGCTGCGTCAGGAGGGCTACAGCCCCGATCGAGACTTGATCATGGTGCTTACCGGCGATGAGGAGACCACCGGCGATGGCATCAATCATCTGGTCAATCAGCGCCGCGACCTCGTGGATGCCGAGCTCGCCCTGAACACCGATTCAGGTGGCGGGGCCTACGACCCCAACGGTGAGCCGCAGGCGTTCAAGGTACAGACGAGCGAAAAGCTCTATCAGAGCTATGAGCTCGAAACCGCGAATCCGGGTGGACACAGCTCGTTACCCCGGCCCGACAACGCCATTTACCGACTGGCCAAGGCTCTGGGTCGGATCGAAAGCCACAGCTTTCCGATTGAGCTGAACGCTGGCACCCGACTGTTCTTCGAGCGCTCCGCGGCTCTCCAGCATGGGTCTACCGGCGATCTGATGCGCGCCGTTGCCGGCGAGCAGGTGGACATCGACGCGGCGCACGAGCTCGCTCGTTCGAGTCCTCTGTTCAACGCCACTTTGCGCACCACGTGTGTGGCCACGATGCTCAGCGGTGGCCACGCTGAGAACGCCCTACCGCGGGCCGCCAAGGCCACGGTGAACTGCCGCATCCTGCCAGGGCGCACACCCGAGGAGACCGAGGTTGTACTGCGCGAAGTCGTCGACGACGAGGAGGTATCGATTCGCCCGACCGGGGTGGCGACGCCGAGCCAGCCGTCGGCGTGGGACCCCGAGCTGATGGGTCCGATCGAAGCGCTCGTACAGCAGATGTGGCCGGGAACGCCGGTGATTCCCAACATGGGCACCGGCGCTACCGACGGCCTCTACGTTCGCAACGCCGGCATCCCGGTGTATGCGCTGTCGGCGATCTTCAGCGATCCGGATGACTCCCGCGCCCATGGTCTCGACGAGCGTGTCGGCGTGAAGGAGTTCCACGACGCGATCGAGTTCTGGTACCGGATGCTCAAGAGGGTCAGCAGCTGAGCGGCGCTTTCACTCGCGATTGAGCACCGCCGCCGGATCGACGCGCGCCGCGCGCCGGGCCGGAACGAGCGCCGCGGCGCCGCCGGCCATAAAGAGGGTCACGACGACTGCACCGAACGTGGCCGGATCGGTGGGTCGCACATCGAATAGCAGACCTTCGAGTAGGCGAGTCACGGCGAGCGCGCCGGCCAGGCCGAGGGCGACGCCGATGACGATCAGCCCGAGGCTGCCACCCACGACCATGCGGCGGATATCGCCGGCGCCGGCCCCGAGCGCCATCCGCACGCCCATCTCACGCTGACGCAGGCTGACACCGTAGGACACCACTCCGTACAGCCCGACGACGGCCAAGGTCAGGGCGACCAGCGCAAAGGCCGACATCAGGGTGGCCACGAACCGCTCTATTGCGAGCGAGCTTCCCACCACCGCTTCCATGGTGCCGATGTTCGATGCGGCCAACAGCCTGTCCAGGGCGGTGATCTCGCGTCGGACGGCGGGGGTCACCGAGGTCGGGTCGCCGGTAGTGCGGATCACCATGGTCATGAACCCGGTGGGGACCTGAGCGTACGGGAAATAGGTGGCGTTGCGTGCGCTTTGGGCGATCCCGAAGTGCTTGGTGTCGCCGATGACACCGACGATCGTGCGGTAGGTGGGGTCGTCGTCGCTGCCGAAGTAGATTCGTTTGCCTACCGGATCCGCGTTGGGGAAGTAGCGGCTGGCGAGGGTCTCGTTGACGACGACGACGCGTGCGGCCTGTGTATCGTCCGACTCGTTGAAGAATCGCCCGGCGGTGAGGCGCATCCCCATCGCGTCACCGTAGTGTGGCGTGACGCGCCGAATCCACGATACTCGCGACTCGCCCGACTCGGCGGGGGCCATTCCCTCGACGTTGAAATCGGCGTCGCCGTCGCGACCGCCCAGCGGCAGCGAGTTGACCGCCCCGACGCTCTCCACACCTGGCAGGGCGCGCAGGCGGCGCTCGAGCTCTTGATAGAAGGCCACCTGATCGGTGCCGTCCGCGTATCGGGAGCCGGGCAGGTTGAGGCTCACGGTGAGCAGCCTTTCGGTACGGAAGCCGAGATCGACGGCGTTGAGTTGTTGGAAGGTACGCAATAGAAGACCGGCGCCCACCAGCATCACCAACGCCAGCGCCACCTGCACGACCACCAGCGCCGAGCGCAGTGGACGACCGTGTGCTGCGCCGTCGCCGCTGCGCCCGCCCTCCTTGAGTGCCGCCTGCACGTCGGTCCGTGAAGCGCGCAGCGCCGGCAGCAACCCGAACACAATCGCCGCGCCAAGACTGGCGATGGCCGTGAAGACCAGCACGCGCGCGTCCAGCGCAACATGCTCGATCCGCGGTGTGCCCGAAGGTGCCATCCTGACCAGGAGCCGCGTGCCGGCAAACCCCAGCGCTGCGCCCAGTACTCCGCCGACGCTCGCCAGCAATGCGCTCTCCGCCAGCAGCTGGCGCACGATGCGATGGCGGCTGGCTCCAAGCGCCGTTCGCACGCCGATCTCACCAGCGCGAGAGGACGCTTGTGCGAGGAGTAGGTTGGCGACGTTGACACACGCCATCAGCAACACGAAGCCGACTGCCCCCAGCAAGACCCAAAGCGCCGTTGATGCGGAGCTGACCAGATCGTCGTGCAGCGGGTAGATGAAGAACCCCCGGTTGGTGTTGGATTCCGGAAACTCGGCTTCCAGCCGCGCTCCGAGCGCGCTCGCAGCTGCCTGAGCGCTGGTCACGCTGACACCCTCCCGGAGCCGACCCAGGGCGAGATAGGACGCGCTGCCCCGACCGCCGAAGTGCTGTGAGATATCCTCGCGCTGCGGAGCCCAGACATCCGCCCGCGGGATGAACGGCGGTCTCAGATCGGCGGGCATGATCCCGACGATGGTGTACGGCTCGCCGTCGAGCTGCATCGTGCTTCCGACGGCGTCGTCGGACGATTGGTAGACACGCTCCCACAGCCGGTGGCTGACAACTACGACGCGCTCTGCATCGGGCTCGTCTTCCTCGGGCAGAACACCACGACCGGTGGCGGGAGAGACGCGCAGGACGCGCGAAAGCAACCCCTGACTCATCTGCACCGCCGAGATCTGCTCGGGCTCGTCACCGTGGTCGGTCAGCGTAGGGCCCCAGAAGCTCCAGGTCCCGACCTCCTCGAAAACCTCCGATAGTTGGCGCAGATTGTGGAAGTCGGGGAACGAGAGCCACTCGCGCTGCCGACCGTTGATCTGCGTGTAGTCAGCCCACACGGCGACCAGTTGGTGAGGCTCGGGAAAAGGCAGGGGGCGCAACAGAACGCCGTCAACGACGCTGAAGATCGCGGTGTTGGCACCGATTCCCAGCGCCAGCGTCAGCACGATGACGATCGAGAAGCCGGGAGAGCGAGCCAGCGAGCGTATAGCGAAGCGTAGGTCCTTGAGGAGTAGGTCGAGCATCGGAGCACCGTCTGGGGATTCGGAGTGGATTCGATGGCGGAGGAGCGGCGCCGCATCGTGCGGGCTGCGGGTGGTGCGCCACAGGTCGCGCAGCGTGGACACCCAGAAGCGCGACATGGCCAACGGCCGGCCCGACGACCGGGCAGCGCGAAGACTGTCGCGGAAGATCGAGAGCATCTCGGTGGCCGCTTCGTGCCGGAGAGCTGCTGGGGTCAATCGCAGCAGTGCCGCGCAGACGCGCTCGGCACCGGGGGATCGTTGCTTCACCTGGTCTCCTGTGCCGGCATCGCGAGATCAACGTCAACGCGTCGGACCAGATCGGCCAAACGCCGAGCCTCTGCAGCGGCGACCTCATTGCCGGCCGGGGTGAGCCGGTAGTACTGGCGACGCGCGTCTTCGCCGTCGTCGACGTCGGTATGCTCGATCAATCCCTGGGCACGCAGCTCTTTGAGCGTCCGATAAAGGGTGCCGGGACCGAGGATCGCCTGTTGCCCGACGTGTTCATTGGCTTGCTGCATGATCCCGTAGCCGTGCAGTGGCGCCTCTCGAAGCACAACCAGGATGCTGAACACGACGGGTCGTAGCGGCAGGTTGGCTTCGGGCTCGCTGGTTGTTCGCGGCATGGAGTACCGGTGTGCTGGAGGAGAGAAAGCTTCACGTTTGACTATATCCATTTACGAATACATAGGCAAAACACTCGCGGCCCCGGGGGGCGAGGGGAGGGCTTGTCGCCCGGCGGCGCCCGGGACCGCTCGCGCGAGACGCGCGGGCGACCGGTAGACTACTGGCGCTCCTACCGTTCAATACCGAGCCTGTTCAATACCCAGACCTCGAGGTAACCGCATGTGCTGGCTTCGTTCGCTTTGGATGATGTCGTTGTTGGCGATCCTGGTCGCTTGCGGGGGCGCCGAGCCGGCCGCCGAGGACGCAAGCGGCAACAGTGATCCTCCGGCCGCGGCCGAGCCACTGCCGGCCGAGCCGCCACCTGAAGAGACGCAGCCGCTGGCAGAGCCCGACCCCGAACCCGAGCCGACCCCGGTCGTCCTGCCGCCTCTGCTGAACCCGGCACACCCCGACGCCAACGCCGCCGCTCCGGCGGAATACCGCGTCGTTCTCGATACCACCAAGGGCGAAATGGTGCTGCAGGTTCATCGTGACTGGGCACCGCTGGGCGCCGATCGTTTCTACAATCTGGTGCGTGTCGGGTTCTTCACCGACGTGAGGTTCTTCCGGGTTGTCGATAGCTTCGTGGCGCAGTTCGGAATGAACGGCGATCCGGAAGTGAATGCTGCCTGGGATGCCGCTGAGATGCCAGACGATCCGAGCATCGGGGAGACCAATTCTCGCGGCCGCATCACGTTCGCTCACGCTGGCCCCGGTACCCGCACCACTCAGCTGTTCCTGAGCATCGGCAACAACGCTTTTCTCGACCGTCAGGGCTTTCCGCCCTTCGGTGAGATCGTCGAAGGCCTCGGTGTGCTGGATAGTCTCCACAACGGGTACGGCGACGGACCTCCTTCGGGTGCGGGGCCCGACCAGGGACGGATTGGTGCGCAGGGCAACCGTTATCTGGAGCGCGACTTTCCGAGGCTCGACTATGTTCGCCGCGCGCGCCTGCTCGAATAGCACGAGCGCTCCGATAGCGAGCGCTCCGCCGGGCAGCCGGGTACGTGTCGCCGGGCTGCGGGGCGAGGGTGAGGTTCGCGACATCGGCCGACGCCGGTGACCCTCGAGATCGGTCTTCTCCTCGCCCTCCTGGCGGCGGCCATGGTGGTCTTCTCGATGGAGTGGCTGCCGATCGACGTGGTGGCGATCAGCCTGGTCCTGGCGCTGGTGCTGCTCGGTATCCTGACGCCGGCCGAGGCGTTTGCGGGTTTCGCCAGCGACGTGATCATGGTGTTGTGCGCGATCTTCATTCTTTCAGGCACCCTGGTTCGCACCGGGGTGATGGAGGAGGTCGGCCGGTGGCTACACGCCTTGGCCGGCAACAGCGAGCCTCGGGTGGTCGGGGTGGTGATGACGCTCTCCGCCGCCATGTCGAGCTTCCTCAGCAACACCAACTCGACCGCCGTGCTAACGCCGGCGGTCATCGAGTTCTCGCGTCGGAGCCAACTCAGCCCCAGCCGATTCCTCATTCCGCTCGCCTACGCGTCGATGCTCGGCGGCGCCTGTACGCTGATCGGCACCTCCGCGAATCTCGCCGCTAGCGGTTTCATGGAGCGCGCCGGGCTCGAGCCGCTCGGGATGTTCGAGCTGTTGCCGGTGGGAGCGGCAATGGCCGTTCTCGGGATCGCCTATACGGTCGGATTCGGATACCGCCTGCTGCCGAAGACGGCGAAGCCGTCGCTGAGCGAGGAGTACGACCTCGGGCGCTACCTGTCCGAGGTGGTGCTGGATTCTGATAGCGAGCTCGTCGGCCGGGATCTGGTAGCGCTTGATCTGGCGGATAGGGGAGTTTACGTGCTGGCGGTGCTGCGCGCCGGGAAGCGGCTGCTGCCTCGTCGCGCCGGCATCTTGCGGGCTGGCGATGTCATGGTGATCGAGGCAGACCGACGGGCGCTGCTCGATCTCGAGGCCATGCCGGGGCTGGACTTTCAGCGCCCGACGCCGCTGGCCGACGAGGATCTGGGCGGTGATTCCGTGGCCCTGGTGGAGGCGATCGTCATGCCGGGGTCGTTGTTCTTGGGTCGAACGCTGCGTGATATTGGCTTGCGCAATCGCTACGGCGCCTCGGTCTTGGCGATCCATCGTCGTGGCGTTCCGTACGCCATCGGATTGCGCGACCTGCGCCTTGCGGTCGGGGACATCATGCTGGTGCGCGGCGGCGAGGACCAGCTGGGTCTGCTCGAGGCGACGGGCGACCTACGCCTGATCGGCGAGGTGGCGCACGAGCCCTCGGCGCGGCGCAAGGGAGCCATCGTGCTGGGGGCGCTGCTGGGCGCCGTGCTGGCGGGAAGCACGGGAATCATGCCCCTGTCGATCGGCTTTCTGCTGGCCGTGCTGGTCGTCGTATTGTCGCGGTGCGTGGCCGTCGACGAGATGTACTCGATGATCGACTGGCGGGTCATCGTGCTGATCGGCGGCATGACGTCGTTCGGGGTGGCGCTGCAGAAGACCGGGGCGGCGGACTGGGTAGCACGTCTATTGGCCGACGCGATGCTGCCTTTCGGGACCTACGCGGTCATGGCTGCTTTCGTCGTTCTGACGATGGTGCTTACCCAGCCGCTGTCGAACGCCGCCGCTGCCCTCGTGGTCCTGCCGGTCGCGTTGTCGGTCGCGGCACGTATCGGCATCGACGCACGCGCGTTGGCGGTCCTCGTCACGCTCGCCGCTTCCCTGTCGTTCATTGCCCCGTTCGAGCCCGCATGCCTGCTCGTGTACTCGCCAGGCCGGTATCGCTTTCGCGATTTCATTCTTGCCGGGGTGCCGCTGAGTCTCATCGCCGTGGGCGTGCTCCTGCTGCTCGTTCCGATCTTCTGGCCGCTCGCCTGAGCGGACGGTCGCGCGAAGTTCGCATTTGCCGAAGAAACCCTCGACTTTCGCCGTTGCCGTGGCATCGCATGAGGAGACGGGTGGCCTCTCGACCATCCGCCCCGGTCGCGGAGGTTCGAAATGAGAGGTAGGCATCTGGGCGAGCTCGAGGAATTGGTTCTGCTGGCGGTGCTCGGTCTCGACCAACAGGGGTACGGCGTCGGTGTACAGCAGCAGATCGAGGCGCGCACCGGTCGGGGCGTCACCATCGGGGCGATCTACTCGGCCCTCGACAGATTGGAGCGTAAAGGGTACCTCCGTTCACGTGTCGGGAAGCCAGGAGCCGACCGAGGCGGACGTCGCAAGCGCACGTTCACGATCCGGCAGGCGGGTCGTGTGGCGCTCGAACGAATGCGCGCCGACCGTGAGGCGATGTGGCGGGTGGTGGAGCCGCACGATGCCTGAGCGACAACCGGCGCCGCCGTGGTTCGCCGCCTGGTTGTTGCACCGGCTGTGCCGACCACGCTATCGGGATGTGGTGGAGGGAGATCTCCGGGAGCTCTTCGAGCTCCGATTGCACAGAGAGGGTCGCTGGCGGGCGGCGGGACGGTATTGGATCGACGTGCTGAGCCTGGCGCGAAGCCCGTACGGGCGTGGTCATGTCGACTATCAAGTCGACCCCGGCAAGGGGCGGCTAACGGAGTGGATCATGAACCTGCTGCAAGACTTGCGACAGGCGGCGCGATCGCTGGTGAAGGCGCCGGCGTTCAGTGGTGTGGTGGTATTGACTCTCGGACTAGCGGTGGGGGCGAACAGCGCGATCTTCAGCGTCGTCGACGGCGTGTTGTTGCGGCCGCTGCCCTACGACCAACCCGAGTCGATCGTGGTGATCAACGAGCGCGGCGACGGTGGACTCGACGGCATCGGGCCCTCGGGTGCCTCACAGGACCTGTTTCTCGAGTGGCGCTCCGCCAGTCGCTCGTTCGAGCAGATGGCGATGTGCTCGCAGCAGGAGGCCACCATCACCAGCCTCGAGGAGCCAGTGCGGCTGAACGGGCTGGCGGCGTCGCCGGCGCTGTTCACGCTACTGCGGGTGGACGCGCTGATCGGCCGGACGTTTACCCCGGACGAGGAGGAGCCCGGGCAGGACGATGTCGTCGTCCTCGGACACAGCGCCTGGCAACGGTACTTCGGTGGTGATCCGGCCGTGGTTGGCACCCAGCTGCGCCTCGATGATCGTAATCGGACCGTCGTCGGCGTCACTCCCCCGGGCGTCCAGTTCCCGGACGCCTCCGTCGAGTACTACGTGCCCATGCTGTCATCGCTCCCCGATTTGGCCGGCGGTGCCGAGGAGGCGGCGAGATCGGGTGCCTGGGTGCGCAGCGAGCGCGATGACCGCCAGGGCGGTGCCGGTGCACCCGGTGCAGCTTCGGGTGGCTCCGGACCCGGTGAGGGTGGCGGGCCGGGAGCGGGTGGCGGCCAAAGGGATGGTGGACGCCAAGGTGGCGATGGAGGCGAGGAGGCCGAGGACCGGCTCGAGCTCTGGGGTCGAGTGGTTGCACGGTTGAACCCCGGTGTCACGCTCGAGATGGCCGCCGAGGAGGGAACCGCCCTCGTCCGTGGTCTGCGCCAGGAGGACATCGCGACCCTCGACGATCGCCGGGCCGAAGTGATCTCGATGCAGGAGGAGGTCGTCGGCTCGGTACGCCGATCGCTGCTGACGCTGATGGGGGCGGTCGGGTTCGTCCTGCTCATCGCCTGTGCGAATGTTGCCAACCTGGTTACGGCGCGTTCGGTGGAACGCCGCAAGGAGATCGCCGTGCGGTCGGCTCTCGGGGCCGGCAAGTGGACGCTGTCCCGGTACCTGTTCCTCGAGAGCCTGTTGCTGGCGCTCGCTGGCGGGGTGATGGGCCTTGGGCTGGCCTTCGGTAGCCTACGGTTGCTGGGCGCCTTGAGCCCTGACTTCATCCCGCGGCTGGAGGGGGTAAGAATCGACGTCCGCGTGCTCGGCTTCACGCTTCTGGTGGCGGTGGTCACCGCAGTGTTGTTCAGCCTGATCCCGGCACGCGGAGCCACGCGACTCGATCTGACGCGTGCCCTGAAGGAGGAGTTCGGCAGCTTCGGGCTCACCCGCGGGCTTGGCCGCAACGCGCTGCGCAAGTTGCTGGTAACGGCCGAGGTGGCGCTGTCGGTAGTGCTGCTGGTCGGAGCCGGCCTGCTGCTGGCGAGCTTCCTACGGTTGGCGAGCGTCGACCCGGGCTACGACCCCAACAACCTGTTGCATCTACACATCAGCCTGCCAGCCAATGCCTACTCTGACGCCGCGTCACACCTCAACTACTACGATGATCTGGTGCTGCGGCTGGAGGCCGTGCCGGGGATCTTATCGGCGACCGTCGCCAGCCAGCCGCCCTATCTGCCCGCCAACATCCGCGTGGCGATGTCGACGCAGCGCGATGGGGAGCCCCCGTCGCCCGAGCAACGCCCGACGCCGGTGGGTGTGCGCATGGTCGAGAATGCCTATTTCGAGGCGCTGCGTGCCGCCCCTGTCGCAGGACGGCTCATCAATCGCGACGATCGGCCAGAGACGCTGGCGGTGGCCGTCCTGAGCCGCTCCGGAGTGAAAGCCATGTTCGGCGATCGCGATCCGGTGGGGGAGAGGATGCCCTTCGTTGGCGGGCAGGAACTCGAGATCGTCGGGGTCGTCGACGACGTTCGCACTGCCGGTGTCGATCCGACACCGCAGGCCGATATCTTTCTGCCCTATCGTCAGGCGTCCGAGGGCATGGTGCCGAGGCTGTTCAGAACGGCCCACGTGCTGATCCGGACAGGCCCGGCCCCATTGAGCGTCCTGCCTGCGGTTCGCACGGTGCTGCGGCAGTCAGAGGGTGCGCTCCTCGTGCTCAGCGCCGCCACCATACGCGACCGGATGTCGGATTCGGTCGCCGAGCCGCGTTTCTACGCCAGCTTGGTGGGTGCGCTTGCGCTGCTGGCGCTGGTGCTGGCTGCGGTCGGGATCTACGGCATGCTGTCGTATTCGGTGCAGCAGGGTGTGCGCGACAACGCGATTCGGCGCGCTCTCGGTGCGCCGGTCGGTGGGATCCTACGCCGCGTGCTCAGCCAGGGCATGTTGCTAGCCGGGGCCGGTCTGGCGTTGGGTATCGTCGCGGCGATGACCCTGACGCGCTTGCTGGAATCGATGCTGTACGAGATCGAGCCGACGGATCCGGCGTCACTGACCATCGTCGCGTTGGTCTTTCTCGCGGTGGCTCTGTTGGCGGTCTGGATCCCGGCGCGACGGGCAATGCGCATCGACCCGATGGACGTGCTGCGCTACGAGTAGGCGCGACAGCCCGTTCGTCGGGGGTCCGAGAGCCGTTGTGGATTGGTTTCCTCTGCGGAGGCTAGAACCCGATCGTGATGCCGGCGGTCACCATCTGCAGGTCGCGGAGAAAATCGACCTGGAAGCGTTCGTACTCAGCTCGCAGGGAGAACGTCCCCAGCCGCAACGCTATCCCGACTCCGTAGGCGAAGTCGGTGCCCTTTGTCTCCGTGATATCCGCTGCAATCCCGCTCTCGTGCTTCCATCGAAACCAGCCACCACGTCCGAAAAGATCGACCGGTCCAGCCGGAAGGATGAGCATCATCGACCCTTGAAAGCCGGTGGTGCTCGCTGTGAGATCGGCGCCCGGGAAGGCGGCAGTGAGCTCGCGTAGCGAACGATAGTCGACCTCCACCGCGAAATAGCGTCCTCGATAGCCGAGGCCCGCCTTCCAGGCGATCGTCGTGTCGTCGATGAGATCGACGTCGTCTATATCGAGCCGAATCAATGCCGCCCCTACCGAGCCCGCGATATAGGGGCCTTCGGCGGCGAGTCCCCCTTGCGCCAGCGCCGGGCTGGCGTGGCCGAGCAAAACAACGAGCACAGCGCTTCCCCACAGCCGTCTCATCGAACCACCCACAATTTGCGGGGCGTAGACGTAGCCGACGCGCAACCTGGCACGTGCTGCGACTAGCACGGCGTGGCCCCCACACCACATCCGCCCCCATAGCGTACTTCAAGGTGCGGCCGGCTGGCATCCACCGCCGGCCGCGCCCTGTTTCCTGGGGTCCGCGGACTCGCGGAACTAGTTCGCTGACTTACGGAACTTCAGCAGCATGCGATCCACCGAGAACCGGCTGTCCCAGTAGGGCTGGGCGAAGTCGTCACCGGAGTTGGCGAGCAACTCGGACCGATCCACGAGCTCGAATCCGCGTGCCTCGATCTCGGCGATGACCAGAGCCTCCGAGATTCTGTGGGTGTCGCTGTCAACGCCCTCGCCGGGCATACGCGAGTCGATAACGCCGAGCACGCCGCCAGGCTTCAGCGATCGCCGGAGCTCGGTGAAGATGGGGTCGGGCTGCATGCCGTATTGCTCGGCGACCTCGGGGATGAGCATGTCGTGGACGTTTCGCACCACGACGCAAACATCAACGCTGGCGTCAGGGACGGCGCCCAGATCCTCGTGCACCTCGACATTGTCGAGTCCGGCGGCCGCGAAGCGCTCTGCGAGCCGCGCCTTGCCATCGGCACTTGTACCGACACTGAAGACACGCCCGCTAGCACCGACCATGTGGGCCAATACGTGGCTGTTGTAGCCGCCACCGGGGATCAGGTCCGCTACGGCGCTTCCGGGTCCCACCCCGAGCCAACCAAAGACCTCGAGAGGCTTGCTGCCCGCGTCGCGCGTACGCTCCTCGGCAGGTCGAGCCGGATCGCTCAGCGGGTCATGTTGAACCGCCGATACGGGGACGACGGCGAAGGCGATCGCCAGCCCCAAGAGGAAGCACGCGCTCCGTGCAGCGGTGTTGCGAGACATATCGGACATAGGTCGTTCACTCCAGGGGATGCGAGTGCTAAGGGGAATGCGGCCAGTGGGCGACCGCACGACGGGGGATGGTCTCGCGCCCGCCAGCGGTGCACAAGGCGAGATCAGACGGGCTACCTTGCGGTCTATGTTCTATCGCCGTACCAGACGCAAGGCAGCGCCGTGCTGGTGCTTGCCAGAGCAGCACCGCCACTGGCGTCTCCGGAGTCGGATCTCGCTCCGGTTCGCCATCCCTCCCCACCGTCGCACGAGACATGTGTCTCGAGCTCCGGGTAGAGTGGTTCCTCGATCGGTCGGATCGAGAAGAACCCGGACAACGTGAGGGTGGCGATGCTCCACGCCCGCGCTGTTGTGCAGGTACACTGGGCTAACGGGTGTAGCAACCGTCACCTCCCCGATACTCACCATGCCGTTGCGGCATACTCTCCCCCAGTTTGACAACCCCCGGCGCGATCCTAGTCCCCTGGCGCACGTACCGATAGCCTTCTGACAAGAACTTTCAGGATTCTTGCCGCAGAAACAAGGAGCCGGTCACCGCACTCGGGGCGTGATTCGCTCACGGCCCGCCGGCAAGTTCGCGCTCCCAGGCGAGGAAAGCGCGCTCGTAGTAGTCGCTCGAGACGCGAGTCCACGGTCCCAGCGGTGCGTCGCGGTCCGGATATGATACGGCGGGCACTGCTGCCCGCTGCCGCGAGCCATGGATGGCAATCGGCTTGGCCCTAATGAGCTCCGCGCCCGTTGTCGGGCCATGAGGTCGAACGCAGAGCAATGACCGTTCCCGTGGAGCCACCCGCCCTCTCCGTGCAACCAGCGCCGCCGGCAGCGGACAGAAGCTCCGCAGTGGCGATCGTCTGCGCCATCGGTGCCGTAGCGGTCTTCGCTATCCAGGATGCCATCATCAAGTTGCTGGTTGCCGACTATCCGACCATGCAAATCCTCGGCATTCGAAGCGTGGTGAT